>SUZQ01000058.1 GCA_015059875.1 Rikenellaceae bacterium | reverse complement strand
CCTTAATAGTCAAGCCGTTAATCTTGATTGTACGAGCCTTGTAGTCGATATCCAACTCACCTGCACCCGAAACGCAGCACTTACCCATACCACGAGCAACTACGGCAGCGTGCGAAGTCATACCACCGCGAGCTGTGAGGATACCTGCTGCATCGAGCATACCCTTCAAATCCTCAGGCGAAGTCTCGATACGAACGAGGATAGCCTTCTGACCAGTCTCTGCAAATACCTTCTCTGCATCGTCTGCGAAGAATACTACCGGACCTGTAGCAGCACCTGGCGAAGCAGGCAAACCCTTAACTACAACCTTTGCACTCTTGATAGCTGCCTTGTCAAATACAGGGTGGAGCAACTCGTCGAGCTTCTCAGGCTCGCAGCGCAAAACTGCAGTCTGCTCGTCGATCAAGCCCTCTGCCAACATATCCATTGCAATCTTTACCATTGCGGCACCAGTACGCTTACCGTTACGGCACTGCAACATCCAGAGCTTACCGTCCTGAATTGTGAACTCGATATCCTGCATATCGGTGAAGTACTCCTCCAAGTGGTGCTGAATATCGTTCAACTCCTTGTAAACCTCAGGCATAACCTCCTCGAGTGAAGGGTACTTCTCAGCACGCTCCTCCTCAGAGATGTTCTGAGCCTTAGCCCAACGGCGCGAACCCTCGATAGTAATCTGCTGTGGAGTACGGATACCTGCAACAACATCCTCTCCCTGTGCATTTACGAGGTACTCACCATTAAAGATATTCTCACCTGTAGCAGCGTCACGCGAGAAAGCAACACCAGTAGCCGAGCTGTCGCCCATGTTACCGAATACCATCGCCTGAACATTTACTGCTGTTCCCCACTCAGCTGGGATATTGTTCAACTTACGATAGAGGATTGCGCGCTCGTTCATCCACGATCCGAATACTGCGCAGATAGCACCCCAAAGCTGATCCCAAGGGTTTACTGGGAAGTCCGAACCAGTCTGCTCCTTAACTGCAGCCTTGAACTTCGCAACCAAAACTTTCAAATCGTCAGTTGTGAGGTCGGTATCCATCTCAACACCGCGCTCCTCCTTCAACTCGTCGATAATAACCTCGAATGGATCCTGATCCTCCTTCGATACTGGCTTCATACCGAGAACAACATCACCGTACATCTGTACGAAACGACGGTACGAATCCCAAGCGAAGCGTGGGTTACCCGAGAGCTGTGCAACAGCCTCAACAGCCTCATCGTTCATACCGAGGTTGAGGATAGTATCCATCATACCTGGCATCGAAGCACGAGCACCCGAACGAACCGATACGAGGAGTGGCAACTCCTTGTCGCCGAACTTACGACCAGTCAAAGCCTCTACACGCTTGATAGCAGCCTCAACATCTGGACGGAGCAACTCAATGATTGCAGCCTGACCGTGCTGATAGTACTCTGTACAAACATCGGTAGTGATAGTAAATCCTGGAGGTACTGGAATACCGATAAGGTTCATCTCGGCGAGGTTAGCACCCTTACCACCGAGCAACTCTCTCATCTTGCCATTTCCCTCGGCCTCTTTGTTACCGAAGAAATAGACGCGTTTTACATTTGTCATAACAAATAGTTTTTTAATTATTAGTGTATAGAAAATTTAGTTTTTTCTCTTTTTTCGTCCGTTAGTTTCTGTTTCCAACCAACAAATTTAGTGTTTTTTTCTGCAATTTCAAACAAATAGACCATTTTTTGCAAAAAACACACCATATCAGCACGCAAAGGTACTATTTTTTTTTGGAATTACACACTTTGGGATTGGAGGATATTTAGACGCAAGCAAATTGAGAATTGAGAATTGAGAATTGAGAATTAAAGGTATTTTTATTTAGAAGAGAGGGGCGCGAGAGATAAGGGCAAGTAAAGGCGAGTAAGGGTGCGCGCTTTCCTTACTAGCCATTAATAGCCATTAATAGCCGTTACTAGCCGTTATTAATGCTCGCGCCTTGACAAGGGTAGTAGTTCGGAAAACCAAAAAGCCAATGGCTAATAGCAGAATTCTCAATTCTCAATTTGCTTTCCGCGCTCCCTATAACCCCCAGTCCCCCTAGTACCCCCATAATCGCTTGCGCCTTGACCACCTTCAGAGTTCGGAAAACCCAAAACCCCCACGAGCCTGCAGCTCTCGCAATGACTGACGCACCCAAAGTAGATTCCATCGAAGTTTTTTTCGATAACAGTTTTATAATTACATTACATATTTTGCTTACAATTTGTAATGTAAATTTATGCAATTCTCTATTTTTTATTAAAAAATCGCCCCAAAACGCCATTTTGCTGCATTTTTTCAATATTACAATTAATTCCTAAAAAATTTGCATATTCAAAAATCATTGATAATTTTGCACTTCGTAAAGGGGTTAAAAACCTATTTAGCATAGGTCTGCCCCGCAAACAGAGATTTACAATTATATATATTTACAATTATTAACTTTTTAATTTTTATTAGTTATGAAAAAGTTTTTTGCATTAGCACTTTTGGCAGCCGTTGCATTTGTCGGCTGTAATCCTTCGGACGATTCTAATAAAGGAGGCGGTAATAATCCTATCGAGCCTTGCACCGAGCACGATGTAGATTATGTTCTCAACGAGGTTTCGGGTATCTACTACAGCAACCTTTTCAGTGAGTCTGAGGATGTTTTCAACTACGGTCTTGTTTTGTCGAATCAGCCAAATGTTTACGACATCTTTTCGGGTGCTGTTACTCTTCTTCCAAACTCGCAGTACCTCTTCCTCGACCTCTATACAAAAACAGCATCTTCAAATCATAGCATCTCTTTCAAGATGCCTAATGGTGTCTACAATTTGGATTTAGAGAGTAGCACTGCTGAAAACACCGCTGGTTATGAATTTACAAATCTCTTTGTTACAAGCAGCGAGGATGGAGTCGAGACATTCTTCAAGAGTGGTACTGTAACCGTTACTGACGACCTTATTGAGGCAATGCTCATAGGAGAGGATGATAAGGTTTATCACATCCAAGCTCCTAATAAACTCATTGACAACACCAACAACTGGGGTAACGGCTCTTTGGCTGGCGAGTTCTCTACATTGAACGGTAATTTGCAGGTTCCATTCAACAATGTTGATGATTTGGAGATATATGGAGATTGCTATGGCGACTATATGTGCGTAGGCAAGAATTTGTGGTTGGTTTATATTGATGATTATGCAACAGGCGATGAGTTTATGCTGTTTATACATGCTGATGCATCAAAGTCTGCTCCTGTTGGAACATTCCCTATCTTGGCTGATATTAGCAAGGAGGCAATTTTGACTGGCTATATTGATAGCGATGGTAGCTCACAAGGAAGTTTCTACTTCAAGTTAGATGAGAATTTTGATGTAGCTGGCTATGCACCTTTGAAGTCGGGTTCAGTTACAATCTCTGTCAACGAAGATGGTGTAGCAACTGCTAAAGTTGAGGCTAAAGACGATAAGGGTAACACCCTCTCTGGAACTTGCGTAACAGATTATGTTACATTCTACGGCGCAGAAGAGGTATCTCCATTCTCTGTTACCAACAAGATGAAGCGTGCAAACAAGAAGGTTTTGGCTCCACGCGCCAAGGTTAAGCCTGTAATGGCATTGACTAAGTAGTTGCTATATCAACTAACAACAAGAGCAGGGGGTGTCTAATAAGTTTTTTAGACACCCCCTTTTCGTTAGAAGTTGTACAACAAGAGGGATTAGCATCTTGGCAAATATTCGCGACGAGATTGTCGAGCTATTTTGCTCTTTCGCTTTTTTACACTATATTTGTAACCGCAAATTTTCCTATAATTGATAGTAGTATATGAAAAAGAATCTTCTTTTATTGCTCCTTGCAGCAGTGTTCACGATGATTTCGTGTGATAATAACGAGAAACAACCTCTGAGTCCAGAGGAGCAGTTTGTACAGGACTTAATGAAGCAGAGCAAAAATTTCGATGCCGAGAATCTTGTACAAAGTTTGCCAGGTGTGTGGGATCTGGACGCAAAATTCCGATACGATGCCAAGTATAAAAATGTCACTGATGTGATAGTGTTTGAAGGTCAGGCATATTGGGATGGTGGAGCGAGCTACACCTACACTTTTAATGCGAACGGCAAGGGCGAGTGCACTATGTACACATGTGAAAATGATAGCACATACTCCTTCGATTGGCATTACGATGCGGAGAGTAGCAAGCTGATTTTGAGTGGCGACTATAATATGCAGCGCGTAGTGTCGGGATTCAATGGAGAGTATCTCATACTCGACAACAGCACTACAAGCAGCAATCTCCGCGAGGTATACAAGCGAAGAGTGGAGTAGCTAAATACTGTAATACAACGAGGGCAGGGATTTCTCAATCTCTGCCCTATTTTGTTGGTCTATAGCGGTACGAATCGAAAGGAAAAAGGAAAAAGCGAAAAAACAATTCTCAATTCTGCTATTAGCTATTAGCCATTGGCTTTTGGGTTTTGCGAACTCCGACGGTGGTCAAGGCGCAGCATTAATAACGGCTAGTAAGGGCTATTAACGGCTAGTAACGGCTAGTAAAGAAAGCGCGCACCCTTACTCGCCCTTACTGGCCCTTATCTATCGCCCCCCTCTTCTAAATAAAAATACCTTTAATTCTCAATTTTCAATTCTCAATTCTCAATTTTTAATCTCTCCCGCCGCTTGCCACCTTACTCACGCTCCTTCGCTGCAATAATCTTGTCGAGCAGCTTTTTGTAGCGAGAATATGAAGTTTTGCGACCATAAACGCTGTCGGTTTTGTGTGCAATAACCATATTCAATTCGGGAATAACGGTGATGAATTGTCCCATCGCTCCGCGAGCCGTGTAAGCACCTTTGAGTTCGGGCGTTCTGCTCTTGTAGAGCCACCACATATAGCCATAGGCGAAGCTACTTCTTTGACCTGCTCGATCGCTCACCTCCTTGCGCGAGGTCCAAGCCGTAAGCATCTCCTTGTGCCACGCCTTCGAGATAATCTGCTCGCCATTCCACTCTCCTTCGCGCAACATAAGATAGCCCAAACGCGCCATATCTCGCGTAGATATATATATGTGGTAGGCGGGGTGCATCGACCTTTTCAATCTACCACCGTAACGCTGCTTCTCAATATCCCAATCCTGAAATCCGAGAGGTTTCGCCAAATCCTCCTCCAACGCCAGATATATGCTCTTGCCCGTCAGCTTTTCGAACACCGTTCCTGCGGCGTTGAAGTCCCAATTATTATAGAGATAGTATGAGCCGGGTTTTTTCGAGCCTCGTTGTGGAACTTTGTTGGGATTGTCGAGTGCGCTGCCGCTGTTCGATGCGGGATGATATACACCCGAACGCGCCTGAATCAGGTGGCGCACAGTCGCCTTCTGCTCGATTGGCAAAAGCCCACCATGATCGGTAATGCCTATCTCGCCTATCGTCTTGTCGAGGTCGATTGTGCCATTCTCTACATACTTGCCGTAGAGCATTGCCAAAACGCTTTTTCGACACGAGGCGATATAACTTGTGCGGTCGATACTTCCGAACTTGAAGATACACTCGCCATCGACGATAACCATCAACCCCGTAGTATTCATCGAGTCGATGACAAATCGACGCAACTCGCGTATTTTCTTGTCGTTAAATCCGTGTTTCGATGGGCGTACTCTCGCCCAATCTTCGCCCGCAGAGGGGTATACCGATTGCGCTGATGCCCCCACCACACAGAGGAGTGCTACTACCGATAAAAGATATTTTTTCATATTCGGGTGGTTAAAATTTAAGTATCAACTCACAAATATAACACTTTTTACATATTTTTTTAGAAACATTTATTAACTTTGCGCAAATAAAAGTTTTTACCAACACTTTATTATTAAAAAACAAAACATTTATGAAAAACTTCAAATTTATTTTGATTGCAGTTGTTGCGATGCTCTTTTCGGTAGCAACAACAGAGGCAAAGGAGCAGGAGCCAACTTTGGTCTTGCCATCGGTTGTAGGTAGCAACATGGTGCTTCAGCACTCATCTACCGTAAACATCTGGGGATGGGCTAAGCCAAAGGCTACTGTAAAGGTTAATCCAAGCTGGCTCAATTTGAAGAAGCCACTCAAGGTTAAGGCTGACGAAGAGGGATTCTGGATTTTGCCTGTTCAAACTCTCGGTGCTGGTTTCGACGCTCACACCATCACCATTTCGTGCAAGAAGGAGGTTAAGGAGCTTACAAACATCCTCTTCGGTGAGGTTTGGCTCTGCGCTGGTCAGTCGAATATGGAGTGGCGCGTGAACAAAACTCCTGATATGAAGGGTGAGTTGAAGGGCGATATGAATAAGAATATCCGCCTCTACTGCACAGGTCGTATCGCATCGGCTACTCCACAGAAGGATGTACCTGCACAGCGCAAGCACAAGGCTCGTTGGTCGGTTTGCAACCCACGCGATTTGGCTACTTTCTCGGCTGTAGGTTACGGCTTCGGTAAGGATTTGCAGGAGGCTTTGAATGTACCTATCGGTCTTATCGACGCTTCGTATGGTGGTACCCCTGTTGAGGGATGGTTGAGCGCAGAGTATCTCACTGCCAATCCAAAGGTCGCTGCTGTATGCAAGAAGGATTTGTCGAGAAGCAGAAAGTGGAAAAACAAGGTTTCGCACCTCCACAACGCAAATATCTACCCTATCCGACACACCACCATTGCAGGTGTTATTTGGTATCAGGGTTGCTCGAATGTAAGCACTGCAACTCGTTACGCAAGCAAGCTTTCGCACCTCGTTAAGTCGTGGCGTTTGGAGTTCCGCAATCCTGAGATGCCATTCTACATCGTTGAGATTGCTCCTCACACATACGGAGGTATCAATGGCGCACTTCTTCGTGAGGCTCAGGCTCGCGTAGCTGCTCGCACCAAGAATTGTGAGTTGGTTGTAACTAACGACCAGAATCAGATCCCTGGCGACATCCACCCTCCTAAGAAGTGGGATGTATCTCATCGTTTGGCAGCTTGCGCACTTGGTGGTCACTACGGAAAGAGCGTTGGCGAGTTCCGTTCACCAGCTTACCGTGCAATCACTGTTGAGGGCGATAAGATTCGCGTACACTTCAAGAATGTTCCTACAAATCTCGTACAGAAGGGCGAGGGCCGTATCAATGGTTTCCAGATTGGCGTACAGAATGCTGAGAATGCAAAGAAGATAGACTTTGTATTGGCAGAGGCTCGCATCGAGGGTAAGGATGTTGTTGTATGGGCTGAGGGAGTAACTGCTCCAACAGCTGTTCGTTACTGCTTCAACGAGGATATGGGTAATGTATTCTCGGCAGAGGGACTTCCACTCTGTGCATTCCGTAGCGATAAGAGTCGTTCGTTGAGCGCACGCCCTTATGTTGAGAAGCCATCTGAGATCTCGATTAAGTTCGAGGGCGAGGGCTTCAGTCGCTCTAACTTTGTAGAGGGCGCACAGCTCTGGCAGGGCCACACATTCGTAATGGCGAATGTCTATCCAAAGGAGTTCGAGGGCTTTGAGATGATGGTTCCAACCCCAGCTGCTAAGGGACAGAATTGCGCTGGTGGTCGCATCACTGCTAAGGCTGATGGCAAGATCTACATCCTCACTTCGAACAACGCTATTGTTCGCAAGGGTTGGACTATCCTCACTTCGTGCTACACTCGTTGCGCAAAGGATGGCAAGTTGAAGGGTACTTTCTACATTGCTGAGCGCGAGGTTAAGACTGGCGATGTTGTTGAGTTGCCACTGTTCAAGAACACTTGGGGCTCAATCGTTCTTGCAAAGAGCATCGAGTAAATCGACAATGAGAGGGCCTCTTCGCGAGGTTACTCTCTTTCAATAGTTAATAATCCGTTGTGGTTTCGCGCCGCAACGGATTATTTTTTAGCAAAATAGTCGGCTTAGGGGTTAATTCTCAATAATATTTCGTATATTTGCACGATTATAACTTGAATTTAAGTGTCGTATGAAGTTCAAAGAGTATAAAAATCTCGATTTATCGGCTCTCGCCAACGAGGTGTTGGCGGAGTGGGAGAAGAAAGATACCTTCCACAAAAGTATCGAAACGCGCGAAGGCGCACCAGCATTTATCTTCTACGAAGGTCCCCCTTCGGCAAATGGTATGCCAGGTATTCACCATGTTATGGCGCGTACCATCAAGGATGTATTCTGTCGCTACAAGACACAGCAGGGCTATCGTGTAAACCGCAAAGCGGGTTGGGATACACACGGTCTGCCTGTGGAGTTGGGAGTTGAAAAGACTCTCGGCATCACAAAGGAGGATATCGGCAAGAAGATTACCGTCGAGGAGTACAACCGTCGCTGCCGCGAGGATGTAATGAAGTACACCGATGTGTGGAGCAACCTCACGCAGCAGATGGGCTATTGGGTAAATCTCGACGATCCATATATCACATACGACAACAAATATATTGAGACTTTGTGGTATCTCTTGAAGCGACTCTACGATAAGGGGTTGCTCTACAAGGGTTACACCATCCAGCCATATTCGCCTGCCGCAGGTACGGGACTCTCGACTCACGAGTTAAACCAGCCGGGTTGCTACCGCGATGTTAAGGATACAACCTGCACAGCGCAGTTCCGCATCGTACGCAACGAGAAGAGCGAACACCTCTTCGAGGGTGCAGAGGGCGAACTATTCTTCCTCGCTTGGACCACAACACCTTGGACACTCCCTTCAAATACTGCGCTCTGCGTAGGCCCGCAGATTGAGTATGTTCGCGTGAAGTGCCAAAACCCATACACCGAGGCTCGTCAGACCATCATTATGGCAAAAGAGCTTGTAGGCTCCTACTTCGGCAAGAAGCAAGAGGGAACTTTCGAGGTTGAGGAGCATACCTTCAAAGGCAAGGAGCTGGAGGGTATCTGCTACGAGCAGCTTATCCCTTGGGTAAAGCCTATGGGGGATGCATTCCGCGTAATCGTGGGCGACTATGTAACCACTTCGGATGGTACGGGTATCGTTCATATTGCACCTACCTTCGGTGCTGATGACGACCGTGTGGCTCGCGCTGCGGGCATCGCACCTCTCTTTATGGTCGATACCGCAGGTAAGAACTGCCCGATGGTGGATCGCTCAGGTCGCTTCTTCCGTTTGGAGGATCTGGACAAGGAGTTCGTTGAGAAGTATGTGGATGTTGCACTCTACAATGAGTGGGCAGGTCGTTATGTTAAGAATGCCTACGATGCTGCTTTGGCAGATAGCGACACAACGCTCGACATCGACATCTGCGTAATGCTCAAGGGCGAAAGCAAAGTCTTCAAGATTGAGAAGCATACCCACTCGTACCCACACTGCTGGCGTACCGACAAACCCGTATTGTACTACCCTCTTGACTCGTGGTTTATCCGCACAACGGCTCTCCGCGAGCGAATGATGGAGTTGAACAACACCATCAAATGGCAGCCTGAGTATACTGGCTCTGGTCGTTTCGGCAAGTGGTTGGAGGGCTTGGTAGATTGGAATCTCTCGCGTTCGCGTTTCTGGGGTACTCCACTCCCAATTTGGGCTACCGAGGACTACTCGGAGATGAAGTGTATCGGCTCGGTTGAGGAGTTGATGGCGGAGATTGAGAAGTCAATCGAGGCGGGCTTTATGAGTGAGAATCCATACAAGAACTTCAAGGTTGGCGATATGTCGGCAGAGAACTACTCTACCGAGAATATCGACCTCCACAAGCCGTATGTCGATAATATCGTTTTGGTTTCGTCGAAGGGCGAGCCAATGCGTCGTGAGAGCGATTTGATTGATGTTTGGTTCGACTCGGGTGCTATGCCTTATGCACAGCGTCACTATCCATTCGAGAATGCCGACTGCTTCGACAAGTTGTTCCCTGCCGACTTTATCGCTGAGGGAGTAGACCAAACTCGTGGCTGGTTCTTCACACTGCACGCAATCGCTACAATGTTGTTCGACAGCGTAGCGTTCAAGAATATCATCTCGAACGGTCTTGTTCTCGATAAGAATGGAAACAAGATGTCGAAGCGTCTTGGCAACGCCGTAGACCCATTCGAGGTACTCAACAAGTATGGCGCAGATGCCACTCGTTGGTATATGATCGCCAACTCCGATCCATGGGATAACCTCAAGTTCGATGTTGAGGGCGTGGATGAGGTGCGTCGTAAGTTCTTCGGAACACTCTACAACACCTACTCGTTCTTCGCGCTCTACGCCAACATTGACGGCTTCACGGGCAAGGAGGCGGAGGTGCCGATGGAGCGTCGTCCAGAGATTGACCGCTGGATTATCTCGCTCTTGAATACCCTCATAAAAGATGTTACCGCATCACTTGAGGATTACGATCCAACCCCTGCGGCTCGTGCTATTCAGGAGTTTGTGGGCGAGAATTTGTCAAACTGGTATGTACGCCTCAACCGCAAGCGTTTCTGGGGTGGCGAGATGAACGAGGATAAGCTCTCGGCTTATCAGACTCTCTACACCTGCCTTGAGACCGTTGCGAAGTTAGCTGCACCGTTTGCACCATTTATCTCGGATCGCATCTTCTGCGATTTGAACGCATTGAGCAACCGCCACTCTGAAGATTCAGTTCACCTCGCATCCTTCCCTAAGTGCGACGAGTCGCTTATTGACGCTCGCTTGGAGGATATGATGGCAATGGCACAGCAGGTATCTTCGATGGTACTCGCTCTGCGTCGTAAGGTCAATATCAAGGTGCGTCAGCCGCTTGCAAAGGTGTTGATTCCTGTGCTTGACGATGCAACCGAAGAGCATCTGTTGGCTGTTAAGTCGCTTATCCTCAACGAGGTAAACATCAAGGAGATGGATCTTATCCGCGAGACTACAGGTCTTATTACCAAGCGTATCAAGCCAAACTTCAAGACTTTAGGCCCTCGCTACGGAAAGTATATGAAGCAGATTGCCGCAATGACTGCCGAGTTCTCGCAGGAGAAGATTTCAGAAATCGAGTCTTCTACTGAAATCGTACTTGATATGGGTAGTGAGCAGATTACCGTAACTCCAGCCGACTTCGAGATCACATCGGAGGATATGCCGGGATGGTTAGTAACAAGCGAGGGCAAATTGACCGTTGCTCTCGACATCACCCTCACCGATGAACTTGTTAAGGAGGGCGTCGCTCGCGAGTTGGTAAACCGCATCCAGAATATCCGCAAGGATTCGGGCTTGGAGGTAACCGACAAGATTGAGGTCGAGATCGAGGATATCGAGGCTGTACACGCAGCTGTAGCAGATTTCGCATCGTATATCGGTCAGCAGACTTTGGCTGTAAGTGTCAAGACCGCTGCCGAGCCACAAGGCGAGTTCGTCGTAGCGAGCGATGTGAATGAGACTCCGTTGAAGATTGCTATCAAACGATTATAACCCTTTTGCTATGAGAAAGTTCGTTCTACTCTGTATCGTTGCAGTTATGATGTGTGGCACTTCGTACGGCTGGGATCGCCGTGCGCACGCCACCATCGCAAAGATTGCCGAAAACCACCTTACGCCAATGGCAAAGAGGTGGCTCGATAAATATTTGGATGGAAAATCGATTGTCTATTATGCATCGTACGCCGACGACTTCAAGCCTGAGTTGCTTATGGAGTTAGACTTCGAGCCTTCGAATGCCAAGCGCAAAGTGACCTTTCCGCACACATTCGAGGTAGATGACGACTGCACCGTATTCAAAGGGATGCGCAATGGGGATAAGTTCGTGAAGAATTGCGTCTACCTCGCTGACCGCTACGCAGCCGATCTGAAGGCAAATCACGGCAATATGAGCGACTCGTTACGCGTATTGTCGATTGCAATGCTGGTGCATTGGCTGGGTGATATGCATAGCCCTGCACACATCCGCTACCCCGACGACCAAACTATTGGCAGATATCCGGTAGTGTATGGCAATAAAAAACTCAGCAAGTACCACAGTTTGTGGGACGGAGTGCTGTTTGGCTCGCTCTTCCCGTGGGGGTTCAGCGACTGCGCACTTCTGCTCGATACCCACTCTCCGCAGGAGATTGCCGAGATGACAAAGGGCAATGTCTACGATTGGGGCAAGGATTCAGCTATGGCATCGCGCCCCGTACACGAGTATAAGGAGGGTGCAGTAATAAATTCGCACGAATATAGAAATCGTTTCGCACCGCTTGCCGAGTCGCAAGTTTGTAAGGCTGGTTACCGCCTTGCCAAGATGCTAAACGAGATTTTTGAGTAGTAAATTTCTGTCGAATAACCCTGATAAATTGGGGTTATCCGACAAAAATTCACAAAAATAGCAGATTTCCACACGAAAAGTTTGCAAGTATCAAATTTTTGCGTACCTTTGCCACGCTGATTCGGAGAATTAGCACCTCAAAGCCCAGGTGGTGGAATTGGTAGACACGCTACTTTGAGGGGGTAGTGGGCATTAGCCCGTGTGAGTTCGAGTCTCGTCCTGGGCACAAAACCGTTGAATGAAAGTTCAACGGTTTTTTTGTTGATTGTAGTGGAGCCTGCCGAGGTGGCTATGCCCACCTTTGGGCAAACTATTTATCCATCTCTAACGCCTATAGTGCAAATACATAAAAATCAAGCAATTGCCCCGATTTTATGTACTAATTTTGACCAATAAGCCACAATGCCCCTATCAAATTCCTCTACAACGGGGCTTGAACGGCGACAGAAGCCGAGAGCAGACCGAAGGGAGGTTGTTGCAATCGTAGATTGTCGGGGTTGATGGGCGATGTGGCGAAAATTTATTTTCAGGCACAATCGCACAGCAAACACGAATATTTGCGTAGCAAACAACAACCGACCATAGACATGTCTGCCGAGGCGCAACACGCTGACCGAGTCCATTTATCAAACAAAAACCGAGCAGAAAAATCTGCTCGGTTGAAGTGCGGATAAAGGGACTCGAACCCCCACGCCTCTCGGCACCAGATCCTAAGTCTGGCGTGGCTACCAATTACACCATATCCGCCTTTGATGCGAGTGCAAAGGTAACTATTTTTTGTATAATAACAAAATTTTACATACCTTCGCATTAAATTATCATCTACATCATTCGCTCAAACAACAAATTTATGAAGGTAAAATCTCTATTTGTTGCCATCTTGGCAACTATGCTTGTTGGAACACAAGCAGTTTATGCTCAGACTGTTGCAGACGCCACAGCCGCAAATGCTGCAACCTCTAATAGCGGAAAGGTTAAGAAACAGCGCGTTGTTCGCGCGTTCGAAGTTGAACTCGCTGGTGGTATCGTTACCCCAACCGAAAAGCTCCATTTTGACAAAAACCATTTGGGTTGGAACGCTCAAGCTGAGTTGCGCTACAATTTCAAGCGTCTTCCTCTCGACTTAGGTCTTCATGTTGATGGTGCGCTATTCAAGCGTGACGGTCAGGTTATGGACACCGCAGATGATTTGAAACAAATAGCAAAGGCTAAATTTACATCCATCACAGGTTTGGGTGTTATCGACCTCAACTTCCTCAGATCTAAGGGTTTCTCTATCTTTGTGGGTTGCGGTGCGGGTTATGCAATGCTCCTTAACGACATCAGAGCTATCGAAAAAGTGAAGGATATTGATAAGTATGGGTGTTTTTGCGTAATGCCTCGCGTTGGTATCGAGTTGTTCCACCATGTTCGTGCAACATTCTACTACAAGCACTTCACCGTTGACAAGGGTGCTGGTATCAACCAAGACCACTTTGGTGCAAGTATCGGTGTAGTATTTGGTGGTGGAAAAAAGAAGGCTAAATAATCTACACGCCTACACCCTATTACAGACAAAGCATTCGCTCCCTTTGAGTGGATGCTTTCTTATTTCGGAATTAACTATTTTTGACCTACATATTTAGTATATTATAAAATTTATGTAACTTTGTCGCGACGAAATAAAAAAAACTAAATAAAACACTTAATATGAAGAGATTTTTTATCGTAAACCTATTCATCGCAACTCTGTTTGTGATGGCTTCTTGCACAAGCAACACTCCTAGTAGCAATGCTGTCAAGTTCAACAGATTGATTAAGCAAGGAAAGATTAACGAGGCTGTACAGATGGTACGCGTCGAGGGTGCTGACTCTATCGAGATTGCAAACCATACCGCTGCTGTTAGAGATATCGTTGAGAACAGAATTGCTGCGCGATATGCTGAAAAGGGCGGTGTAAGAAGAGTTAAACTCGTTGAAGAGAAGCCTCTCAAGAACGGTGGCGTATACATCGAGGTACAAATCAGATACAAAAACGGCACTTCGGAGAAGTTCCGCGACACATTTGTTCAGGACACAAGTGGTCAGTGGAAAGCAACTCTTGAGAGATTCTGGTAGAGCATTTCTGCCACCATATAGTTTGTCGATATGCCCAAGAGACTCGAACTGCGATTAACTCCAAGGCAAGCCTCTGCACCGCAATACTATACTCCTATTGTAGCGCGTGAATTGCGTATCAAAGAGAGTGATATTGCACTGCTGCGCATTGTAAAGCGTTCGGTGGATGCACGACGAGGTGCGCTGAAAGTTAATCTCTCGCTTGAGGCATATATAGACAACGAGGAGCAGCCAGCTCCACTCCATTTCGATTACCCTTCGGTGGTTGGAAAGCCCGAAGTCATCATTGTGGGTGCAGGGCCTGCTGGGTTGTATGCAGCGTTGCGACTTATCGAATTAGGCATCAAGCCGATCATCTTCGAGCGAGGCAAGGAGGTGGTCGAGCGAGGCAAAGACATCGCTAAAATCCAGCGAAACCAAGGAGTTAATCCCGACTCAAACTACGCCTTTGGCGAGGGTGGTGCTGGAACATTTTCTGACGGAAAACTATTTACACGAAGCAAGAAGCGCGGCGACTACAACCGCGCTTTGCAGCGTCTTGTCTTTCACGGAGCTTCGCCCGAAATACTCTACGAGGCGCATCCCCATATCGGCTCGGACAAACTGCCTCGCATTATCGCCAATATGCGCGACACTATTCGCGAAGCGGGTGGCGAGGTCCATTTCGAGCGTAGAGTCGAGGAGCTGATTGTCCGCAATGGTCGCGTCAAGGGCGTTGTGGCAGGAAGCGACAGAATCGAGGCTCAAGCGGTAGTTATCGCTACGGGACACTCCGCGCGCGATATATATTATATGTTGCACCGCAGCGGTGTAAGGCTCGAAGCAAAGCCTTATGCTATGGGCGTGCGCATAGAACATCCACAACAACTTATCAACAACATTCAATACCATCGCTCCCCCGATATGGAGTATCTTCCGTCGGCATCCTACTCGCTTGTTGCGCAGGTGGGAGGTCGCGGAGTCTACTCGTTCTGTATGTGTCCGGGCGGATTTATCGTGCCAGCACTCACCGACGAGAGCGAGTCGGTGGTAAATGGAATGTCACCATCACACCGCAACTCGCCATACGCCAATTCGGGCTTTGTAACCGAGATTCGCGAAGAGGATTTCGCCCACTTGAGCGAGCAGTACGGAGCGTTGTCGGGTCTTGTTTTCCAACAACAACTTGAGCAAGCTGCACGAGCGCAAGCACCTGAACATCAAATGGCTCCAGCGCAGCGCGTAGCGGATTTTGTCGCAGGTCGCAAATCTTCATCGTTGCCGCGTTGCTCCTATGTTCCGGGCATTGTGCCGTCGAGATTGGATGAGTGGATGCCGCAATTTATGGCATCGCGCCTACGCGAAGCGATATCGGTATTCGATAAGCGAATGAAGGGTTATCTCACAAATGAGGCGGTAGTTGTAGGTGTTGAATCGCGAACATCTACACCTGTGCGCATTCCGCGTGATCGCGAAACTCTGCAACACCCAGAGGTTAAGGGCCTATACCCTACGGGCGAGGGGGCAGGATTTGCGGGGGGAATCATCTCGGCAGCTCTCGATGGCGAGCGCATTGCCGAAGCGATTTATAAAACGGAAAACTGGGTAATGATGCCAAAAGCGGCGCTTGACTAAAGATGTAATTGCTTATAAATTTGTAAATTACAGCGATATTTTAGAGATTAGTAGAAAACGGTTTCTACTAATCTCTATTTTTTATGGTAAAAAA
>SUZQ01000057.1 GCA_015059875.1 Rikenellaceae bacterium | reverse complement strand
CAAATGGTGTTCAAATGCCATTTGAGGACTCTTTTATTTTGCTTTGATTTATGTGTGTGCGTCAAATTCTTGTCGCATTTCGTTTTGACTGACCTTTGAGGTCGAAAAGTCGCGTTTGGTTTTGGACTTTGCTACATTTGGTTTTGGCGATTATAGTTGTGGCTCGGAGTGTCGTACAACTTCAACTCATTCAAGCAGCGAGGTGGCCAGAAGAGCGAGAATGACCGCAGCCTGATTAGGTTGGGTATGTAAAATTGCACCTATATATAAATTGGTGTTGCTATTTAGTCTTAATTTAGACTAAATAGGAAGCTACAAGCAAAGAGGAAAATAGAGTTTAAGCAGCGATTGCGCAGAAACTCGTTTCACAATCGTTCAATATAACATATTGTAAATAAACAATTTCGGCGGTGAATTTATTTTCACCGCCGAAAGAGGGCTGTCTAACAAGGCAACCCGAAACTGTAAATCGCAGTGCTACTACTCTGCCTTGGCAGCCATACGGCGCTCCTTGATACGAGCCTTCTTACCAGTAAGCTCACGGAAGTAGTAGATACGAGCGCGGCGAACTACACCATACTTGTTAACCTCGATCTTGTCGATGTGTGGCGAGTAGAGAGGGAAGATACGCTCAACACCCACGCCGTTCGAAACCTTGCGGATGGTAAACATCTTGGTCTTACCTGTACCCTTGATCTGAATAACTACACCACGGAAGCTCTGCAAACGCTCCTTGCTTCCCTCGATAATACGATAAGTTACGGTGATTGTGTCACCTGCACTGAACTGAGGGATGTCAGCATCAGTCTTTGCCCACATCTGCTCGTTCACGAGTCTGATTAATGAATCCTTGTTCATTGTTGCAACAAAAATTTAATAGTTTCCGTTCAACATTATCGCTGCAATCTCGCTACCATAGTCGGACACTGCCGTCTAATCCCACCTTCGCAATCACGGTTTTTACGCCCCAATTTGCGAAGCCTCCTGCTCGATTGCCCTATATAAGAGGTTGATACGCGGCGCAAAGATAGACATAAAAGTTGAGATTCAAAAATAAAAGTGTAAAATTTATATCTTCCTGCGATTTTCAACTCTCCCAGAACTACAATACCGCACCCCACTCCTTGAGTGTAGCGACAAGTTGTGCAGTATCAATATCTTGTACTGCCTGATTATTCGCAATCGCCTGCGCAGCAGCAGCTCCAGCCGCCTGACCTGTACCCATACACGAAGCCATAACTCGCAACGATGCGAGAGCCTGACGATCGGTCGAGATACAACGACCTGCAACCAAGAGGTTTGGATAGTTCGCCGTAATCAGCGCACGATATGGGACATAGGCAGGTTTTGTCAAATCTACACGGTGCTGATGCGTACCCTTGCTGGCGTGCAAATCAATCGGATGGATGCCACGCGAAATGCTATCCTCATAGCGGACAGCATTTACATACTCGTCAGCCGTAACGGTGTGAACACCAAGGATACGACGCGACTCGCGCACTCCCGCTTGCGGAGCAGTCGAAGCCACATAGCAATCCTTAAACTCCTTGAAGTTCTCCTTCAACACCTTTGTGAAGGTAAATATATCCTCGCGCAACTGGCACTCCACCTCACTAAAGTTGCGGTTATTGGTCGAATCAACTGCACGGCGTGTAATATTCACCGCTACACTACCCTCGTGCATAACATTGTTAAACCAAGGGCCTCCAAAGTCGGGCAGATCAACGCCCGCAGCCTTCATCGCCAATAACTTCTCACGAACAGGCTTACACTGGCTTGGCCCATTTATTCCGTTGTGATACATACAGCGATTAAGCAGTTCGCTCTTGGTGTCTACGCCCGAAAGGATAAAGCAGAACGACGAAGGTTGCAACTCGCCATCGGGATTTGGCTGCATCGGAACCTCCGCCATATGTGCCAAATCGCCATCGCCCGTACAATCAATAAACACCTTCGAGGTCAGCGTCTCAAGACCATTCTTATTCTCGATAATTACCGAATCAATCTTATTGCCAACCATCTCGCAGCCCACCATTGCCGAGTGGGTGTAGATATCGACTCCAGCCTCCAAAATCATACGCTGACAGCAGAGTTTATACAACTCTACATCGAAATCAATATTCGCCTTAGGCCACTCGATAAATGCGCCACCCATCGACTCAAGACGCTTCACAAACTCCCACGGAATACCACCGATTACCAACTCATTCTTCAATGCAAACACACTAATCGGTGCTACATATCCGATGGTAGCCATTCCGCCAAAGAAACCGTAACGCTCGATGATTGCGGTTTTTGCACCTCTGCGCGCAGCAGCAATAGCAGCGATAAATCCCGCAGGGCCACCTCCGACAACCACGACATCGTACTCCCCAACAAGCGGAGCAATCTTGCGAATCTGTCGGCTCTCGCTTTCGCTCAAGCCCTCGCACGAAGCGAGTGACGGAGCAACAGCTATAGCTGCCAATGCAGTTGTTGCTCTCTTTAGGAACAATCGTCTTGATATTTTAGTCATATATGATATATTTTATTGCTATTCGTGAAATGATTTCGTACTCGACACCACCTTAATACTCAACTCGTACAGCAACCATATTGGCAGACTCACCAAAGCGAGAGTAAAGGCATCGGATGTTGGAGTTATAATTGCGGCAACAACGAGAATCACCACAATGGCGTGTTTTCTGTAGCCTCTCATAAACTCCGCCTTCAAGACTCCAAACTTCGCAAGCAGCCAGCACAATACGGGCAACTCAAACACCACCCCCAGCATCAAGCTCATTGTCATAAGAGTCGAAATGTAGGAGTCGAGCGAGATAAGGTTTTCAACCTCACTGCTAACTTGATATGTACCGAGAAAACGAAATGTAAGCGGAAAGATTAGGAAGTAGCAGAGCAGTAGACCTATTACGAACATCAGATAGCCAAAGCCTACCAAACCAAAGACATAGCGACGCTCGCTACTATAGAGAGCTGGCGCGATAAATTGCAGCAGAGCATATATAATATATGGTGATGCACACAGCAACCCCACCACAAAGGAGGTCTTGAGGTGTATCATAAACTGCTGCGCCAACGATACATTTATCAGATTTATCGAAAACGGCTCAACCGCAGAGCCTGCAAATTGAGCAATGCGATTAAACAGGCGATAGGTTACAAAATCGCTACTTGTTGGAGCTAACACAATATCAAAGAGTAGCTCCTTGAGGCAAAATGCCCCCACACCGAATAGCAGTGCCGCACCAATAATACGCAGAAGCACGCCACGCAGTTCGTCGAGATGATCCCAAAAGGTCTGCTTGTCGTCGTCAACAGACATAGTTGTCGCTACTCCTTCTTACTCTCCTCTTTCGTATCCGACTCCTCGTCAGCAATGTTGTTGATACCATCCTTGAAAGAGCGAACGCCCTTACCCAAGCCCTTCATCAACTCTGGAATCTTCTTGCCGCCAAACAACAAGAGAACGATCAGTGCAATAATGAGAATCTCGGTCATACCGATTCCTCCGATAAACAATAATTTCATACTCCAATCAACAGTTTTAACTATCTTCTAAATTGCAAATTTAGTCTAAATATCTTATATTTGCAACTATAATCAAGTTTTATTCGTACTACTATGAAAAAATACGCTATTATCAATCTGTTGCTTACAGCATTGCTAATCACTCCGTTTCACTCCGCTGTGGTGGCAAAGAATCGTCACGGCGAAATCGTTGTAACCGACCATATCAAGGCGAAGGAGTGGCGTTCGGGCGATGTAAGTGATGCTATTCAGCGCGTGATTGACAACAACCCCAACCGCACCATCTACTTTCCTGATGGAGAGTACCCTATATCAAAACCAATCCTAACCCCAGCCGAACCGACAAAGAGCGTATCGCTCAAGCTCTCTGCCTACGCCACAATTCGCGCTACCGCAGGGTGGGCGCACGAGGAGGCGATGATTCGACTTGGAGGAAAATGTCCCGCCAATAACATCATGACACCTGGCAGCAACTACTACTTCGAGGGCGGCATCATCGACTGTATGGGCGTTGCGAAAGCCATCTCCATTGATAGCGGGCGCGAAACGGCCATCCGTGAGGTCTCAATTAAGAACACACTGCTGGGTATTCACATCAAAAAAGGGGCAAATAACGGCTCATCGGATGCCGATATATGCGATGTAAATATTGTAGGTTGCACAGCCGTAAACTCCGTTGGAGTCCTGGTAGAGGGGTACGACAACACCTTTACAAATATGCGTATCGGAGGAGTCCATACGGGCTTTATCATCAAGACAAGCGCGAACTGCTTGCGCAATATCCACCCTCTCTATCTTTACGACAACAAAAATCCGCACCACAATAAGAGCTGCGGTTTTGTGGATGAGGAGGGAAATAACTTCTACGACTTCTGTTACAGCGACGAGTTTGCAACGGCATTCCTCATCAAGAGGAGCAAATTCAGCACCTACACCAACTGCTTTGCGTATTGGTACTCGAAACGAAGTAACAAACACACGGTGTTTAAGTCTGAAGGGAGATTCAACTCATTGGTTGTAAATATGAATGCAGGATTTAGCAAACGCAATGCCACCAAAGAGAATAAAGTTCTCGAATGCACCAAGAGTGGCGGAAAGGGCAAGTTTGTGAATCTGCACATCCGAGATTCCCGTTTCGTAACTGACCATTCGCACGAAGCATACTCGAGCGACAAGAATTAGGCTCAAATAACACGAATAATAATCGACGGTTTTGCAAAATAATAATTAATTATTATCTTTGCGCCCGAAATGCAAGCGGTTATGGGATGCGGACTACGGGTTCGCGTTGAGTACCGCCCAAGGTAACACATTAAAAAACAAAACATTATGAAGACTTTAACTTTGAAGGCTGAGCTCCGTACAGAGTTCGGTAAGAAGGCAGCTAAGGCTGCACGCCGCGAGGGTTTGGTACCTTGCAACCTCTATGGTGCAGGCGAGAATGTAACTTTCGTGGTTAATGAGAAGGAGCTCCGCGCTCTTATCTACACTCCAAGCTCGTTTATCGTAGAGTTGGATTTCAACGGCAAGATCGAGAAGGCTGTTATGCGTGAGACTCAGTTCCACCCAATCCGTGAGCAGGTTCTCCATGTAGATTTCTATCGCGTAATCGATGGCAAGCCAGTGGCTATTGCACTTCCTGTACGCCTCACAGGTAACGCTGAGGGTGTTAAGGTCGGCGGTAAGTTGGCTCTCTCGGCTCGTAAGTTGGTTGTTAGCGGTTTGATGGAGAATCTTCCAGACGAGTTGATTGTTGATGTAACTCCTTTGAAGGTTGGTCAGACAATCTTCGTTGGTGACCTTCAGTTCGAGGGCTTGCAGTTCCTTTCGCCTGCTACACAGGCTGTCTGCGCAGTTCGTGTAACTCGTGCTTCGCGTGGTGCTGCTAACCAGCAATAATTAGGAAGTTATGAAATATCTGGTTGTCGGCTTGGGTAATATCGGTGCAGAGTATGCCGAGACTCGCCACAACATAGGTTTCAAGGTGTTGGATCGGCTCGCTGCCGAGACCAACACCTCTTTTATTTCGGGACGCTACGGGGCAGTTGCCGAGTTCCGTCATCGCGGCCATATCGTAACCCTGCTGAAGCCCTCTACATATATGAACTTGTCGGGCAAGGCGGTACGCTATTGGCTCACAGAGCTGAAAATCGACAAAGAGCAGTTGCTTGTGGTGGTCGATGATATAGCTCTGCCATTTGGCGAATTGCGTATGCGCAAGAAGGGAAGTGCAGGAGGTCATAACGGCCTAAAGAACATCTCGGAGTTGCTTGGTGGCGACGACTACGCCCGTATGCGATTTGGCATCGGAGGCGACTTTTCACGCGGACATCAAGTCGATTATGTTCTTGGCGAATGGAGTGCCGAGGAGCGCGCAAAGATGGACGAACGACTCAAAGTGTTTAGCGACGCGATACTATCATATATCTCTGTGGGACTTGAGCGCACGATGAACGCTTTTAACAAGAAGTAGCGACTATTTTAGCACAAAAGTATGCCAAAAATTTGTGAGTAATAAAATTTTGGCTACCTTTGCACCCGCAAACAGCAATAGGGAGTTTAGCTCAGCTGGTTTAGAGCATCTGCCTTACAAGCAGAGGGTCGGCGGTTCGAATCCGTCAACTCCCACAAGGAAAAACGAAGCAAGAAGATGTCGAAAGACATCTTTTTTGTTTTTGGTACTGCGCCAAACAAATTTATTTGTTGAGCGGAGTACTAAAAATGAAAAGGAGTTGATTCATCAACTTCTTGCGAAGTATATTCCTTGTAAGGGCCACCACGGCGAGTGGAACGGAAAGGCGTTAAGCGAAGTCCCCAGCACCCCCAGAACCCCCAGAACCCCTATAATCGCCTGCACCTTGCCAACCGTCCGACTTCGCACTTGTGCTACAGCACGATTTTATTGCGATAGTTTCGATATATACGCATTACGCGACCAACATAGGCGATGGTCTCCTCACTGCCATAAAACTCGCCCGACTGCACAACCTCATGCTCTGCAAATTCAGGCTCGGAGAGCAGCTCCAAATAGCCCGCTACCGTACCCCACTGATTGGCGTTATCTTCGTGAAAACGCGCCAAACGACGAGCATCCGCTACGCGCGAATACCCTGCATTGTAGCACGCCAATATAAACTTCAATCGCTCCGTTTCGTCGAATCCCTCCGCAAGGCGAAGCATCGCATTATTCTCCTGCAAAAGCTGCGCTGCAATCGCCACATTCGTTTGCACATCGAAGAGTTGCTCGCGCTCGTATCCCATACTGCGAGCCACCGAGGGCATTATCTGCATCAATCCCACTGCTCCCGCCTTCGACACCGCATCAAAGCGAAACTCCGACTCGGCACGAGCTATGGCAGACAACAGCAGCCAATCAACTCCGTACTCGCCACCAACCTCTTGGAACAACTTATCGTACTGCGATATCAGATACGGCTCTTGCGCCTCACTCTGCACCTCCGTAGCCCAAACTTCACGATTCGGCTGCGACACCAATAGCGTCGCCATTACAGAGAGTACTCCTGCGGTGACTACAAAGAGCAGCGGCACAAGCAGTGCCACTGTTTTTGTTATTATAATCGACAATTTCGACACAAGCGATAGTTCTTAAGTGGGAAAATCTATTATAATTAGTCGTAGAAAGTCCACGAAATACCAAACTTAAACATACCCGGATTGAGTGGATAACGGGCAACGGCAAAGTATTCGTTATTACCAAACAGATTGTTATTCCAGTGCTGATACTTCAGCAGAATACGCATACGCTTCCACTTTGCCGAGATAAAGGCATCGAGGTAGGGATAGTTTCCAATCTCGACCTCGTTCTGATTGTAGAACACCGACAAGGCTGGGTTATATCCCTGCGCGTAGTAGCGCGTATTGAAGCGGCCATCTATACCCACTTGCAGGCGCAAGACATCGCGCTTTACCCAAAACTCATAGTAGTACGACAAGAAGGTCGAGACGAGTGGCAACGGCACAACATGGCGATTCGAGGTGAGCTGCACCAAGACGCGATGATCCAAGTGAACTCCCTTGATGTGAAAGTTTTTCTGTAGATATATGCTCGTCACGCTAACCGTGCCATCGTGTTGCTTCGGCAAACAATCTGCGCCATAGTATATCTTATCGCGCAAGATGCTCTGCCAAAATCCCAACTCTATACCATAGTCGGGGACTGTAAATGCAACATTAAATCGCGTTTCGCCCTCCTTCTTAAAGTCGTTGCTCCAGCGATAGTGGTTCGAGTGCCAATTATTTGTCCAATACCCTGGCGAGGTCATCGACTCGGAGAACGAACCCGAAAGGGTAAGAGGTTTCTTTCTTATGTAGGCACTCAACGATGCGCGAGCCGTAATCTCATAATCGCCCCCACGATATCCTGAAGGGTAAATCTTGAAGTTTGCGCCCCAATCGGCATATTTACGAATCTTTCCCTGCGCTCCAACATAGGCAAACCACGATGTCATAGTCTCCTTCTTGAGTTTACCAGAGAGGTAGTCCTGCAAGCCAAACTGCGAGTAGGTGTGAACATCAATGCCTACGCCGCCATCGATAGTTCCGACCACGCCATTTCTATCCCAAGGTTGCGCCTGCACAAATATGCGGTTTGTGATTATGCGCTCGTAGGTGGAGTCGCGCGTCTTTTCGGGGTTCAAGAACCAATCCTTATAGTAGGTATCAGTATGCGAATTGTACGACCCGTTAGGGTTACGCGAGTATCGCTCATCCTTGTATGTAGAGTACTTATCCGTATAGACCTTGCTCCACTCGTTGTACTCGAAGGTGTGACCTATATATATTGCAGGCAGATCCGCCATCGAGAAGTCGCGACTGGTCATTCGCACAAACGGAATACCGATAGACTGCTTGATGAAGAAGCCATTGTTGCGATAGGTATTCTTCGCCTCCGCGCCCGCAAGTCGCATTGGCACTCCCGAAGGCATCTCGAATACCGTATCGGTAATTGCCCAATCGCCTACAACACCACCACTCTCCTGCTGCTCAACCTTGTTGTGGATGTAGGCAGCGTGTACCGAGTAGCGTCGTCCCGTATGCGCCACCGTACCTGAGAAGTTCTTGTTCCTCACGCGCGAAACATCGTACTTGCTGCGCGAGCCTCGCGAGAGATAGTTCAGCGATACCGAGGTCGAAGGGTTGATATTCTGCGACACCATAATCTCGAAATGCTCCTCGCGGTAGCGTTTCTGTCCCGATTCGAGGTATGTCATCCAGATGTACGGATGCTTCATATTGTAGAACGGAGCATTCTCAAGATTGTAGGTGTAGGCGTCGTACGGCTGCGAGAAGGCAAACTCGCGAGAGCGCGTACGCTCAAAGTAGTTTACCTCGTTGGATGCCTGACCAAGACCTCCAACCGAGTTGTTTCCGAGTCGCTTGTGGTAGTGCGGATAGTCCAATCGCCAAACATTCAGCGTAGTATCTATCGGCTCTATCTTCACCGTGTTATAATCGCGGTCGATATGCCACTTGAAGTTGCGCAACGCGCGAATCGAATCGCTGAAGAAGTAGGACTCAAGAGGCTTACGCGGCTTTTTCTTCTTTGTCGTGTCGCTACCCTCCCCCTCCGCAGGTTGTTCTCCATTCGCAGGCTGTCCATCCGCGCCCTGCTGCGCCGAGGTGTCGTAAGGGTTTGCGCCATATCCGCCCGTAATATTCTGACCTTGTCGCTGCGCTCGCATCAACGCACTCGCATCCACCTGCGCATAGGCAGTGGCAGATGCCGTCACCATTGCGACAGCAAACATCAAACGCAGTATGTTTCCTAAGCGGAACAATGTCAAAAACTATTTATTGCTTATTGCCTCTCTTCGCAAACATCCACCTTACGGTAGAGATCACTATATAGAGAACGATAATTGCGGGAATTGCGTATAATTTAACCAAACAAATTAGTAGGCACGATACAATGAGGAATCCGTAGCGCACGATATTTGTCCTATCGCCAAAGCCCCACTCATGGAACTTAAACGAGAACATCTTGATTGGGCAGACGAGCAATGCCGCCACCATCACCGAGATGAGAACGAGCCACTCCACATCCACCACCAACGAGTAACGCTCGCACAGAGCCGCCATCGAGAGGCACAAGATTGCCGATGCAGGGGTTGGCAGCCCCTCGAACTCCTCGCGCTGCGTGTCGTCGATATTGAACTTTGCAAGTCGCAGAGCCGACAGTGCAGCTATGATAAGCGGAGCATAGCACAACGCCTCGCTCCACATCTCATTCAGACCAAATGCCGAAGGCATTGCGCCACACAACACCGACATAGCAACGGCAGGAGCTACGCCAAACGAAACCATATCCGCCAACGAGTCGAGCTGAACGCCCACTTCAGAGTACTGCTTGAGCAGTCGCGCGGCGAATCCGTCGCAGAAATCGAATACGGCAGATGCCACAACAAAGAGGAACGCCAACTGTAAATCGTTATAAACCAACGATGATACTATCGAGCCGATACCGCATAAGAGGTTCAGCAGAGTGATGCAGTTGGGTATGGTAAAGAGTCTAATCTTCATAATAAACACACTTTAACGGGCAAAGATAGCAAAAATAATTGAGAATTAAGAATTAAAAATTAAGAATTTTTAGGGGGGGGGAGGATGGTATAGGCGTTAGAGGCATTAGAGGTGCAAGAGAGGGTTGCCGAATGGTAGCCCTCTATTTTTAGCGGAAAACTTTTTGAGAGAAATGAAGAATGCAAAATGCAGAATTGATAATTCTTAATTCTTTCAGCGCACCTCTACCACCCCTCCCACTCCTATTTTTTTTTGAATTCTCAATTAAAAGCTGTATATTTGTAGAAGATATAGACAAACAACCAATTTATGAATAGCAAACAGCCACTCTACTGCGTGATAATGGCGGGCGGTGTAGGTACCCGCTTTTGGCCCGAAAGCCGTCGAAGCAAGCCAAAGCAATTCCTCGATATTTGCGATACGGGAAAGTCCTTTCTGCGAATGACTTACGAGCGATTTGCCCACCTCGTACCCGACGAGAACTTTATCGTAGTGACTAACACTCGCTACAAGGAGTTGGTGCTGGAGCATATTCCCGAAATCGGAGAGCATCAGATTTTGTGCGAGCCGATAGGTCGCAACACTGCGCCCTGCATCTGCTATGCAGCACACTACCTGCGCAAGATAGCTCCTGAGGCGATGATGATTGTAACGCCTGCCGACCACCTCATCCTCAACGAGGCGGAGTTCCACTCCATCGTCGAAGACACTATCGACTTCGCATCGGAGAACAACGCCTTGATGACAATCGGCATCACGCCATCGCGTCCCGAAACGGGATATGGCTACATCCAAAAGAGTGACAATCAATTAATTTCGCGCGTCAAGTGCTTCACCGAGAAGCCAAACTTGGAGCTTGCTCAGGTCTTTGTTCAGAGTGGCGAGTTCTTCTGGAATTCGGGAATCTTCGTGTGGAAAATTACAGATATCATCGAGGCCATAGCGAAGCATCTGCCCGAGCAGCACGCACTCTTCAATGGCATTGCCGACAAGCTCGGAACAGCCGAGGAGGCAAAGGCTATAGAGCAGGTGTTTGCCGAGTGTCGCGCCATCTCTATCGACTACGGTGTGATGGAGAAGGCGGATAATGTATATGTTCGTTGTGGCGACTTTGGCTGGAGCGACATAGGCACTTGGGGCTCGTTGTACCAGCTCTCGCGCAAGGACAAATACGCAAATGTTAAGCCTGAGGAGGGCTGCTACACCTACAATACGCGCTCCTCGATGGTTTCGTTACCAAAGGGTAAGGTTGCCATTATCAACGGCCTACGCGACTATATCGTGGTGGATACGGAAGATGTTTTGCTCATCTGCCCACGCGCCGAGGAGCAGAATATCAAAAAGTATATCGACGAGGTGAAGTACAACACGGGAGATAAACACATATAATAATAGGCTATTAGCCATTGGCCATTAGCCATTAGCTTATTTATTTTGGAGAAATTATATCAACATTTTATAAATTCAACAGGAGTAACTACCGACTCTCGAAAAATCGAGGTCGGTGCGCTCTTTTTTGCGCTGCACGGAGCGTCGTTCGATGGCAACGACTACGCGGTGCAGGCGTTGGAGCAGGGGGCTGCGGCTGCAGTGATTGACCGCGAGGATGTCGTCGAAAACAATCCCGAATATGCCGAGCGACTACTCCTTGTAGATGACACTTTGCGAGCGTTACAGGCGTTGGCGCAGGAGCATCGTCGTCGCCTTGCCATTCCGATAATCGCCATTGCGGGTAGCAACGGCAAGACCACAACAAAGGAGTTGGTGTCGCGCGTCTTGGCGGAGCGATTCGAGGTTACGACAACACGCGGCAACCTCAACAACCATATCGGTGTACCGCTGACACTTCTCTCGATGACCGCCGAAACAGAGTTTGGCGTAGTGGAGATGGGTGCAAGCGCGCAGGGCGAGATAGCTCTGCTCTGTGCGATAGCCGAGCCTAACTACGGCATTTTGACCAATATAGGGCTTTCGCACCTCGAGGGTTTCGGAGGTGTGGAGGGCATCCGCAAGGGCAAGGGCGAGCTGTTCGACCACCTCAACGAGAATGGAGGTCGCGCCTTTGTGCCGCAGGAGGATGAGGTGTTGTGCGAGATGGCTCACAGCAGAGAGGATTTGGCAGTAGAGTACTACTCGCGCTCGATTGGCGAGGGATTCAGAAGCAACCTCACGGGCGACTACAACCGCTACAATATTGCTGCTGCGGTGGAGGTAGGTCGCTACTTCGGAGTTGCAGACGAGCGCATCGCTGAGGCGATTCTCTCGTTTACGCCCGACAACAATCGTTCGCAAGCGATGCAGACCGAGCGTAATCGCTTGGTGGTGGATTGCTACAACGCAAACCCATCGAGTATGGAGGCGGCACTGGATAATATCGCAACGATGGAGGCTGAACACAAGGTGCTTCTCTTGGGCGATATGCTCGAACTTGGCGCGTGGAGCGAGGAGGCGCATCAAACCATTCTCCGCAAGGCGGATGGCGTGGCAGAGCGCATAATTTTGGTGGGAGGAGAGTTTGCAAAGGCGTATGTCGCTATTGGCGAGGAGTTATCTGCGGACTACTCACTCTACCCTACAACCGCTGAGGCGGTGGCAGCACTCGAAAACAGCCCGATAAGCGACAGCCTTATATTACTGAAAGGCTCGCGAGGGATAGCATTGGAAAAACTAATTAAAATTTTATAACTAAATGGAAGAAAAAAAGAACATTTCACTCCCCGAAAACGCCTATCGTGAATTGAAGGCGGGAGAGGAGTACGAGCCGATAATGTCGGCAAAGAGTACACCAGCCGAGGCTACGCCATACTCGGTAACTATGGGTGTTATTATGGCGATTATCTTCTCGGCAGCAGCAGCCTTCCTCGGCTTGAAGGTTGGTCAGGTATTCGAGGCTGCAATACCTATCGCAATCTTAGCGGCAGGATTCGGCTCGTTGCGTGGCAAGAATCGCAGTATGCTGGGCGAGAATGTTATTATTCAGTCGATTGGCGCATCTTCGGGTGTAATTGTTGCAGGTGCAATCTTCACGCTCCCTGCACTCTACATCCTCGGCTTGGAGGCGCAGTTCTATCAGGTATTCCTCTCCTCGTTGTTGGGAGGTGTGCTTGGTATCGTGTTGCTTGTGCCATTCCGCAAATACTTCGTTAAGGATATGCACGGCAAGTACCCATTCCCTGAGGCTACCGCAACCACCGAGGTACTCGTCTCGGGCGAGAAGGGTGGCAAGCAGACCAAGTTGCTCGCTATCGCTGGCGTATTGGGCGGATTGTACGACTTTGCCGTTTCGTCGTTCGGTGCTTGGGCGGAGAATATCTCTACCAAGATGACCGCATGGGGCGTTGCCGTAGCGGATAAGTTCAAGGTGGAGTTCTCGATGAATACGGGAGCAACTCTGCTCGGTTTGGGCTATATCATCGGCTTGAAGTATGCCGTAATCATCACCGCAGGCTCGTGCCTCGTATGGTTTGTGATTGTGCCGCTTGTGGGCTACGCATCGGCAGAGGCGGCTTCGATGAGCGCAATGGAGTTGTTTCAGGCGTATGGTCGCCCTATCGGCATTGGCGGCATCGCAATGGCAGGTTTGATTGGTATTATCAAGCAGGCGGGCATTATCAAGCAGGCAGTAGGCTTAGCATTCAAGGAGCTTGGCGGCAAGAAGGCAGAGGGCGCAGTTGAGCGCACACAGCGCGATATCTCGATGAAGGTTATCCTCTCGGTGATTATCGCAGTGTTGGTCGCTACGATTGTATTCTTCCAATTTGGCGTTTTGGGCAACTGGTTCCACACCATCATTGCTCTGCTGATTGTATTTGTTATCGCATTCTTGTTCACTACGGTAGCCGCTAACGCAATCGCTATCGTGGGAACAAACCCCGTATCGGGAATGACGCTGATGACCTTGATTCTCTCGTCGTTGGTGCTTGTTTCGATTGGCTTGGAGGGCGAGAAGGGAATGACCGCAGCTTTGATTATCGGAGGAGTTGTCTGCACAGCATTGTCGATGGCAGGAGGCTTTATCACCGACCTCAAAATCGGCTATTGGCTCGGTACTACCCCACGCACACAGGAGAAGTGGAAGTTCCTCGGAACATTCGTGTCGGCAGCAACAGTTGCGGGTGTGATGATTATCCTCAACAAGACCTATGGCTTCGTGGGCGAGAACGCTCTGACTGCTCCGCAGGCAAACGCAATGGCAGCCGTAATCAAGCCGTTGATGGAGGGTGGCGAGACACCGTGGATACTCTACTTTGCAGGTGCAGTGCTGGCACTCGTATTGAATTGGATTGGCGTGCCTGCATTGGCATTCTCACTCGGTATGTTTATCCCTATGTCGTTGAATGCTCCGCTTGTAGCGGGAGGTGCTATCGCTTGGTTTGTATCGAATCGCTCGAAGGATGAGGCGTTGAACAAGGCTCGTTTCGACCGTGGTACACTTCTCGCATCTGGTTTTATCGCAGGTGGTGCGTTGATGGGCGTTGTGGCAGCTGTGTTAAAGTTCGTGGGCGTAGACCTCTATATGACCGAGTGGGCAGCATCGAGCGCAGCCGAGTGGTTGGCATTGGCGATGTATATCGCTTTAGCAATCTACTTCACGGTACACACTTTGAAGGCAAAGAAAGAGGAGTAGAGAGAAATGGAAAACGGAAAACGGAAAACTAAAAAAGCCAATGGCTAATGGCTAATGGCTAAAAGCAATAAAAAATTACACTAATTCAAAATCAGAGATATGGAATTAAAAGATAGGTTCTTAAAATATGTCGCTATCGACACGCAATCAGACGAGAATAGCGAAACATTCCCATCATCGGAGAAGGAGTGGGATTTGTTAAACCTCTTGGTCGAGGAGATGAAGGCACTCGGTTTGGAGGATGTAAGCATCGACAAGTACGGCTACGCTATGGGTACTATTCCTGCATCGAAAGGCAAGGAGAATGCCCCTGTAATCGGCTTCTTGGCGCATGTGGACACATCGCCCGATATGAGTGGCAAGGATGTACGCCCACGCATTATCGAGGAGTATGATGGCGGAGATATCGTGCTAAACCCATCGCTCACAATGCGAGTTTCGGAGTTTCCGGAGTTGAGCCGCTTTGTTGGTCACACTTTGATTCACACTGACGGCACAACGCTGCTCGGTGCAGACGACAAGGCGGGAGTAGCAGAGATTATGACCGCTGCGGAGTACCTGATGTCGCACCCTGAGGTGGAGCATGGCAAGATTCGCATCGGCTTTACCCCTGACGAGGAGATTGGTCGAGGTGTAGATTTCTTCGATGTGAAGGCGTTTGGCGCAGATTTCGCCTATACGATGGACGGCAGCTACGAGGGCGAGTTGGAGTATGAGAATTTCAACGCTGCATCGGCAAAAATCGCTATACAAGGTCGCAATGTCCACCCTGGATATGCCAAGAATAAGATGATTAACGCTATCGATGTGGCGTGTGAGTTGAACGCGCTCGTTCCTGCTGTGGAGCGACCACAATATACCGAGGGCTACGAGGGCTTCTACCACTGCGTGGGTATCACTGGTACTGTCGAGGAGGCTACAATCTCTTATATCATTCGTGACCACGACTTCGACAAGTTCGAGGCTAAGAAGGTGTGGATGCACAATATCGTGGGTATCCTCAACAACAAGTATGGCGAGGGAGTGTTGAAGCTCACCTTGAAAGACCAATACTACAATATGCGCAAGATGGTCGAGCCACATCCGCAGGTTATCGAGTTGGCAAAGGAGGCGATGGTTGAGGCAGATGTTACCCCTATCGTAAAGCCAATTCGTGGCGGTACTGATGGCGCACGCCTCTCGTTTATGGGGTTGCCTTGCCCTAATATCTTTGCCGGAGGTATGAACTTCCACGGCAAGTTCGAGTACTGCTCTTTGAACTCGATGGAGAAGGCTGTAAAGGTTATTATCAACCTCTGCAAGCTGTGGGCGAAGTAGACGGAAAAGTAATAACAATCAGTGGCATAGAATGGCAATGAATGGCATGCGTTCGCTTACGCTCACTGAATGGCATTGAATGGCAGATTTTGGTATGGATATAACAAAGCAAAATAACAATCTGTATCGCAATCTTATT
>SUZQ01000056.1 GCA_015059875.1 Rikenellaceae bacterium | reverse complement strand
TTTATAGACGAGTATTTTAAGCTCAAATACAAGTAGAAAATGCGGGCAAACACCCGCATTTATGTACTATTTTTGACCAATAATCAAAAACCGCCCCGATTTTATGTACTATTTTGACCAATAAGCCGGAAAACGAGACTCGAGCCCGCATTCGCGGGCATTTCTCGCGAACTATATTTACACCCCCTAACCCCCTGAAAGGGGGCAACTTAGGGTCGCTTCGGGCGAGTTATCGTGTCAAACGAAAAAAGCAGCCCGTTTGGACTGCTTCTTCGTTTGAGCGGAAAACGAGACTCGAACTCGCGACCCCAACCTTGGCAAGGTTGTGCTCTACCAACTGAGCTATTTCCGCAATTTCTTCATTCAGCAATGTTGCCGAACTTTTTGAACGATGCAAAAGGTTTTACCCGTTTTGCGAGTGCAAATATAAGGCAAATATTTTTATCGTGCAAGAATTTTATCAAAAAAATATCGCTTTATCTCTGTGTTATTCTGGAATGCCGCTGCGTAATATCAGCCAACTCGCTGATAATGCGGTAATTACATCGTGCGATGAACAGCGGTGGTAAAAGTGGAGATTTTTTGTGGAAAAGTATATTTATGCTTACAAATTGGGGGGGGAGGTTAGAGGTGGTTAGGGGTAATAGGGGTTATAGGGGTTATAGGGGTTATAGGGAGATTAGGGAGATTAGGGAAATTAAAGAATGCCCATTAGTCTTATTGGTCTCATTAGTCCCATCAATCAACAAAAAAGGTGGTTGCCGAAATTCGACAACCACCAAAAGATTCCCAAAAGTTGTATAACAAGAGGAATTTCAAGGCTTGCGAAGCCTGAGAAACCGCAGCATACTTGAGCGTATGTGAGGATTTCAAAGGCGAGCGTCACGCCGAAATTACCTTGTTAGACGACTTTTAGTATACTAGTTCGTCGTCCTCCGTGCCGAAGCCTGGCAAGAGAACGCTATCTCCGTAGCCGCGCTCGGCAGCCACCTCGTAAATTTCAACCTCTGGAGCAGAATAGCTCAAAATATTCTTTTTCATAATTCTTCAAAATCTTTTTGTTTAACTCTCCGTCATTGCGAGAGCCTAACAACTCTCACAATGACGGTTTGTTATAACATTCATTAAAAAGTTGTAATTGTTTTATTCAGAGTCGCGAAATCATAAGTTCTTACATACCCCCTCCGCTTTGCTCGTCCCCCTAACTTAGGGGGACAAATTTGCAATGCAACTTTACTTTTCCTCCCCTAAGTTAGGGGAGGTGCCCGTTAGGGCGGTGGGGTCTGTCACTCTCGTCTATCGTCTTATCCACGAAGAGATATCACTGAAATAGAACAATTAATTAAGTTAAACCATTCTGTCTATTTACTCTGCTGGAGTCTCCTCTGCTGCTGGAGGGGTTACAACGCTGTAGTCAATCTGATCTTTCGAAGTGAGTAGAGTACAACCATCGTAGTTCTCAATCGACGACCAATCAGGGCTTGTGCCGTAGATGTAGTCAAAGAAGTTGGTACTTGTAAGCGTGATAATATCATCCGTAGTGGTTGTAATTGTATCGCCTCCAGCGTCAGTATCAGTAATAGTTGTTTGGCTTTTGCATATTGTACCACCCACCTTTGCGTTGGTGAACTGAACTTTATTAGCTGTACGATCAAGACGAGTGATCATACCAACAGTCGTTCCGTTAAACTTAGGAGCGTAGATGTTGCAGAATACCTGCACATTGTCGAGTGCATTAACGGTTGTACCAGCAAAACCAGAGAGGTTGCTTGCTGTACTTGGGGTGGTTCCAGTAAACTCGATATCGCCCGTATTGATGAATTTAACAGGACTGGTTGGCAGTACTCCCTTCGACGAGAATGCAATGATACCACCGATATAGACAGCACCCTGCGATGTTCCTGTGTAGGAGAGCTTACCCTCGTTGATGATATTACCTGTCCACTCGCTCCAAACAGGAGTTGCGCTGCCATCGCTACCACCAATAATACCACCAATCGAGATTCCGGTTGTGCTGTTCTGATAACCAGAGAATGTTATATCGCCGGTGTTCTTGAAGCCACCGATGACTTTGACTGTTCCGTTAGTAAACTGGCCGAACAGACCTCCGAAGCGAGCTGTTCCTGCCGACCTTGCACTACTTGTACCATTTATAACAATATCGCCATGGTTTTCGCACTCCTCTATAATATTGGTCTTGGCTGCGGTCTCGACATTGGCAATTATACCACCAAAGCGAGCGCAGTTTGCAGCTGAGCCTGTAAATGTGATATCACCATTGTTGATGCAACGACGATATGTGGTGTTCGAACCACCCGAGTAGCACAAACCGCCGATAAATACATCCGCACCGGTATTACTTGCATTTCCGCTGGTGGCCGAAACAGTGATATCTCCGTTGTTTACACAATCCTCGCGCAAGCAGGCACTATTGGTAGTAACAACTCCTCCGACATAAAGCGAGTTTCCAATAGAACCCTTAACCTCAATATCGCCATTGTTTACGCATCTAATCATATCATTCTGTCCCTGACGGCACACTCCTCCGATATGAGCAGTACTTCCACTATCAAGAGCCTCGATTGTTATATTTCCGTGGTTTGTACAATCGGTCAATGGACCATTTCCACCCTCCATCACAATTTTCTTGTCGGCTGTCTTGTAGTACTGGCGAACATGATATGTATCAATACCGGCCGCTGTCATATTGCCTGATGCGTAAGCCTTAATATCGATGTTACCATAGTTCTCCGAGTTGGTGAGAGGCAATCTGTTCTGTGCTGAAATACCACCTACAACAAGTGTTGTGTACGAGCCTTTTACTGAGATGTCTCCTCTATTGATATTGTTTATACGCACGGTTGTACCATCATTTCCACCTACAAGACCACCAATGTAGGTGCGGGCGTTTGTTGCAACGGTGTTCTCGTCTAAGGTGATTTTGCCATAGTTTTCGGCATTGTTGAATGTTCCATAACCTGTGATACCTGCAACACACAGAGTCTCACCCGCATACGAACCCGAAACGGTTACATTACCTTTGTTGATGGAGTCTTTGCAAGACTGAGAAGAGTAAGCTGACACTCCTGCCACAAAGAATGAACGGTCAGTAACAGCTTGTGTATTGTCGACCACACCTGAGTGAATTGTGAAGTTGATATCCACATTAACATCAGCATAGTTGCATGAGGCTGTTTGAGGGTGAGTTGTACGATAAGCAGTTACACCGCCTACATTGCAGTAGAGCGACTTTGATGTAAGGTATATAATGTTACCCTTACAGGTAACCACGCCCTTCTTGTTGTTTACCATATCGGTTATGATGCTTCGACCGAAGCCCTCGCAACCACCGATACGATAGTGATAAAGACCACCTGCAGGAGCATTAGGATCGACAGAACCAAGACAGGTAATAGGGGCGTTGTTGGTACAGTTCTTCGAATAGTATTTATAATCGGCTGCACTGTAATTGTTACCCGAAACACCCGCCAACATAATACCACGGAAGATGGTCTCCTCGGTTACGGTTACTGCTCCAAAGTTGTCGCAATCCTCCAAGTTAGAGTACCATGAAGCTCCGCAGACACCACCCGAGAAGGTCTGCAAGAATGTTCCATCGAGAGTGATAACACCATGGTTATCGCAATCGATCAACGATGTGTAAGCACCACGGGCCACAATACCGGCTACATGAGTTTGCTCAGAACCCTGTGTGTCGCTATTTGCACCACCGCCATTTGCCTGGATGGTTACATCGCCGTAGTTCTTACAATTGGTAAACTGTGTGTGAGTTACGCAGTCATCCTCTGTAATTGTAGTATAGTGCTGCACGCCACCTGCGATACCTCCAACGGTAGGGGTGATAACCAAGTTGTCAGCCTTACAGCAAACATCCTTATAGAGAATATCGCCATTGTTCACACAGTCGATAACCTCAGTAAAGGTAATACCCTCGGTTAAAGTTGCGCCGTAAGCGTTACCAACGATACCTCCAACATAAGGGCGAAGCTTTGCGGTGTTACCCTCAACGGCAACCTGATTTACAGTGATTGCCACATTGCTCTCGCAATTCTTGATGTGCGCACCCTGCGACTGAGCCACGATACCTGCGTAGTTCATCTCGATATCTGTGTTCTCGCCCGTAGGGACATAAGTGGTGTTATTTACGGTAAGAGTACCGCTTACCGAGCAGTGCTCAATTACAGGGATTCCTGCATCGGTTGCAACTACCTTGCAAGCCAACGCACCCATGATAGGGTTGTCGTTCGAGTTGAGAACAACATCCTCCAAGTGCAAGCCCTTGATGCTTGCGTTTGTTGTGCCGAACAATGGAGCAGTCAAGCCCTTGATTGCGTAACCGTTACCGATAACGGTCTTAGCGTAACCCTCGATTGGAGTCCAAGCCTCGCCGGTCATATCAACATCGGCAACGAAGAGAGCGTCTTTGTCGAGTGTTGCAGCCTGCTCGCCAAACGCCTTCAACGATGCTACATCCTTAATTACGAATACGCTTGCGTTTGGAGCGTAAACGATTGAGTTCGAGAACTCACGCACCTTACCAGCTGCGAGAGGCTTTGTGTCGTCAGCCTTAATGGTTGCATACATCACACCACCTGCGTTGTCGTAGAGAGTTACATACAACTCGTCGTACTCGCCTGCAGGAACAGCAACATGGATATACTGCGGAGTGGTGTTCGACAACTCAAGACCATAAACACCATCTGCCTCGCTTGCAGGGATTGCATAGCTGATAACATCCTTTGCGCTCTTTGTTGCTGTGAGTTCGCCAGTTGCAAAATCAAGTTCAAAAGCACCAGCAATAGGGGCGCGATCTACGGTCGAAATCTGCACGAGATTAAGCGTGTGGCTACCAGTGATACCAATCTTCAATACACCTGTCAAGTGGTGCAACTGAACGCCCAAACCACTCTCGCCATAGCCGTACATTGTTGCAACGCCATTACCGAAAGTGGTGTTGCCTGCGTGTACCTGATTTGCAGCAAACTCCACTTGTCCCTCTGCTGCTGCAGGATAAGCGATGCAGTACGGTTTTGCAGGAGTACCGCCAATGGTAAATGTTGCGTTTGCAGGGTTGTTGCTGTCGATTACAGCTTCGCCAGACTCAACACCATTTACCGAAATCTTGTCACCCTTACTCCAAGTGAGTGGGTAGAGACCATCTACCTCTGTACCGAGCTGAGTACGCGACTCCTCAAGCGAGAGGGTGATGGTTGTCTGACCATCGACGCCACCAAACTGAGTGTCAAGGTCCTCAGTTGCATCGGTTGTACAGCCTACGACTGCCAACGCTACAACTGCCAAGAGAATCTTGAATAAGTTTTTCATCTTGTTTTTGTTTTAATTAGTTAATAGTTAAAAATTTATGTTTTAAGTTAATTTGCTGTATTGCGCTTTTGTGCATACTGTCCACAAATGTAATAATTTTTTCTCATATTACAATGATTTTTAGTGATTTTCGTGAAGTTTAGGTTTATAGGACAAATGGGACCAATCAAAAAAAGCGGCTACTGAAGTAGCCGCTTGAAAATTGTGGACCCAGAGGGGCATGATCCCACGACCTTCGGATTATGAGTCCGCTGCTCTAACCAACTGAGCTATGGGTCCAAAACTTTTTGCGAGTGCAAAGATAGAATAAAAAATGCAAAATGCAAAATACAGAGCAGAATTATAAATTAAAATTCGGAATTATCAAAACGCCGCTTAACTCCGCATCAGTCGCTCTATCAGTGTGTGATACTGCTCCGCACTCTTCGCAGGAGCAAATCGTTTGGCGTTCTCCACGCCATTTTTCTGAATTTTGCGGCGCAACGCATCATCCCTCATCAATCGCGACAACGCCTCGGCATAACCCACAATATCCCCATTTGGCACTGAGACACCACTCTCCCAATTGGGCGATAGAATTTCGCGCACGCCACTACTGCAATCGAACGCCATCGTCGCACAACCGCACATCTGCGCCTCAAGTAGCACCATCGGGCAACCCTCAATCGTGGAGGTCAGGCACAGAATCTCCGAGGTGGCATACAGCTGTTTCGGATTCGGCTCAAAGCCCAGAAATTCAACTCGTTGCAAATCATTATCGCGTACAAACTGTTCGAGAGCCTCGCGCTCGCTTCCCTCGCCAACAATCGATAATCTCCAATCGGGGAAATCCCTATACACAAGCTTCCACGCCGACAACAACCTGTCAATTCGCTTATCCCAATAGGAGAGACGCCCAACAAAAAGCACTCGTTTTTGGCGCGGCATATCGAGCTCCACATCCCCCGAAATCTGTATCGGATTTTGCAGAACCACGCACTTCGACTCCTTGTACGGAACGCCCACCTCCTCGGCAACCATCTCGCCATACTCCTCGAACAACACGCCATAGGCATCGACCGCGTTGTAGATGGTGTGGTAGCGACGCTCCATTTTTCGGTCGTAGTAACCAAGTTTATATTTGGGATAGTTAATCAAGTAGCGGTTTAGCCACTCTACAACACCCCTTTTCCGAGGTCGGATAATCTGTCCCCACTTCTCCAGCTTCTCGTAGAACGGACACCCGTGCAGCACATAGACCAACTTGCACAGCCCCATCTTGTTCAGCTGTGGCAGGTACTTCGGGAAACGCCCTGGAGCAAAGAAGATGTCGATTTTGTTGCGTCGAATCGCCTCCGTTACGAAGGTGTAATTTTTGGAACTTCGAGCTGAATAGGGCAACTCAAGATACTCTATCGGCAACTCCTCCGACAACTTCTCGCGGTGCAGATGGTGTACAAAGAGATAGATTTTATCCCCTCGCTCGGCAAGAGGTTGAGCGAGATTCATTATAACTCGCTCAACTCCCCCACCAGGAAACCAATCTACAAGAAACGATATATTAGCCATTCTCCTTTAGAGTTACACAAACGGCAACTTCACAACCTCAGCTTTGAGCAGTCTGTCGCGAATAACCACACATACCACCGTACCGACCTTCGCAAACTCCGCCTTCACATACGCCATACCGATACCCACCTTCAAGCAAGGCGACATCGTACCCGAGGTGATATGACCTATCTCGTTACCCTCGATGTCGGCAACCTTATACTCGTGACGAGGTATTCCTCGGTCAATCATCTTCAAGCCTACCAACTTACGCTCTACGCCGTTTGCCTTCTGCTCAGCGAGGAGGTCGCGGTCGATAAACTCTTTGCCATCCACAAACTTGGTAATCCAACCCAAGCCCGCCTCGATAGGCGAAGTTGTGTCGTCAATCTCGTCGCCATAGAGGCAAAAACCCTTCTCCAAGCGGAGGGTGTCGCGTGCGCCAAGTCCGATATTCTTCAAGCCGTACTCCTCGCCCGCCTTCCACAACTCCTCCCAGATGTGGTCAGCATCCTCGTTGTGCATATAGATTTCGCACCCTCCCGAACCGGTGTAGCCCGTCATCGAGAGTATCACCTCGCAACCTGCCAACTGCAACTGACGGAAGGTGTAGTACTCCATATTCTCAACCTCCTCCTCGCACATCTTCTGTACGATTTTCATTGCGAGAGGGCCCTGAATAGCCAATTGCGAGATGCGGTCGGAGGCGTTCTCCAACTCCACACCTTCACGCATACCGAACGCCTTGCCCTGCTCCAAGATATGCGCCCAATCTTTCTCGATGTTGGCTGCATTTACGCAGATAAGGTACTTCTGCTCCGAATAGCGGTAGATGATGATATCATCAACTATTCCTCCCTTGCCGTTTGGCATACACGAGTACTGCGCCTTGCCATCGTAGAGTTTAGTAACATCATTTGTGCCAATCTTCTGCAAGAGGGCTGTGGCGTTCTCGCCCTTAACCCAAATCTCGCCCATGTGGCTCACATCGAATACGCCGGCACCGTTGCGCACGGTGAGATGCTCGTCGTTGATGCCCGAAAACTCGATAGGCATATTGTAACCCGCAAACTCCGCCATCTTGGCACCATTTGCGATGTGATACTTAGTGAATACGGTTGTTTTCATAGTTTTATGGTTGGTTTTTAGTTTTTCTTGGGCTTTTAGCCATTAGCCATTGGCTGTTGGCTCTTTCGCAACTACAAAATTAAGAATTAAAAATTAAAAATTAAAAGTTTTTCGGGGGATTTATGGCATTGAATAACACACAAGGGGGGGGACCATCATCCAGAGGAAAGCCTCTCCACAACCATAGGTATCGAAAACGATACCCAGCGGTAGGAGGGAGGGGGTAGGGAATTTAATGAGATTAGGGAGAATGGCGTATCGCTAAACTCCCTAAATTCTCTAATCTCACTAAAATAGCTAATGAAAAAGACTTGCCGGGCAAATAGCTCGGCAAGTTTTTTTAGTTTTCCGTCTTTCGCTCTCCGTTTTCCGTTTGATTTGGTCGGCGAAGCCCGAGGCTTGGCACAAGCCGTGGCAATCTCCTACATGCCCCAAAACAAGGAGATTGTCGCAGTCGCTACGCTCCTTCACAATGACGATTTTTTTACAACACTAAACTATATAATTCCGTTGTTTTTTGCACTTTTCGGAATAAATTTCTACATTTGTGATGCAATCGCTTTGGTTGCAGACATAATTACGCAGAAAGTGTAAGTTTATTCTCGTTAAGCGAATCTGGAAAATTCAAGAGAGAGGATGGGCTGACATCTTTTGCGTCATACCGCTTGGTATGGCGTGGAGTTGTTGCTTATTTTTCTCGAAGGCTTTCCAGAGCCCGCTTAACAAAAATAAGTTTTCAGCACCACGCTTTCTTTTTTGTACTACCACTTGGTGCTGATGGATATGAAACTTGAGCCACAATGTTCTACGCCGTATATACAAATGGAGCAGTAGATATGAAGCCGACTTTCGAGCTATTGCACAATAGTTCTGAGGATATCCTATTCTTTGCCGAATGCCACTCCGACACATCGTGCAGATATTATCATTTTCTAAACTTCAAGGGCGAATCCACTTTGCTAACCTTAAATGGGTGCAAATTACTATCTGCTATTTATAAGTTTTCTGATACAAATCCCTCGATAGAGTTGGAGGTAGAGCGACCAAGCCGAGGCGTTGAAAGAATTGAGGTGTATAGACAGGAAGGGTTCTATTCTCCCCCTCTATCCATCGTTGCCTCCATAATTAGGGATATAAATAAGGTTGGATTTGATGAATGGCTGGGGTAAAAGTAGAGGTGTTCCAGAAATTCCACCACAAAAAAAGCCGAGCTGCGAATTTCACTGCTCGGCAAGTCTTATTTTAGTTTCTCGCTTTCAGATTACTGTTTCTCTGGTCTTTTGAATCCCAATCGTGGGCAACGGTGGAACTCGCGTGTGCGGTCGAACAGGTAGCGATATGTGGTGTGCATCTTGTGCTTTGTGGCGCAGACATAACGCTCTATCATTCTGTTCATTACGGGGTTGAAGTCGCCAATCCACGCAAACTCGAACGACTTGTACGGACTGCGCCCCGTATGGATATAGTTTTCGAGAATATAGGTCATAATGGCACTCTCGATGCCCTTGCCCTGAAACTCAGGTGTTATACCAAAGATGATTCCAAAGACACGGTCACACGACTTGCGCACCTTCAAATCCCACATCAGGCGCAACTTCTCCACCAAACCGAACTTGCCATTGAACTTACCAATTACGCGATTCAAATCGGGTACCATAACGAAGAAGCCAATAGGCTCGTTGTTGTGGTAGGCGAAATATATCAAATTCGGATCAATAATCGGGCGAAGCGTGCGCATCAGCTTCTGCGCCTCCTCCTTGGTCATCTGCTTTACACCCGTAAAGAGCGACCACGCCTTGTTATATATGGTGCGCAGATTCTCTGCCGCCTCCTCAAGATTTGCTCCCGTAATATCCTTTATCTGATACTCTGGGTTGGCGAGTACGCGATGAGCCTTTTCGAGAGCAATCTCGCTCAAAACACCATCCTCGGCGCGCCAAACATAGGAGTTTTGGTTAAAGTAGTTCTGAAAACCGTAGTTCTCGAACAGAGCCTTGTAGTATGGCAAATGGTATGGATTCCCGTAGAGTGGCTCATACTCGAAGCCCTCGACCAACAATCCCCACCACGAATCGCGCGAGCCGAAGTTTACTGGGCCATCCATACCCTCCAAACCGCGCTCGGCAAGCCACTCGCGGGCAGCATCGAATAGCAGATTTGCAACCTCCTGACACTCTATCGACTCGAAGAAACCGCAGCAACCCATATTCTCGGTAACGCTCGCCTGCTCACGGTTGTAGAACGCTGCGATGCGACCTACCGACTCGCCCCTCTCGTCGAGGGCAATCCAACGAATCGCCTCGCCCCCCTCGAAGAGATGGTTGCGTTCAGGATCAAAGACCTTTTCGATATCGTCGTCAAGCGGACATACCCAATATGGGCAATCCTTATATATTTTTCGGTCGAGATGTAACCACTCCTTCGCCTCGCGAGGTGTCACAACCTCTTTTAGCTGATATTTTGCCATTGCTTATTACTTTATAACCTCCGCATACAGATCGAAGTCGTCTGCATCGGTAATCTTTACATCGTAGAATTTGCCCTTCATAAGGCGTTTGTGGCTCGAAATCAATATCTCCTCGTCCACCTCTGGAGAGTCGTACTGCGAGCGACCGATATAGTATTCGCCCGACTTGCCGTCAATTATCACGCGCTCGACATTACCCACGCGCTCCTCGTTTTTCGAGTGCGAAATCTCCGCCTGAACGGCCATCAGATGCTCGGCACGATAATCTTTTACGCGCTGCGGAACATTATCTTTCAGCTTCGTTGCCGAGAATGTTCCCTCCTCCTCCGAGTATGGGAAGACGCCAAGGCGGTCGAAACGAAGTCGCTTAACCTCCTCGCACAACTCCTCATAGTCGGCTGCACTCTCGTTCGGGTAGCCCACCAACATTGTGGTGCGAATGGCGATATCGGGAATTGCCGCACGCAGTCGCTCAATCAGTTCAAGAGCCTCTGCCTTGGTGTGGCGGCGATGCATCAACTCCAACTGATTATCCGAGAGGTGCTGCAACGGAATATCCAAGTATTTACAAATCTTCGGCTCACGCGCCATAACCTCGATAACATCCTGAGGGAAGTCGGTCGGATAGGCGTAGTGGAGTCGAATCCACTCTATACCCGCCACCTTGCAGAGCTTTTCGAGCAGCTCCGCCAAGCAACGCTTGCCGTAGAGATCAACGCCGTAGTAGGTGGTATCTTGCGCCACTACCATAATCTCTTTAACCCCCTTTGCTGCAAGATTTTGAGCCTCCTCCAACACCTGTTCCATAGGCACGGAGCGATGCTTGCCACGAATTAGCGGAATGGCACAGTAACCACATCGCCAATTGCAACCCTCACCGATTTTGAGGTAGGCGTAGTGTTTCGGAGTGGAGAGTTCGCGCTGTGTCTCGACCTCTGCGCGGTAGTCGCCCGTCAAGGCGCGCACCACGCCATCGAAGGTTCTTGCGCCGAAGTAGTCATCAACCTCAGGAATCTCCTCGCGCAACTCGTCGGCATAACGCTCCGAAAGACAGCCGATAACGAACAACTTTTCGATAAGCCCTGCTCGTTTTGCCTCAACGCAGTTGAGAATAGTGTCGATACTCTCCTCCTTGGCATCGCCAATAAAGCCGCAAGTATTCACCACCACGACCTTTGCATCTGTGCGGTCGCTATCGAAGCGAATCTCGTAGCCCGCCTCCGTGAGCTGCGCAGCGATATGCTCCGAATCGACACGATTCTTGGCGCAACCGAGCGTTATGATATTTACAATCTTCATTGCCGACTATTTTCTACCAAACAACGCCTTAACAAACTGATGACGGTCGAAGATGCGGAGCTGGTCGATGCCCTCGCCAATGCCGATATAGCGCACCGGCACTTTGAATGCGTCGCTAATACCAATCACTACTCCGCCCTTTGCTGTTCCGTCCAACTTTGTGATTGCCAACGATGTAACCTGCGTAGCCTGAGTGAATTGACGAGCCTGCTCGAAGGCGTTTTGTCCCGTTGAGCCGTCAAGCACAAGCATCACCTCGTGCGGAGCGTCAGGGATAACCTTCGCCATAACATTGCGAATCTTGGTCAATTCGTTCATCAAGCCAATCTTATTGTGCAGACGACCTGCCGTGTCAATCAGCACCACATCGGCACTGTTTGCCACCGCCGAACGCAGTGTATCGAACGCCACCGATGCAGGATCCGAGCCCATATCCTGACGAATCATCGTAGCTCCTGCGCGCTCTGCCCATACGCCGAGCTGGTCGATAGCCGCAGCACGGAAGGTGTCCGCCGCACCGATATAGACCTTCTTGCCAGCACGGGTGAGTTGCGCTGCGAGCTTTCCGATTGTCGTGGTCTTGCCCGCGCCATTTACGCCGACAACCATCACCACATAGGGCGTACCCTCCTTGACATCGAGTCCAAACGACTCCGAAGAGCCTTCGGCTGCCTCCATAAGCGATGCAATCTCGTCGTAGAGAATGTTGTACAACTCTTCCGTATTGACATACTTATCGCGAGCCACACGCTCCTCGATTTTGCGGATAATCTTGACAGTGGTATCCACTCCCACATCGGATGTTATCAACGCCTCCTCCAAGTCATCGAGCAGGTCGGCATCGACGGTCGAGCGCCCTGCTACGGCACGATGCAACTTCGAGAAGAATCCCTCCTTTGTCTTTTCGAGTCCCGTGTTAAGCTCCTCCTGCTCAACCTGTGCCACCTCCTGCGCCACTTCGGGTGCTGCGGCAGCAACCTCCTCGCTCTTTTTCTTCTTGAATATATCAAATAATCCCATTATTTGAGTTATTTTGTTTTCAGCACTAGTCCCACTCTCCACCTTCGATGGTCGAGTCATCGTCCATTCCAGTTCCTAATGAGGCCGTAAAGCCCACCTCTGCCAATATAGAGAGTGTATATCTAATTCAGGTGTAATATATCTTTTCATAACTACTTCTCAATAAAACACTTTTTTCTCAACTCGATCAACAATTGCGGGCGGTTGGTATTGAAATAATCTGCACCAAGTCCCATATATTTCAGCATACTTGCCTTTGAATCCACATCATTCCATACCAATACCTTCACTCCTGCCTCGTGTGCGCGCTTGATACACGAGTAGTCCTTATTGACCGTATTCGAGTTATAGTTAAGCGTCATTCCGTCAGCGGCAAGTTCGGCGTATGTCTTCACTACATCATCATTTGGATGGAAGAGAACCATATCCGGTGCTTCGCTCTTGCACTTTTCTATAACACTCTTAGCATCTGCATACGGGCTAATTAACCAATCTGCCTTGTCGAGAATACTCTTTTCGCGCAACATTGCAATAATATCATCTAAGCACGCAGTATCCTTCACATGTATCATCAACCTTATAGAGGTGTTTTTGAGATACTCGTTAAGGTACAATTCGAGAGTTGGCAACTTCTCGCCATTGGAGAGTGTCATATCTGCAATATCGCTGTAATTTGCCTTTTTAATGGTTACTCCTCCAATCGAAGAGTCGTGGTTTATTACCAACACTCCATCTGCTGTCCTCCATACATCCATCTCCGCAGCGTAGCAACCCTCCAACGCTTGCGCTCTTTGCAATCCGGCAATAGAGTTGTGCGGAACATTGTTAGTTCCATCTACATACCAATATCCGCGATGGGCAATAGACTTGGTCGCATGAGGCAACTCGGCATCAGGATTAACCGTAAATGAAGTAACGGCGATTTTCAACTTATCCTCGCCTCTATGCAGAACCACATCGTAGGTATCCGAGAGTAATCCTGTCGGAATTACAATTGTAGCGCAACCTTCGACAGATGTTGTCGAGCAGTTGTAAACCTTATCCGACGATGACGATTCGAGCGAAATGGTATCGCCGGCCTTTATGCCATTGCCATATATCGAGTATTTCCACCCCTCGGCAACTTCAACCATAGGGAAGTACTCAATATCTGTTACTTGACCGATTGAAGAGACACGAGGCCAACTCTTTTGCGCCTCTGAATACAACGAAGTAGCCTCGGTAGCAGAGAGTGGTTTATCGTAGATACGCGCGATTGCAATATCGCCATTCAAGGCAGCATCAGCCGTATCGGCTGTGGTAGGATCGCCGCCGATGATAAAGATTCTAGCAGCTGCTTTTGCGTGTCCGAAAGCACCTGTATTACCAGTAAGAGTATTTACCTTTACTCCATTCATATAACATACGACCTCGCCAGTGGATTGATTCCATACTCCTACAAAGTGATAGAACTTGCCAAATTCTATTGTTGATGCCTCATTTCGAGTATCTCTATATGCCTTTGCAACACGAGGACTGAAGCCGACTGTATTTGTCAGCGTTACATTCTCTATAACTGTGCTATTCGTAGCATCAAATCTAAATGCAGTTCCTCCGCTTTGATGCGAAGAGAAAAGGCTCTGTTTTGCATCTCCATTATCAACCGATACAATTAGTTCGAGTGTATGTCCATCGGCCTGTTTTGCACCAAAGGCGTTTGTTGCCACATAAGGTACTCCATAATATCCCGAAGAGATTTCAGAACCGGTAGGATTTGTAAATCTCGCCACATATCCACCATTCGAGTTTAGATATGTCCACAAGGTTGAAGCTGGTTTATAGGTAATCTCCGACTGCATACCCGAAGCGTCGTATGCTGTACCGTCCTCGTTGAATATAACATCGAGCATATCTGCCTGAGGCACTGTGGACATTGTCAAATTGACCTCTGCGAGTACCTGCTTACTGGTACCACGCACGAGTTCGATATTGTAATTTCCGCTTACAAAGTCGGAAGGAATAGTTGCCGAAGCACCATCAGGATAGATCTTAGTTTCGCACTCGTAAGTTTTGGAGTGAGAACGAAGGCGCAAAATATCGCCCGAGACAAAACCTGTACCCTTAACCATATAGCTGTAACCATCGCTAACGGTTTCGGATTTCATACAACTAACCTCCTTAACCAACTCCAAAGTGGCGCGGTCGCGATAGCTCTTGTTGTAGAGAGCCGTAACCTCCGCATCGGTAAGGGCCTTGTCGTATATACGGGCAATAGCAACATCGCCGTCCCAACCTTGACCTGCCACGCCATTGGCAGCATCTCCACCTACGCATACCCAATGGTACACAGAGCTCTTATTGAGGAAGAAAACAGCACCATCATCAACTGCCTTAGTATCTTTTTTCTCGCCATCGACATATATCGACACATACTTCTGCTCCTTGTCCCAAACACCCACAACATGGTACCATTGACCTCGCTGCGGAACAATACCACTATTTGCAATAACCCAAGCCGAAGAGCCTGTGGTTGTTAAATTCACCGAGAAGTTGAAATCGTGTCCACTTTCCTTCTTATTTACAGCAAAACCAACTCCTCCACTCTGCTGGGCACAAAACCACTTACTATCTGAACTTACTACTGGAGCCTCTGCGTCCATCATAACTAATGTCTCCCACGAGTGTCCATCGGCAAGTCGGTTCTTAAAGTCGGCATCATTGGCAAAATCGACCTTGTAATATCCGGTAGAGTGCGTTCCGGTTGTGTTATTCACAAATCTTTCTGCGTGGTCGAACGAAGCGACATGTTGCCCCTGCAGATAGTCGAAATATGTATTGAGAAGTTCGCTGTCAGCAAAGGTCTGCACCTTCATTCCGCGTGGAGAGATATCCTTTGCAGTGCCATCTGCCATAAATACAACATCGAGCATATCGGCAACAGGAATATCCGAAACCTTATCCGTTGCTACATAGGCAAATGTAGGCATCTCAACAACCGTATTGCGATTGATTGTGCGATTGAAGGTGTGATTCTTCGTCATTGCATAACCCGCATTATCGTAGATTGTTACCGAGAAGCCCTTGCTCAATGCAACCGGAGGTATCGACACGAAGAAGTGCTTGGCCTCATCGGTTAGGGTTACAGGTGCATTGAGTGTAATAGTATCGTCCGCGTCACTCAGACTTACGACAGGCTCTCCATTCTCGAAAGATACCTCCGCAGTACCAGCAATCGCCTCATGACCAATACTCTTCAACTCGATCTTTGTAATAGTTTCCGAGCCCGTTAGCGACAGACGAACAACGGCGGTAGCATTTTTGAAGTTCAGACTCTCCTTTGTGCCGTTAGCAACCATCAGATAGGAGTTCTTGTCGTAGCTCGCCTTGTCTGCTCGCCAACTCTGCACAGCCGGATATTTGACCGTAAGAGCCTCATCCGAAAGCACAATATCTTTGCTGTACGGATAGACAGCAAAGAATTCGCCTTCACCTAAATTGACCGAACCGCTGAATTTACCCGAATTGCTCTCTGCTCCCTCGATAAGAGTAAAACATGCATTGCTGTTTGTGCCAGGGAAGACAGAGATAGCATCATCTGCCTCCCAAGAGTGTTTATAACCACCCTCTGCACGCTCAAAACTTGCACGCGAAAGCTCTGACTCATCGGTTACTGCCGAAATGATATGTGTCGTTCCCGCAGGATCAGCGGTGGATGACACCTCTTCAAAATGCGTACAACCAGCTAATCCCACTGATAGCGCGCAAAAAAATAGTAGTAATCTTTTCATTTTATATGAATTTTTGTGTTCAAATTAGTAATTGCATATTAACACGCAGCAAATATACAAATTTTTCCTATATTTGATGAAGTTTGATATAGAATTTATGATTATCAAACCTTTAAGAAGAACTCACGTGAGAATTGGCAATGGATAAGAAAAAATACGATTGTCTGGCTGAGCCATATTCATCACGCTTT
>SUZQ01000055.1 GCA_015059875.1 Rikenellaceae bacterium | reverse complement strand
TTTTTTACCATAAAAAATAGAGATTAGTAGAAACCGTTTTCTACTAATCTCTAAAATATCGCTGTAATTTACAAATTTATAAGCAATTACATCTTTAGTCAAGCGCCGCTTTTGGCATCATTACCTTAAATTGTGTATTATGTTTTTGCATGGTACAAATACAATCCAGCAGCAATGCAATTTGATTGCAAAAACTACCGCATACCTATTATAATATAGGCTATTCAGTACAAATATAGTGCATATTATGCGACAAAACAAAAAAATTTAGCAAAATTTACCCCTCCCCAGCACAATTCATTGATTTACAAAGCATTACATTTTGCAACATTGACACTATTCTGCCGTATAATCACCGAAAAAACATTCACAATGCTCCTTATCTATCGCTTTGCGAAAAGCGACAATTTCATAAAAAAAATGCGCCCCTCGAAACCGAGGAGCGCAGTTGTTTTTAAGCCTTTTAGAAATTACTCGGCTACGATATTGAGTGAACTCCAGAAGTTAGCTGCCTTGTAAGCATCAACTGAAGCTGCTGGTACAATAACCTTTGCAGGCTTATAATCGCTACTGAACACCCATTTATCCGCAAGTGTCGGAGGGGTGGTTGGCTTGCAAATAAAATCACCAAGTTCCCATAAGTCATAGAACGCCATCGATGCGATTGAGGTTACACCACTACCAAGTGTTACAGTTGTTGCGGCACGGCAAGAGCCGAATGCATTCTCACCAATCGAAGTAACGCTATCAGGAATAACAATCTCGGTCAAGCTAAAGCACTGATAGAACGCATAGTTGCCAATAGTCTTCAAGCCCTCAGGAAGAGTAATGCTTGTTGCCCAGTTAGACGGAGTATTGTTAGTATTACGCCTGAATGCCTCATTGCCGATGTCAGTAAGCGGTGCATCGAAAGCGATTACACCCTTACCAGTCGTGCTATCCCAAACATTCGATACGATATTTGCATTGAATGCTGTTGGAGTTGTCGGCTCAAGCTTCATCTCAGTAGAGGTATACCAAATCTCATTAGCCTGCTGAGTCACAACGCTGTAAACGCCATTCTCCTCAGTGAGCATATAGCCATCAGGAACATTGCTTGTAAGAACCTCTGAACCGTTAACCAATGCTGCCTTTGCAATCGAAACCTCAACAGGCCACTCAGTCGAGCCGGCAGTTACTGAGAGATATACATTGCCCTTCAACTCTGCACCAGCCTCAACAACAAGCTTACCAGTGTTTGCGTTCTTGCTTGGGTCCTGCATCCAGATAGACTTGTTTGCACCCTCGATAACAGCACCAGCCTTTACATAGAGCTCATTTGTAGCCTCGATACCATTGAGGAACTGACGAACTGCACGGTAAGTCGACTTAACAGTTGCATCCTTGATGGTTGTAACAGCAACAGTGCCCTTACCATTTGTGAGGTTGTCGATACCATAAGCCATATCGGTACCACCAAGGTGCTCGATAACTACGCCATCCTTAACTACGAGGTTACCACCAGGATTGTTCGAGATAACTGACGAATATGCGTTCCAGCCACGGTTGTTGGTAGCTGAGAGTTCGAGCTTACCAGGACCTACAACTGTGAGGTTGCCTGTGTTATAGATAAGGCCAAAGCTACCTGTTGCGTTATCGGTACCGCTGAGCTTGTAACCATTGAGATTGATAACAGCACCAGCATCGCTTGTATTATTGGTATTCAAAGACTCATTAAGTACGATATCATTACCAAGTATTACACACCAACCAGCAGCGAGAATCTCTTTAAGCTCTGACTCTGTTGTCACTACGCCAGAGTAGAGAGAGTTTGTAAAGCCATAACGAATAGGAGTATTATTCTTACCCACGAAGGTATTGGTTCCATTGAAGACATCAAGATTCAACAATGCCTGATGAGCCTCAGTCTTAGCCTCGTCGCCGCCGAAGTCTACCAAAGTATAGTTGTGTACCCAAAAAGCATAGTTGCCACCCTTCAAAGTAGAGTTCTTGATAGTAACATTGTTCATATCGTAACCGCTGTTGAACGCACGAACAGCTACATAAGTAGCCTCCAATGTAGAGTTTTCAACATTCAAAGTTACCTCGCCCCAGTTGTTCAAGTGTGCAACGAATGTCATATCTGTGCCACCCAAGTTCTTTGCAACAACGCCATCGAGATTCAAAACACCACCATCGGTGATATCGAAGATGGTTGTCATTGCGTTCCATTCCATATTCTCGCCAGTATGCTCATACTCGATAGTACCATTAACGACTGTCAAGTTACCCTTTACGAGGAACATCTCGCGATTGGCACTGAACGACGAAGTAGCAGAAAGTTTCTTGCTATTAAGATCGATAGTGAATGTATTGCCTTTGTTGATAACCAACTTAGGATCAGTGTCAGTTGCTGCGCGCGAGAACAACGAGAGCAAATCGTTAAGGTCGATATCGTCAGTCAAGATGATATGCTCCTTGCCCTCGTCGATAGCCTGCTGAAGCTCCGATGCATTCGAAACATTCTCGTACTCAGGAACATTAACATTGTTGTCACCCTCTGTATCTGGCTTAACCTCAACATTAACATTTGCGCTGTCGGTCAAGAGTGCGCCGAGGAGGTTTGTGCGATAGTTACGACGAGCTGGAGCCTGTGGATACTTAACGCCAATTTCCTTTGCGCCGTCAGTGATTGTCAAAGTACACTCGCCAAGCGACGACTCCTCTGCAGTCCACAAAACATAGTTCATCGAAATCCAATCGTAATCGGTGTTCAATGTAGTCATATCAGTGTCGCGTGCAGCTGATGCGAAAGTTACTTCAGTAAGACCATCTACGCCACCACCGTTCAAGTAGAGAGTGTTGTAAGCCGAAACCTTGAGCTCAGTTTTGAGAGCAGTAGTGTTGAATCCTGCAGTTGCAGCCTTTGCAAGGTCGTTTGTACCGTGATTGATCTGCGCGAAAGGACGCTTCAATTCAACCGACTTGTTAGTTGTTCCCTGAACAGCAACCTCAACCTGACCAAAGAATGCATCACGGCTATCGTCGTTTGCAGCAACATTGGTGTAGTCGATAGTTACGGTTGGAACAGACACCTGACCTACTGTTCCCCACTCAGGAGTGTAAGTTCCCTCCTTCTGTGCCCAGAATACAAAGTGATAGGTGTAGCCCGTCAAGAGCTTCTCCTCAACCTTGTAGGTGAGAGTTGCAGGAAGCTCCACATCGCGAGTGAAGAGGAGTTTCCACTCAGCATCATAAACAGCGTAGAGGAGTTCGTTTGTGTACTCTCCCTGCGCAATAGCACGCGAAGCCGAGCCGTTACCTACCGCAATCGACACGAGAGCTTCGCTTCCAATCGGCTGTGTTACGCTGGTATCCTCCTGAACGCAAGATACTGCCAACAACGACACGATTGCTACCAAAGAATAGATAATTCTTTTCATAAATGTGTGTGTGTTTTAATTGTTAGTTATAGATAAAAATTGTTGTTCTATATGCGTATTGCATAAATATAGACAAATAGCAATGCAATCTCATAGCAAAATCGACTGCATACCTATTTGTTAAATATTCACGCGGGTACAAATATAATGCATATTATGCGACAAAACAAACTTTTAGGAAGAAATTTTGAAGGAAATTTACCCCCCCCCGTGTAATTCATTGATTTACAAGATTTTACATTTTGCAACTATTAACCGATTCTCACTCGAAAACACACTGAAATAATATGCAACAAAAAGAGCTAACCACTTACGGTTAGCCCATTATATTTCGGGGATGATTTCACCCAACAATGAAGTCTTAGAAACAATGCAAGTTCAAGGCAAATGCAGAGCCGAAAGCACTTCTAAGACAAATATTTTCTCGTCAGAAGGTGTGGGTATGCTTTACAGCTCCCGTCATATCAATCACATCAATGGTGATTCCCTCGCCATTTACACGCGCCTTCAGTGCGGTGTTGTGCGCATTAACAAGAATCGGGAACTCGGCATCGGTTGTTTCAGGCGTATTGTACGAATAGCGGTGAGTGTGTCCCGACAACATAACGGAGATATTCGCCTTGTTCAAAATAGGCAAGAAGCACTCGCCAGCGTGTTTTGGCCCGTGCCACATATTCTTTCCACCAATCGGCGGCATATGCATCAGCACCACGCGATACTTTGCATTTTTACACTCCTCGCTCTCGACAACCTTTTTGAGCCACTCTGCCTCCTCCTTGCGGTAGGTATCGTAGTCGGCGGTTTCGTAGTACTCAAGGCAGCTATCAGGCTTATCCTCGCCACCATCCAAGACAATATAAAACACGCCACCGTGCTGCAAGGTAAAGTATGGTTTGCCCGTAATTGATGGGAAGTAGGTCATAAAGCTTGTTGCAAAAAGACCACGAGTTTCGTGATTTCCGCGAACGAGATAGAAAGGCGTTCTATTTGCAAAGTGTCGTACCGATGCATCTACAAATCCCTGAAAGAGAATCTCCTCGGTAGGAACCATACTTACCATATCGCCTGTATAGAATACCAAGTCCGTCTTGCCCTCCTCGAAGGTATTGAGCAAAGCCTCAAGCTTCTCCTGCTTTGCGTGGATATCGTTTAGCATAATAAATTGCGACTCCACTTTATTGGGATCGAGTGTGGTAAATACATTATTGAAATTCTTTCCGTACACCTTTGTCGTAGCAACATGGCCATAGGTTACACGATGCCCCTTCATACCTACGACCTCCTTCGACGAGGTCGAATAACGATAGGTTTTGCCTGGTTCAAGACCTGTAATGCGAATCTGATGAACTGTGCCGTAGACACGCTTACCGAGATAGGTCTGATAGTACTTCGGACGCTCGACATGATAGAAGTTTGTGCCATCATCTGGAGCAAGTTCCACCCACGACAACGCCTTCGTATCGGTCACCCACATAATGGTCGCCTCGGTATCGGTAACAGCCTGAAGATATGGCCCATGAATAATCTTGATCGCCTGTGCAGAATAGATGCCACAGAACAACGCCGCAATTAAAAAGAGTCTTTTCATCACTTGGATATTTTAGGTTAATACAAAATCACAGTTGCACGCATAGCTCCGTGCGCACCCATAACCAGAGCCTGCTCGATATCGGCAGTTTTGGATGGGCCAGAAACAAATGCTCCATAAGCGAGATTGTCGAGCGCAATTCGCGCCATTGCATCTTGCATGGTATCGACTACGGTCGCTCTATCGAGCAATATTACAAGATGCTGACAAGCAAACAGATGGGCCTTTCTACGCCCATTGACAGGAACCCATACTGCGCCATTTTCGGCAACGCCGACCTTGCCCTCGACCACAGCAGTGTATTCGCCCCCAAGCTCGTGAACATCGGCAACCGAATCGGGATTTAACGCCATCTCTTGCAACTCGGCTAAAGGCGATACAAGTTTTGCGCCCTTGCCAAGCAACGATTCGAGCGTCGAAGCGAGTGAATCGCGCATCTCGACGACCTCTCCACCAACATTGCGTACTATATCGGCAAAATGCTCCACTCTATTCTCATAGCGAATTGGAGAGAAAGAGAGTTGCGGTTTCTCGACCTCAGCAATCTCCACAGCACGAAGTCTACTCAAAATACTATCTCTTGCACTCATCGTTTCTCCTCCTTTCCGACCTCCCCTTCACGCCACAATACGCGGAAACTCTTTGCCGCAAAGTGTGGCATTTCGCGTCCCGAAGCGTACCAAGGGTTTATACTATTATTGTATATAAGGCGTGGAACATAAGGTACTACTGCCAATGCGGTATTGAACAATCGAGGATTGCGCATTAGCAGGTTCATCGCCTTGACCATCAGTTTTTTCTTATTATCCGCCACACCGAGAGGCGACATCTGCTGTCGCCATTTGTATATCTGCTCTGCCAGATCGACCTTTGCGGGACAAACGCCCGAACACGAATAGCACAACGAGCAGCCCGAAACATTTCCGCCATACGCCTCTGGCGAACGCAACATTCCGAGATTTATGCCGAGAGGGCCTGGGATAAAGTAGGAGTAGGAGTAGCCTCCCGTGCGACGATACACCGGACAGGTGTTCATACACGCTCCGCAACGCATACACTTGAGCATATTGCGGTGCTCCTCATCCGCCAGCGACTTCGTGCGACCATTATCCACGATTATGACATGTATCTCCTTCCCCTCCTCTGGTTTGCGATATATAGAGGTGTATGTTGTGATAGGTTGTCCCGTAGCCGAACGCGCCAAAAGTCGCGTAAAGACACCAAGCGAAGCCATATCGGGAATAACCTTCTCCAAGCCCATAATGGCGATATGCGTATCGGTAAACGAAGTACCCATATCGGCATTACCCTCGTTTGTACAGACTGCAAATGCTCCCTCCGAGGCGATAGCAAAGTTCACGCCCGTCATCGACACATCCGCCGCGAGAAACTTCTCGCGAAGGTGCTTACGAGCCTCGTGAGTAAGGTATGTAGGATCTGAATTTCCGTGTTCAGTCGAGAGTTCGCGCTCAAACAGCTCGCCTACCTCCTCTCGCTTGATATGAATTGCAGGCAGAACAATATGGCTTGGTGCGCAGTGCATCAACTGCACAATGCGCTCGCCCAAATCACTCTCAACAACCTCCACACCATGCTCCTCAAGATATGGTGCGAGGTGACACTCCTCTGCCAACATCGACTTCGATTTAACGAGATGTTTCGCTCCGCGCGCCGCTATAATTTGCGCAACGATATCGTTCATCTCCTCACCCGTCTCCGCCCAATGCACTTTTATGCCGTTAGCCGTAGCATTGCGCTCGAACTCTTCGAGATAGAACGCCAAGTGCGACAGCGTATGCTCCTTGATTGCCGAAGCTGCACCACGCAACTCCTCCCATTCAGGCAGAGCGTACGCCTGCTTATCGCGCTTCTCGCGCACCGCATAGAGAGCCTTATCGTGCCACGATGCACGAGCCTCATTCTTCAAGAATGCCTTTGCTTTTATCGAGTGGCTGCTCATTCTTCTGCTGTTAGAATTTCGACTATATGTTTTGTGCGGATAGGCAACTTTTCGCGCTCTATAACTCCCTGCATATGCATTAGGCAGGATGAATCTGCGCCCGTAATAAACTCTGCTCCCGTAGCAATATGTCGCTGCACCTTGTCGTGTCCCATACGCGCCGACACGGCACTCTCCTCAATCGAAAAAAGTCCGCCAAAGCCACAACACTCATCGCGTCGTTCAGGCTCGACAACCTCAACTCCCTCGACCAACGAGAGAAGATTTCGCAACTTCGAATAATATGGGATATTCTGCTCGCTCGGTGCGCTCAAACCCATAAGGCGCACACCGTGACAAGAGTTGTGAATTGAGACCTTGTGCGGAAAACGAGCCTTCAACGATGTCGGTTTTACCACATCGTGCAGGAACTCGCAAATCTCATAGATGCGGCTCGAAAGGCACTCGTGTCCCTCTTTGTGGTGCGACAGACGGGGATACGCCTCGCGCACAAACGAAACACAACTTGCCGATGGCCCTACGACATAGTCATACTCGGCAAACAACGCCTCCATTCGCTCCGCCAACGGTTCGGCGTCCTTCTCATAACCCGCATTTCCCATCGGCTGACCACAACAAGTCTGCTCCAACGGATAATCTACATCCAAGCCGAGCGAGGTAAGCAATTTATACGATGCTTCGCCAACCTCGGGATAGAGGGCATTTACAAAGCAAGGGACAAATAGCGCAACTTTCATTGGATAGAGTTTTATCTGCCGTACTTCTTAATAACACCACGACCACCCAACGACGCGCGCACAAACTCAAGGATGTAGTCACGCTCAGGCGATTGTGGCAGAGTCTGCTCCGCCTCGTTGCAAGCGTTTGAGAAGTTCAAATCGCTCTGGAAGAGGATACGGTGAGTATTGTGAATTGCCTCGATCTGCTCTGCGGTGAAACCTCGGCGTTGCAAGCCCAACTTGTTGATGCCCGCATAGCTACCTGTCTCGCGCAAGGTCACAAAAGGTGGAACATCCTGACGCACAAGCGTTCCGCCCTGAATCATACAGTGGTCGCCAATCTTGCACCATTGATGAACTGCCGAGTGACCGCCAATAACTACCCAATCGCCAACCTCAACCTCGCCCGCAAGCGAAACACGGTTTGCAATTACGCAGTGGCTACCCACCACATCGTCGTGTGCAACATGTACATACGCCATCAAAAGATTGCCATCGCCCACAACAGTCGTTCCGCGCGAAGCAGTACCGCGACTGATGGTTACACACTCACGGATGTCGTTGTCGTCACCAATCACTGCGGTGGTCTTTTCGCCAACAAACTTCAAATCCTGCGGAAGGCACGCAATAGATGCTGCTGTGTGAATCTTATTGCGCTTGCCAATGCGCGCACCATCGTGGATGACTGCACCCGGTCCGATCCAACAATCGTCGCCAATTACAACATCGCCCGCGATGTAGGCAAACGGCTCTACCGTAACATTTTCTCCCAACTTTGCGTCGGGATGAACATAAGCCAAAGGACTAATCATACCTTTTTTGTTTTTTTGCTTTTAGCCATTAGCCATTGGCCATTAGCTTTTTATAGTTAAAAGTTATTCTCTATAATACCTCTAAAAAACGATTTTACTTATTTTTGATGATTTGTGCCACAATCGACGCCTCGCACGCAAGGATATCGCCCACAAAGACCTTACACTCTACATCGGCAAGGTTACGGCGTGGTGGCTCGGCTAATACGCACTCAATCTGCATTGTGTCGCCTGGCACAATCTTGTGGCGGAAGCGAACATTGTCAATACGAAGGAAATAAGTAGAGTATTCGCTCGGATTCTCCACCTTGCTCAACACATAGATTCCGCTAACCTGCGCCATAGCCTCCACGATAAGCACTCCTGGCATAACCGGCTCGGTTGGGAAGTGTCCTTGGAAGAATGGCTCGTTGATTGTAACCTGCTTGATACCCGCAATCGAGAGGCTGTCCATGTGGTAGATTCTATCGACCAACAAGAACGGGAATCGGTGCGGCAACATCTTCTGAATATCAACAACATCGAACAGCGGAGCCTTCTTACGATCATACTTAAAGCGAGGTTTTACGCCCTCGCGACGAATCGAATTGCGAAGCTGCTTCATAAACTCGGTGTTCGCATAGTGTCCAGGGCGAGTTGCCATAACGCTGCCCTTAATACGCATTCCGAGCAACGCAAAGTCGCCGAGCAAATCGAGCAACTTGTGGCGCGCCATCTCGTTAGTTGAGCGAAGTTCGAGATTGTTGAGGTATCCTCCCGTAACACGAATATCCTTCTTGTCGAAGAGGGTTGAGAGTCGCTGCAACTGCTCATCGCTAACAGGGTTCTCCACTATTACGATAGCGTTATCTACATCGCCACCCTTTACCAAACCTGCTGCTGCCAACGCCTCTATCTCGTGCAAAAACACGAAAGTACGATTCGGTGCAATCTTCTCAGAGTAGTTATCCTCTGGCCCGAAGGTGGCGTATTGGTTGCCGATAATCTTCGAATTGAAATCGATATGCACCGATGCAGTAAACTCCTCGCTTGGATATATCGCCAACATCACACCCTTCTCAGGGATTGCATAGACCTGCTTTTCGGTCACCTCGTAATATTTGCGATCTGCCGACTGCTCCACCAAGCCCACTCGCTGAATCTCTTCGGCATACGCCTTTGCCGAGCCATCGAGAATTGGGGTTTCGGGAGCATTTACATCTACCAATGCATTATCTACACCAAGAGTCCAAAGCGCAGACATCAGATGCTCAATTGTACTCACGCGCGCCTCGCCTTGACCGATGGTCGTACCGCGCGATGTGTCACATACATACTCGCACAAAGCGGGTACTGAAGGTGCGCCTTCGAGATCGATACGACGGAAAACTATACCGTGATTTTCGGGAGCAGGGCTTACGGTCATTGTAACCTGCTTTCCCGTATGTAGTCCCTTGCCCGAAAAAGTAATGGGTGCGCCAAGGGTGTTTTGTTTCACAGACATAATGTTTATTTTTTGTTAAAGTTTAAGTATAAACACCACAAAGATAGCATTTTTTTTTGAAAATTATTAATTTTGCGTACGATTTCGCAAAGTAGTATGGAACAAACGACCGATAATAGGGAAAAACAACCACCACAGACCCCTCGACCACGCAAGCCGAGGTTACGATTGCCATTTGATAATCGCCGCGAAGATCCGATAGGTTGGATATACGACAACCGCATCGGATTATCATTGACGATTATAGTCTATCTTGTTGTCGCAATAGTCTTTGTTTCGGCAAAAATAGGCGCATCAAAACGCGAAGTACCTAACACCATCTATATCGATTTGGGCGCAGTAGAGTTGCTCGAACAGGAGCGCGACAGGCTATTAGAGGAGGTGCGCCGCAATAACCAAAATATCGACTGGAATTCGATTCGCAATCTCTCCTCAAACGAGAACGCATTGAACGAAAATCTGGAGGATGCAAAAGGCACAAACACAGCCGCTTTGAACTCCTCGGCAGAGGCGACTGAGCGTGAGATGCAGGCAAATCGTGAGGCGTACGAGCGAGGTCTGCGCGAGGCTGATGCCATCGGCGAAAATCGCTCTCAGGGCAAGGGTGACAAGGAGCGAAAAGATACAAAACGCAAAGGTAGCGTTACGGTTAGTTTCTCGTTCACAAACCCTGTACGATATAGCCGCTACCTTGTAAAACCAGCCTATCGCTGCGAAGGCGGTGGCGAGGTTATTGTATCGGTAGTGGTGAATCAGCGCGGAGAGGTAATTTCTGCATCTGTTACAAGTGGAGGAGATGAGTGTATGCGACAGACGGCTATCGAGTCGGCGCGAAATTCTCGATTTGATATAAACAACTCTGCTCCTGCCAAACAGCATGGAACAATAACCTACATCTTTATTCCGCAATGATAGCCATTAGCTATTGGCTATTAGCCATTAGCCTAAAAAATTTAAGATGAAACGATTTATATTGATACTAATTGCCTTTACAACCGTTCTTTCGGCAAATGCTGAAGGCAAAGATAGTATTGCCGTAAAATCTAAGAGTCGCTATCCCGTAATCGGAATGTGGAAGCAGAACTATATGGTAACAGGTTTTGCAACCAACAAGCCCGTATCGAAGTACACCTCCGATATCAAATTTCAGCTAAGTGTAGCGTTGAGGTTGTGGAGCATCAAAGAGAGAGTCGATATCTTTGCAACCTACACACAACGCAGCCTTTGGGACATCTATCAAGAGTCGTGTCCTTTCCGTGAGAACTCCTACAACCCTGGATTCTGGGTTGCGTGGCAGACAAAGGAGAATCTTCGTCTGCTCTTCGGACTTGAACACGAATCGAATGGCCTCAATGGCGATCTGTCGCGCTCGTTCAACTACGCTACGGTCGCCTGCTTGTACGAGCCTTCACCCCATTGGATACTCGGCGGTCGCGCATGGTATGGCTACTATGATAGCAAAACTATCAGACACTACTTCCGCTATCGTGGCATAATGCAGTTATGGGCTACATTTCGCACACTCGACGATCGTATTGCGATAACGGCACTCGTTAATCCCACCGTAACATTTACAAAGTACAATGTGCAAGTCGAGGCTTCGTGGCGAATGGCAAAGCGCAGCGACTGGATTCCGTGTCTGTTTGTGCAATACAACTACGGCTATGGCGAAACAATGATTGATTACAACAAGCGACACAGCAAAATCCGCATTGGCATATCGTTGATGAACAACAAATTGAACTTATATTAAGTTATAAACCACTAAAAGGTCAAATACCAAACATGATAAATGCAGAACACTTCTTACTAATCGGAGCAATCCTATTGTTCGTAGCTGTGATGGCGGGCAAGGTTGCCTATCGCTTCAATGCTCCAGCACTCCTGCTCTTCTTAGCGGTAGGTCTCTTCTTTGGTTATGATATTCTGTCGTTCAATTCGCCCGAACTGACGCAGTTTATCGGTATGATATCGCTCTGTATTATCCTGTTTTCGGGAGGTATGGATACCAAATTCTCGGAGATCAGACCGATACTTCCCGAAGGTATCACCCTCGCTACGGCAGGAGTATTAATGACGGCTCTGCTGCTCGGCTCTTTTATCTATTTGATAGCCCCCGTAATTGGTTTTGAGCTTTCGTTCCCGGTAGCTCTACTTCTTGCTTCAACTATATCCTCAACCGACTCGGCTTCGGTTTTCTCGATTCTACGCACACGCCGCCAAGGTTTGAGCGAGAATCTGCGACCGTTGCTGGAGTTAGAGAGTGGCTCGAATGACCCAATGGCGTACATCCTCGTAATCCTCTTGCTAAGGATGCTCGGAGGCGAAGGTAACGAGGAGATTGGCATCGGAGGTGCAATTCTAATGTTCGTAGTACAGATGGCTGTGGGCGCGTTGATTGGTTACCTCTTTGGTCGTCTTTCGGTGTGGGTTATCAACAAGATAAATATCGACAACGCCTCGCTCTACTCGGTGTTGTTGCTCGCCTGCGTTTTCTTCACATTCTCATTTACATCGCTTATCAAGGGCAACGGATATTTGGCGGTATATATCGCAGGATTGATTGTCGGAAACAACAAACTTGTAAACAAACGCACCGTAACCACATTCTTCGATGGTATAACCTGGCTATTCCAGATTATCATGTTCATTATGCTCGGACTGCTCGTAACTCTCGAAGAGGCTTTGCAGTGGCAGACCATCATTTTAGGCGTCTCCGCAGGACTCTTCCTTATGTTGGTGGCTCGCCCCATTGCGACATTCACCTCTCTTGCGCCATTCCGCAAACTCTCGAAAAAGGCGCGCTTGTACATCTCGTGGGTAGGACTTCGTGGTGCTGTTCCAATCATCTTTGCCACCTATCCTTGGGTGGCTAAAATCGAGGGCGCAGAGTTGATTTTCAATGTGGTATTTATTATGACCATTATATCGCTCGTTATACAGGGTACAACCGTGAGTAGTATGGCAGAGTTGCTCGGTCTGGCATACGCCGAGAAGGAGAGTAAATTTGAGAACGCATTGCAAGATAAGGTGCGTTCAGCATTTACCGAGATTGCCGTAACGGAGCAGATGCTCTCGGAGGGTAACACGCTGAACAAAGTCTCGCTGCCTGACAATACGCTCGTTGTGATGGTGTGTCGCGATGGCGACTACTTCGTGCCAAAGGGAGGTGCAGAGTTGATGATGGGCGACAAGCTGCTTATCCTTTCGGACCGCAACGACGAGTTGCAGACGCACTACAAGGAGTATGGAGTAGAGGATATCATCTCGTTTAAGTAGTACCTTTTGCGAAATAGAATTATATTCGTTAATTTTGCATTATGATATCGTGCGAAACAGAGGTAAGATGGTTTGCTATGCGTGCGACTTATGGTCGTAATTTGATGGCGCAAAGATTGCTCGAAACTCACAAGATAGAGAGTTTTGTGCCTATGCGCAAGCGCACCGTAAAGAGTGGGCATCGTATCAAAACCGACCTTATTCCCGTAGTGCGCGATCTAATCTTTGTACACGGCGAAAAGGCTGAGATACAAGAGATTAAGGGAAGAATACCCTATCTTCACTACATAACGACTCCATCGGCGGGGCGCAATACCCCGACGATTGTCCCCGACGAGCAGATGAAGCAATTTATTAGCGTCTGCAACGAAATGGACGACTCGGCAGAGATTCTTGCCGGCGAGGAAGTACGCTTCGATATTGGCGAGAAGGTACGCATTACGAGTGGAGCATTCAAGGGTTGCGAAGGAAGACTCGTGAAGATTGAGGGCAAACGCTCGAAACGCTTTGTGGTGGCGATAGAGGGGATTATTGCCGTTGCGGTATCGGGAATTACGGCTGATAAAATAGAGAAGATATAGATGAAGGTCATAAAGACAGATATTGAGGGGGTGGTGATTATCGAGCCACGCATCTTCGAGGACGAACGAGGCTACTTCTTCGAGGCGTTCTCAGAGCGCGAGTTCGCGGAGCAGGTATGCGATTGCAAATTTGTGCAGGATAACGAATCGCGCTCGTCGTATGGCGTAGTGCGTGGTCTACATTTTCAGCAGTCGCCTCACGCACAGAGCAAATTGGTGCGCGTAATCAAAGGTCGCGTACTCGATGTTGCGGTGGATATACGCCAAGGCTCGCCTACATTCGGCAAACATATCGCCGTGGAGCTTTCGGATGAGAATCATCGTCAAGTCTTTATCCCTCGCGGTTTTGCTCACGGCTATGCGGTTTTGAGCGACGAGGCGATATTCACATACAAGTGTGACAACTACTACGCTCCCGAAAGCGAGGGGGCAATCGCCTGGAACGACTCTACGCTCGCGATAGATTGGCAGATTCCTGCCGAGGATGTAATTCTCTCGGAGAAGGATAAAAAGCACCCCGCGTTTGCCGAGTGCGATAAACTTTTTGATTTCAACGACGACCTCTACTAAAAACGACGGAAATGACGATATTGGTAACGGGTGGAAATGGGCAGTTGGGATGTGCCTTGCGCTTGGCGAGTGCCGAGAGCCATCACCGCTATATCTTTACCGATATCGAGGAGTTGGATATAACCTCTGCAACGGCAATAGAGGAGTTTTTCCACTGCGAGAAGGTCGATATTGTGGTAAATTGCGCCGCCTACACGGCAGTAGATTTGGCAGAGGAGAACGAGGCAAAGGCTGACGAGATAAACCACAAGGCGGTTGCTCTGCTTGCCGATGCGTGTCGTCGCCACAATGCCACACTCATCCATATCTCCACCGACTACATCTTTTCGGGCAAAGCCGACACGCCATATAGAGAGGAGGAGTCGCCTGCACCAATAAACGCCTACGGACGCACCAAATTGGCTGGCGATAGGGCTATTGCAGAGTCGGGCTGTCGGAGTATCGTTATTCGCACCTCGTGGCTCTATTCGGAGTATGGAAAGAACTTTGTTAAGACGATGCTTTCGCTTATGGCTTCGCGCTCGGAGGTTAGAGTTGTTGCCGACCAAATGGGCACACCGACCTATGCGGGAGATTTGGCAGAGGCTATTACCTATATTATAGATAGCGGGCAGAGCGAGAGGTTAGGCGTATACCACTACTCGAATATGGGAGAGTGTTCGTGGTATGAATTTGCTGTGGAGATTGCCCGATTAAGCGGTATAGACTGCATAGTCACCCCCTGCACAACCGCCGACTACCCTACCACTGCCACAAGACCTCAATACTCGGTTTTGGACAAGCGCAAGTCTATCGCGACCTTTGGTCTGACAATTCCCGAATGGCGGGAGTCACTTCGACACTGCATCGAAAATCTCTCAAAATAGGCATCGGCAATTAGCCGATGTTTTTTTTGGAGGGGAGTATTGTCGGGTTGTTAGAGGTTATTAGAGGTTGTTAGAGGTTATTAGGGGTTGTTTGAGGAAGTACCATTTCTATCAACCATACAAAGCGAGTCCGCAGCATATTCACGACACGGAAAAAGCATTTTAAGTAGATGAGAGCAAGGCATACAAGAAATCCGCTTGCGCAGTTTACTAAGCGTAAATGAGCAAGCAGATTATCGAAGTATAACGCAGCTGTCGCTGCTTAAAATGCATTTTTGTTAGCGCGTATTTTTAGCGAGGAAATTTCGCGCCAAACGAAAAAGCGAGTCCGCAGCATACCTACGAAATATAAAACACATTTTGAGTGAGCTATTTTTGAGGCAAACAAGAAGCCCGATGCGCAGCATAGTAAGCCTATGTTAGCAATCGGGCTATCGACGAGCGACTCAAAAAGAGCCAATCAAAATGCGTTTTATGCGCCGAAGTTATCGTACAAAATATTCTCCGGTGGCACTCCGAGAGAGTCGAGGAGCTTTTCAACTGCTCCGACCATCATTGGAGGTCCGCACATAAGGTAGATACAACCCTCTGGATCCTCGTGGTTCTTGAGGTAGTTCTCGAAGAGGACATTGTGAACGAAGCCCACCTTGTAATCAACACCTGCTGCATCTGCCTCTGGATCTGGACGGTCGAGAGCAAGGTTGAACTTGAAGTTAGGGAACTCGCGCTCGATCTCAGCATAATCCTCCAAATAGAACGCCTCTTTGAGCGAACGAGCACCATACCAGAATGTTACAGGACGCTTTGTCTTCTCGGTCTTGAACAGATGCATGATGTGCGAACGCATAGGAGCCATACCTGCACCGCCACCGATAAAGATCAACTCCTGAGTATCAGGCAAGTTGTCTGGCAAGAAGAACTCTCCGTAAGGGCCCGACATGGTAATCTTATCGCCTGGTTTGAGCGAGTAGATATACGACGAGCAGACTCCTGGATTTACAGGCAGCATCTTGCGATCAGGGCCGAATGGAGGGGTTGCGATACGAACATTCAAGCGGATGATATCGCCCTCAGCAGGGTAAGTAGCGCACGAATAAGCACGCACCTGCGGCTCAGGGTTAACCATCTTCAAGTCACGAAGACCAAACTTAACCCAATCCTCCTCGTACTGAGGATCAACATCAATATCCTTGTAATCAACGGTGATTGCTGGAACATCAATCTGAATGTAACCACCCGAACGGAAGTTCAAATGCTCGCCCTCAGGCAACTTCACCACGAACTCCTTGATGAAGGTAGCAACATTGTGGTTCGAGATAACCTCGCATTCCCACTTCTTGATGCTCAACACCGAATCAGGAACAGCGATTTTCATATCCTCCTTAACCTTTACCTGGCAGCCCAAACGCCAATTCTCACGAATCTGCTTGCGGTTGAAGAAGCCAGTCTCGGTAGGAAGCACCTCGCCGCCACCCTCCAAAACCTGACACTTGCACTGTCCGCAAGCACCCTTACCACCGCATGCCGATGGGAGGAAGATGTCTGCCGTAGCGAGTGTAGCGAGGAGGTTACCACCGGCCTCAACCTCAACGACCTTCTTGCCGTTGTTGATGTCGATGGTTACATTGCCTGACGAGGTCAGTTTTGCC
>SUZQ01000054.1 GCA_015059875.1 Rikenellaceae bacterium | reverse complement strand
GCTAGCGTTCATCCTGAGCCAGGATCAAACTCTCCATTGTAAAAAATTATAATGTATTGTTAGAGTCCTGACTACTTCATTTTCCATTAAAGGAAATTGACAGATAAATACTACATTTTCTCTCTTATTATAACCAGTAAATCAAAGAACCGTTTTCAAATCTCTCGCTTGTCATATTTCAGACGCGAAAGTGGTGCAAAGGTAAAGCAAATTTTCCTAACCACCAAATTTTGAAAGAACTTTTTGCAATTTTTTTTCAAAAAACTTCATTTTTGCCATTTTCAACCCTCTTTCGAGGTTATTTTGAAGATCGCTGCGTGAGTTTGTTTCTCAATTGCGGATGCAAAGGTAGCGACTTTTTTTTAATCTGCAAATCTTTTTGAGGATTTTTTTAATATTTTTTAAAAATATTTTTATACCTATATTTATATATAGGGGAAATTGAACAAAATTGGGGTAATTTGGGCAAAAAAAGTCCTCGACAAAGCCCTTGTCGAGGATTTACGAGTGGTTAAAGAGGTTACGCTATCCGATTGGATTAAAGTCCTCTTTTGTTACGCCGCAGATTGGGCAAGTCCAATCTTCTGGAATATCCTCGAACGCTGTTCCTGGAGCTATACCGCTATCTGGATCGCCAATCTCTGGGTCATAAACCCAAGCACATACTGTGCAAACATACTTTTTCATAGTGTTGTATTTGTTTTAATGGTTATGTTATTACTATAATTTCGCTTATTTTCCTCGCAGTGTACCACCGCATACATTTTATATTATCGTCTATTCAGTTTGTCATCTCCAAAATCGTCAATGATAAGATTATTTTTTGTGCGAGGTAAGGTAACGAAAGCGGAGCATAGTATGCCATGTGAGCATTTCGTTATCCGCAAACTCGTGCAAGAAGAACTTATCAGAACGATTTTAACGCATTGCCACCTCAGCCGAACCTATAAGATTTCCATCCATATAGAGTTCTACCTTGTAAGTTCCAGGGATGAAACCGCTACCCTTGTAGAAGATGCTCACATCGAGATCCTCATTTTGGTAATCTACATCACGCGAAGCTGAGTAACCCTTCTTCGTGCCTTGGTATACGAAAGTAGGCATCGCATCGGTAGAGAGTAGGTATCCGTCTGGCGAAGTAATGCAGAGGTAGATTGGGCGATTTCCTGCCGCTGCAAGCTCGTTAGCTCCTACCGTAAAATCGACACGCAGGGTTGCCGCATTCTTCACACGCGAAATCTCCTTATCGTTAGAGTTGAGCGCAACGATAGCAATATTACGGGCGCGAAGTACCGAGCCCTGTTGCACCTTATTCTGCAACTCCGATGCACGCTCCTCGGCAACATCTGCACGAAGATTTGCAGTAGAAATCTCTTTTCGCAACGATACATTCTCACCAATAACCTTCTTGTTAATTGTATTCAGCGAGTCAATCTGACGAAGATAGTTCTTCATCACAGCACGCAATGTACCGACCTCCTTTTGATAAGCCTTGAGCTTATTGTAGTTGAAGCGACGCTCTCGCTTGAGTTGCTCGACCATCTCATTTGCCCTTGCCAACTGCGCAGCAATCGTATCATTCTGATATTTGAGATCGTCATACTCATTGATCAACGCGGTAAGATTACTCTGAATAGTATCTCTATCCGCCTGCAATAAGGCGTAATCCTCTTGTTGCTGTCTATTAAGATTAAAGTACAAAACCGACAGACCCGCCAAGATTATGGCAAGCAGAATTATCACAACACGATATCCGCGAAGCGACTTTTTAACCGCCTCGTTCTCCTCTTTCTCATAGTCGTAACCCTCTTCTGGGTTATATTCGTATCTGTTCTCTTCCATAAAACACTGCTATTTATTTGCAAATATAATAATTTTTTTGGCTTTTAGCCATTGAGAGCAATATTTTTCACTACTCCACCATCACTTTTCCAATTTACTGGTGAGAGGATAACGCAACCCCTCATATCGACGAAGGTACGCCCGAATCTCCCCTACACGCACGGGAGAGGCGAGCATTACCGGAATTTTGTTCTCGTCGTTGGTTATCCAGATAAAGAACTCCGTTCCATCCGTAAACGAGAACTCCTCCGATGAGCCGAGTGTACAGGCAAACTTCATCGTATCGAAATGCCCCAACCTCGGCACTTTCAACTCCTCGCGCCCGATATATCGGTAGCGCAGATGACGAATCGTATCCTCCAAAACCATATCAAGCTGTCGGTGTTCGCCCTCGCGAAACGACTCCAAATCAACCGAGCGAAGATTGAAGTAGAGCGATACGGCATCCATACTCTCATTTGTCAAATCCATCGTCTTGGTGCGCGGAATATTTTGTCTCCGTTGCGACCAAGTATGCACCTTCATCGAGTCCCAATCGTAGCGATACACACTTCGGAAGGTATATTTATCCTCCTTCAAATCGCTCTCGAAACGCTGTGTTCGCAGCGTCGTTTTATCCACCCAAATATCGTAGGTGTCATCCATATCGAAGAACCATCTAAAGAATGGCAGCGTACGACCATTTCCCGTAACACGATAGACCTCCTCGCCGTCAAGCGTATCGTAGCAGGTCGATACCGTAACTTCGCCCGCCTCGATATTTGGCACCAACTTGGCGCGATAGGCGGCACGATAGTATAACACCTCTCCATCTTGAAAGAGTTGTGCCGATGCGGTGGCTACCCCCACAACGAGAAGTATCGCAAAAATCGCACCTTTTATATATTTGTTCGCACTCATTCTCTTCTACAAACGATTTTAGTGTTACAGATATTATGAAATCTCCGAAAAATCGGTTTTGTACTCCGGAGCGTAACGATCGCGCAACTCACGCAACGCGATATGATCGGGATGAGAAAGCGTTGCGTCCACTCCGAGAAGAGCGATAGCCAACTCCTGCGCCAACTGCAAAATTTGGTTGTCGTAAGTTGGATTTGCAATCTTCAGGTCAAACGCCTCGCCACTCTGCATTGTGCCATTGATATCGCCTGCACCACGCAACCTCAAATCCAGCTCCGCCAACTCGAAGCCATCTGTCGTCTGACACATCGCCTCCAATCGTTTGCTCGACTCCTTCGACAACTTCTCGTCGGACATCAGCACACAGTAGGACTGCTCCGAGCCACGACCTACACGACCTCGCAGCTGATGCAGCTGTGCCAAGCCGAAACGCTCTGCCGACTCGATAACTATCATCGTAGCATTCGGAACATCGACTCCCACCTCAATAACCGAAGTGGCAACCAAAATATCCGCCTGCCCATTTTTGAACTCCTCCATTGCTTGCTGCTTCAGCTCGGCTTTCATCTTGCCGTGACAAACCGCCACGCGATATTTAGGCAGCGGAAAGTCGCGCACGATAGCGTCAAATCCCTCCTGCAACGAGAGATAGTCCATCTTCTCGGACTCTAGGATAAGCGGGTAGACCACATATATCTGTCGCCCGCGCTCGATCTGCTTGCGCATAAAGTTATGCAACGACAAACGCCCCGACTCGTAGTAGTGGTAGGTCTTTATCGGCTGACGACCAGGGGGCAGACCTTTGATAATCGAGACATCCAAATCGCCATACAAGGTCATCGCCAGCGTACGCGGAATTGGCGTTGCGGTCATTACAAGGATATGTGGCGGTTGCGAATTTTTCGTCCACAATCGTGCGCGTTGCTCTACGCCAAAGCGGTGCTGCTCGTCGATAATCACAAGTCCCAAGTTCGAGAACTGCACCCTATCCTCAATTAGGGCGTGTGTTCCCACCAAAATATCTATCTCACCAGCCTCCAATGCTGCTAAAATCTCTCTACGCTCCTTCGCTTTGGTTGTCCCCGTAAGTATCGCAATGCGCACAGGCACTCCCTCGGTCATCTTCGACATCGAGGCGTAGTGCTGGCGCGCTAAAATCTCGGTTGGTACCATCATACACGACTGAAAACCGTTGTCGCCCGCCAACAACATCGACAACAACGCCACCACAGTCTTGCCACTGCCGACATCACCTTGCAGAAGGCGATTCATCTGAATGCCCGAAACGGTATCTTGGCGAATATCGCGCACCGCCTGCTTCTGACCTTCGGTCAGCGAGAATGGTAGCTTCGTATGGTAGAAGGTGTTAAACTTGTCGCCCACCTTCGGAAACATAAAACCATCTTTGCGCCCCGTGCGCTCCGAGCGTCGTGCCTGAATATTGAGCTGTATGCCGAACAACTCATCAAACTTCAGTCGATATTGCGCCTGTCGCAACTTTTCGGGTGACTGCGGAAAGTGGATATTGTAAAGCGCGTCTGCGAGTGGCATCAAGCCATATTTGCGCACAAAGTATTCGGGCATATAGTCGTTGATATGCCCCCTAACAACACCCCACAACGAGCAGATGATATTGTATAAACCCTTGCCACCAAGCGTGGTCGAAAGTTTTTCGGTTGTGGAGTAGATGCCCTGCAAGCCACTCTCCATTTTGCGCGCGAGAGCCTTCTCCACGACCTCTATTTCGGGATGCACCATCGAGAACTCGCCGCGGAAAAATGATGGGCGACCAAAGACGATATATTCACGATTGAGTTCGATAATCTTCTCAATCCACTTCACACCGCGAAACCAGATCAGTTCCACACGCCCCGTATCGTCGGCACAATAGACCGAGAAACGCTGTTTGCGTCCCTCACCCGCAAAGGCCTTGCCGATAACGCGGACACGCAGTTGGATGTAGGCGGATGTGTTATCTTCGGTCACTTCGCGCACTTTGTAGGTGCGGGAACGGTCGATGTAGCGGAAAGGGAAGTGGTAGAGCATATCGCGCATAGTGACGATGCCAAGCTCCTTTTCGAGCAACTTGGCACGCACCTCGCCCACGCCCTGCACAAACTTTATCGAATTATCGAGCATACTTCCCATACCACAAAGATAGCAATCAAATTGATAATTGACAATTGATAATTGACAATTTGAGGTATTTTTCTTATTTTTGTGGTATGAATCTGAACAAGTACATACGCAGAACAAGCCACGAGGTCAGAATCGGCACGACCACCATAGGTGGCGGTCATCCGATTGCCGTGCAGTCGATGACAAATACCGCCACTGCCGATATCGAGGCGAGTGTGGCGCAGGTTGAGCGCATTGCCGATGCGGGTGCGCCCATTGTACGCCTTACGGCACAAGGTAAACGCGAGGGTGAGGCTCTCGCAGATATTGTTGCAGGAGTGCGCAAAGATGGCTACACGACAGCGATTGTTGCCGATATTCACTTTGTTCCCGAGATTGCGTCTATTGCCGCCGAGTCGGTCGATAAGGTGCGCATCAATCCGGGTAACTACCGCACCAGCGGTGGCGAGTTGGAGGCGTTAATCGCAAAGTGCCGCAAGCGCGGTGTGGCGTTGCGCATTGGTGTTAATCACGGCTCGCTTGCCCGCCATATCGTAGACCGACTCGGCGACACCCCTGCCGGAATGGTCGAGTCTGCAATGGAGTTTTTAAGAATTTGCATCAAGGAGCAGTTCGACCAAGTCGTAGTGTCGATGAAGTCGAGCAACACGCGCGTTATGGTACACGCCTACCGCCTTCTGGTCGAGGCGATGGAGCGTGAGGGTATGTCGTTCCCTATCCACCTCGGCGTTACCGAGGCAGGCAACGGCATCGAGGGCAGAATTAAGAGTGCCGTAGGTATTGGCGCGCTCTTGGCAGATGGCGTGGGCGACACAATCCGCGTTTCGCTGACCGAAGCTCCCGAAAATGAAGTTCCCGTAGCGCAGATGTTGGTCGAGCATTTCCAGAATCGCGATGGCGAATTTGAGGTTTTGTACCCTGAGCGTTACTCCCCAACCGAGTACCGCCGCCGCACCTCGGCTCCGATTGTGGCGCACAGCGAGATTACCGATGAATATATCGTGGTTGATGCCGTAAGTGGCAACCCAACTGCTGAGTGGCGTGCTGCAATTCTCAACCGTGAGGATGGCGCGCCCGTTGTTATTCGCCGCAAGTATGAAGGCTCTACCGAAGATGTGGCTCTCCGTGCCGCAGCCGATATGGGGCAGTTGTTGCTCGATGGTTTGGCAGATGGCGTGTGGATTGATGCACCGCAGATTGCCGAAGAGGAGTTGCACGAAATTGAACTGATGATTTTGCAGGCATCGCGCGCGCGATTCTCGCATACCGAGTATATCGCCTGCCCTTCGTGCGGTCGTACCTTATATAATATAGAGCAGGCGTTGGCAGATATCAAGGCTCGTACCTCGCACCTGAAAGGTTTGAAAATTGGCGTTATGGGCTGCATCGTAAATGGCCCTGGCGAGATGGCAGATGCCGACTACGGCTATGTCGGTGCGGGCGCAGGTCGCATTTCGCTCTACAAGGGTAAGGAGTGTGTCGAGCGCAATATCCCGCAGGAGGAGGCTCTCGAACACCTTATAGCTCTTATCAAGGCAAACGGCGATTGGAAATAACGGAAAACTCTTGAACCCGTTTAACAAAGTCTTGTTAAACGGGTTCATTACCAAATAACTATTAGATAAACTTCTTAAACAACTATTTTGCCCATAAACGAATTATCTCAAGATTACCAGACTTGACTTCTTCTCTCCATTCAGGGAATGTTTTATCTATAATATTAAATTCCTTATCACTAACGGTTCCAAACATATATCCCCATGTAGAACCTACCATCCTCTTCACATAGTAAGTTGTTTCTATGCTTTTTGTTTCTTTAAAATCATCAGAAAATGAGTAATTTAAGAAAGCTCCAATTGTAAACAATGTATTATCTTCTGAAAAATCTATAATTTCTTCACTTTCAAGATCGCTAAATTTGGGAGAGAAACACCCTGTCCATTTTAATTTGCCCATTCCAATTTCCCTATAATAGAACATATCACCCAATGCTTTTTCACTACCAGGTGTTAAAATTGGTATGTCTTCTAAAAATACTGCACTCTTTGGGGGTATAGAGATAAATCTTTGCGCGTAAGTAGATGTTGTAGTAGAAGAACTTACTCCACCACCAATATTTATTCCTCCCATCGCAGTACCAACAAATCCCCCAATACCTATGGATTTAGCAACAGACCCCACATTTATACTAGTTCCAAATGATTGACCGATCATTGACGATATTACAGTCGGTGTGTATATTACTGAAGCAACATTATTTTTCTTAATAAATGAAGTTCCTAAATCAACATATATAATCTTGTTTGATTTATTTGTAAGCATAATACGCATAGTAGGGAAAGGAGCTTCACCTCCAACACCTGTTTTATCCCCAATTCCCAAATTTGAATATTTTGTATATATACCATATACCACAGAAATATCTTCGTTTTCTGTAATAGAAGCACTTGTTTTGGATAGAAAATACCAAATAGCATTAGCTACTTTCGCATTAGCACAGCTAATGCTAAATGAGATAATAATTAATAATAAAAACTTTTTCATAATCTTTAGTTCTATTTTTACATAATTCTACAATTTTTCGGTTGCTCCGTAGTCCATTTCCATATATACGCACATAAAAAAGCGAGGACTAAACTTTTTTTATTTGCTTCTGAGGTCTTCGACTACCTTGCACCAAATAAATAAGTAAAGCCCACGCTGAATTGCGTGAGTGCTACCGATTTATCCTTGGTGCTTTTTTGAAAGTGTCGAAGTTTCAGAAGCCAGAATAAAAGTAACGCTTTTCCAATATGTCTAAAATGTGCGTACTAAAATACGCTAATGTTTCATAGGCTAATTCTATTTTTAGTTTTACTGCACTACAAATATAGGAATTATTTTCCATTGTTGCAAAGTTCGACCTTTAATCAAAAAAGTTTTCCGCTTTCCGCTTTCCGTTTTCCGTTTTTTGTTAACTTTGCCGAGCTAATGGCCAATGGCTAATGGCTAAAAGCAAAAAATAATGATTATTTTACCTCTGACATATTGGGGCTCGATTGAGCATTTTGCACAGCTGCGACAAGGTGGCGAGGAGGCTGTTATAGACCTCGGCGAGAACTATGTGAAACGCTCGGAGCGCAATCGTACCGAGATTGTTACGCCTACAGGCGGTATGGTTTTGTCCGTGCCGCTAATCAAGGCGAACCGCCCACGAACTCCTATGCGCGATATGCGAATAGACAACTCGAAGCGTTGGCAGCACCAACATTGGGTTGCGATTCTCTCTGCTTATCGCTCGTCGCCCTACTTCGACTATATTGCCGACCGCATTGCGCCGATTTACGAGCGCGAGTGGAACTACCTCATAGATCTCAACCGTGAAATCTTGCAAGCCGAATTCGATATTCTCGGCATTGAGCCGAAGCACCGCTTCTCGGAGCAATATATCGAGCCGAGTGAAAACACGATAGACCTCCGCGACAAAAAAAGAGAGAGCCACTTCAGCTCTCCCCAATATTTTCAGTTGTTTATGGATCGCACCCCCTTTGTCGAGAATGCGTCGATGCTCGATCTGCTGATGTGCGAAGGTCGCGAGGCTATTGCACTCTTAGATAGTTGCCAATTGTAAGAGTCATCTCATCACTCTTATCGCCAACGCGCACCAACACCGAATTTACCCCCTTCAAAGTGAGCGTATCGGTACGATATACTGTGCGTGATACATTTTCGCACGCTACGGTATCTCCATTTATCAGCATCAACGGCTGTCCCGACGAGGAGTAGACCGTAAACACCTGCTTCTCGCAAGAGCGTACATCGCGCTTTTTATCGACGATATGTAGTGTAGGCTTACGACGATTCCACTGCGATTTATAGAGATAGAATATATCCTTACGCTCCTTATGATTGCCACATACAATGCCCGAATTACGCACTCCACGCACATATCTAACCGAGCCCATATCAAACATCGAATTTAGCCATACGCCCCAGAACAAATCCTCGTCAATCAACCGCGCATAGCCCTCGTGGAAGAGTTGATTACGAGTGTTCGCCGCCTTTGCATTGCCGTAACACTTTGCTGCTGCGCCTATGCGAGCTGGATTTGTACTTTCTCCATAGCACACAGCTTGACGGAGGTGGTTCCAGTTTGTGCGTAGTGCACTCTGCCAAACCTCAAGGTCTGTGATTTCGCCACTCTCCCAACCTACGGCCTGATGCCAAACAATCAGATCTGTTATGAAGTTGATATCGCCATCCTGATTGCTACACGCAACCGTAGGGCGCGAAGCATCAACTCTCTTTGCGGTAGCATTCAACTTGCGAATGTAGTCCATCTGCTGTTTAGAGTTTCCACGCAACATCGAGAATACACCCCACATCACCACCGACGGGTGGTTGATGTTTTGTAGAACAATCTCTTGAAGTTGTTGCAAGCCATTCTCCTCAAATCGAGCAGTCGAGTAGTAAGGTATATCGCTCAAGAATGGAGCGCGAGTAAGCGGAAAATCAACCCACGCCAATACTCCAAGGCGATCACACTCGTTATAGAGGTGCTGCGAATGAGGCCCAGTAACAGAACGCACCGCATTAGCTCCCATCTCGCGAATCAGCGCAAGGTCGGAGTTTATCTCCATCTTCGACACCGCATTTCCATTAGGCATACGATCGTGTCCGAGCAACACACCTCGAACTCTTACTCGGCGGTCATTTATTGTAAATTTCTTATCGGTAGAGACATTTATGCGACGGAATCCAGTTTTCACCTCAACACTCTCCTCGCCAATCTTTACTCTAACGGTGTAGAGTCGTGGCAATGCAGGCGACCACAACTCGGCATTCTCAATAGTGAAAGGAACGGAGAGAAGTTTTCCATCAATCTTCGCCTTCACGCCCTTCGAAAGCGACACATAGCCATCAGGCGCAAGGAAATCTACGGTAACATTGTGCGTAGACTCGTGCTTGCCGAGCAGCGCAATATCAACTTTTCCCGAAACACGCTCCTTCGTAACTTCGGTTTGATGCACCATAACACCCTCCGTACCGTAGTAGAGTGGCGAAATGGTTGTTTTGTCGGTTACGATAAGTTCCACATCACGATAGATTCCGCCGTAGATATTCTCCTCGGTTGAAGCTGGCAGAACATCGCTGCGATAGGTGTTACTTACAGCCACAAGCATTGCGTTATTGTATCCATACGACACCTTATCGGTTATCTCGAAGGCAAAAGCGGTATATCCGCCATAGTGATCTCCTATATGACGACCATTGATAAATACATCCGCAACACTCTGCACTCCGTGAAATCGCAAAAAGAGTCGTTTGCCCTGCCACTCGCTCGGAACAAAGAGCGTACGAGTGTAGTTCGCCGTTGCTTGGCGGTATGCACCATTACCAACAAAGGCATCTATATTCCAAGTATGCGGCAGTGTCACTTCACGGGCATTGTCGCTCGAATTTTCGGAGGCATAAAAGAACTTCCAACCATTATTGAGCGAGTAAATCTCGCGAGCCGACACGCTTGCTACTGTGCAAAGAGCAAGCATTATATATGCTATAATCTTTCTCATTATATCACCTTTTAATAGTAAACCTAAATAGTTTCTAACTGCAAAGATAGGAAATTCGCAAATAAATTGCTAACTTCGTGCGATTATTTAGATATTTTGCGATGAATTTCTTTGATATTCTTACACTTGTCGCCCTTGTATGGGCCATTGTAAGCGGTTGGCGTAGCGGCTTTGTCTCGCAACTGCTCGGACTTTTAGGCATAATTCTCGGCATAGTTCTCGCACTCCGATATGGTGCTGCCGTAGGCGAAATGCTCCATATCGATGCGCGATTCGCCGCTGTGGCTGGCTTCCTTATCGCCTTCGTTGCAACGCTCGTCATAGCAACGCTACTTGCAAAACTGATTGCAAGGGTGCTATCGTTCATTGGGCTTGGTTGGGTAAACACTCTGCTCGGCATCGCGCTCTCGATAGTTAAGGGGTGCGTCGTACTGAGTATGCTCTATGCCGCCATATATGAACTGAATGTCAATCTAAAGTTTGTCGAACCTCAATACTTCGACAACTCCATCTCGTTCGATGTTGTGCGCAAAACGGCACAACCACTCTTCGACTACTGGGAAGAGGCAAAACAGACAATTCTTTCTCCAACCGAAAAACAGGCATAACCGATGCAGAGAATCGAAGGTTTGGTAATGCGCGCCACGGGTAGTTGGTACGAGGTGCTGCACGAGGGGGAGATTTTGCGATGCCGTATGCGCGGAAAGTTGCGTCTGCGAGGTGTACGCTCCACAAACCCCGTAGTTGTGGGGGACACCGTACATTGTGAGTGCGGCGAGGATGGCGAGTGGGTGATTGTAGATATCGCGCCACGTCGCAACTACATTATTCGTCGCGCCTCAAATCTCTCGAAAGAGTCGCATATTATCGCTGCAAACATTGACCGTGCAATGTTGGTCGTAACGCTCGTTGAGCCGGTTACCGCCACCGAATTTATAGACCGCTTCCTCGTTACCTGCGAGGCGTACAAAGTCCCCGTAACGATACTCCTCGCCAAGATTGACCTTCTGCGCGAAACACCTGAGGCGATAGCGGAGTTTCACCGCGTCTACGAGGGTGCAGGCTACGAGGTTATCGACATCTCGGCAACCGAGGGCGAAGGTGTAGAGCGCGTTAAGGAGATGTTGGCTGGAAAGACCACCCTACTTTCGGGCAATTCGGGCGTTGGAAAATCGACGCTTATTGGCGCAATAGACCCGACAATAGAGATACGCACAGGCGAGATTTCCGACTCGTTCCACAAGGGTAAACACACCACAACATTCTCCACAATGTACCGCGTGGCGGATGGTTTTATAATCGACACGCCAGGGGTAAAAGGCTTCGGCTTGATCGATATTGACGAGAAGGAGTTATGGCACTACTTCCCTGAGATGATCTCGCGTGCGGGCGAGTGTCGCTTCTTCAATTGCACCCACACACACGAGCCTCATTGCGCCGTCATAGAGGCGGTAAAGCGCGAGGAGATAGCCTTTTCTCGCTACGAAAGTTACCTCAAAATACTCGATGAAGATGACAAATACCGAAAATAATCTCTCACTCGAAGAGTTGCGCGAGCGCATCGAATACCTCTCCTCGTTCCTTTTGGAGAGCCGTATTGACACGCTTACTCGCGCCCTCGATATGCGCACCGAGTATATAACGGTGATGACCGAAAATATGTTTCACGCGCAGAACGCCAGCGCAATAGTACGCCATTGCGAGGCTTTTGGCGTGCAGAACATCCACACCGTAGAGGAGCTTTGCCCCTTCCTGCCGACCTTGAATATTGCGCTCGGCACGGACAAGTGGATAGATATCAATCGCCACGCCACAACCGCCGACGCCGTGAAGGCTCTGCGCTCGCAGGGCTATCGCATTATCGCCACCACGCCACACCACAAGAGCTGCACACCCGAATCTTTTGATGTTACAAAGGGGAAGTTCGCCCTTATCTTCGGAACGGAAAAGACGGGTGTGTCAGATGAAATCTTGGCAGAGGCAGATGAGTTTTTGCAGATTCCGATGTGTGGAATGGTCGATTCGCTGAATGTTTCGGCATCGGCTGCCATTCTCATATATATGTTGTCGCAGCGAATGCGACTTGAGTGCAACGATTGGCACCTCTCCGACGAGAAGCGCACACGCACACTCTACGATTGGTTTCGCTACGCTGTAAAGGATTCGGAGGCTCTGCTCGAACGCAAATATGGCTCAAAATGAGGTTTTTAATTACCATACTGACACTACTTGTAACCATCTCTTGTTCGACTGCCCCGCAATATCGCACGGTTGATGGTTCTATGCTCGGCACAACCTACCACATAGTTGCCGAGACCAATCTTGCAAACAAGAGAATCTTCGAGGAGATGCAACGGATAGATAGCGAAGCTATAGCCTCGATGTCTATATTCAACTCATCGTCGTTGCTGAGTCGCATCAACCGCAACGAGACAGACTCTCTCGATGCTCATATTCTCCACAACATCGAACTCGCCACAAAAATTAACACTCTCACTCCGCGCTACGATATCACGGTAAAGCCTCTTGTCGATGCCTACGGCTTTGCCGCAAAAAACCGTGAAGCAAAGCCCAATATCGACTCGTTGATGCAGTTTGTCGGTTTCGACAAGTTCCGCATTGAGGGTAGGCGAATCGTAAAGAGTGACTCGCGCGTGCAGATTGACCTAAACTCCATCGCCAAAGGCTATGTCGTGGATATGATTGCCGAGTGGCTCGACACCCAAGAGTGCGAAAACTACATCGTAGAGGTGGGCGGAGAGATTCGTGCAAAGGGGGTGAACGCAAGGGGTATTGCGTGGCGCGTAGGAGTTGATACTCCATTCGAGAACAACCAAACTCCAGGCAGATTCCAGCAGCGCGTAGTGCAGATTAGTGGCGCATCGCTCGCCACATCGGGCAACTATCGCCGCTTCTACTACAACGATAACGGAGAGCGCATCTCGCACACCATAAATCCCCAAACGGGACACTCGCAGACAACTTCGTTGCTCTCGGCAACGGTGATTGCTCCGCGATGCGCCACAGCCGACGCACTCGCTACGGCATTTATGGCGTCAGACGAAAAAGATGCTATCGCTTTGGCAGAGAGCCTACGCGACAGCATCAGTGTCTATTTCGTGCTTGCTCCGAACAAGGGAGAGGAGAAGTTCCGCGAGTTCTCAACCCTCAGGGAGTAGCAAACATCTTCAACAAAAATTTTACTTAACCCCGTGACACTCAAACCACGGATTGCGCAAATCTGCCTTGTTGTATCTCAACGGCTGATTGTCGGGCAATGAATGCACCGAGCCTCCCGCCTCAACAAGTACCAACTCGGCAGCAGCCGTATCCCACTCGTATGTCGAGGTGGTGCGTGGATAGTAATCCACCAAACCCTCCGCCATCATACAGAATTTGTAGGAGCTTCCCTGTTCTACAACCTCAAGGTTGGGATATTGCGCGCGCTTAGCCTCAATATAGGCAGCAGTCTCGGCAGTTTGATGCGAGCGCGACACCGCGATGCGGAACGCCTCGTGCGCAGAGTCTGCTAACGGCAACCGTTGCGCATTTGCCCTAATATCCTCGTTTGTATAGGCTGCATTTTCGTCTGGGAACACCCCCTGCAAAAGCATTGCACCACACCCCTGCTCCGCAAAATATATCTTGCCAAGACACGGAACATAGACGACTGCGCCAAGACACTCATTGTTATACATCAGCGCGATATTTACCGTAAATTCGTTGTTGCGTTTGATAAATTCGATCGTGCCATCCAGAGGATCGACAAGCCAAAACATCTCCCAATTCTTGCGCTCATCATAGAGCATCTCGCGCCCCTCCTCCGAGAGTATCGGGATACGCGTTTCGCCCAACACCTCCTTGATTTTGTTGTGCGCAAGACGGTCTGCAATCGTTAAAGGGGTGTTGTCGCTCTTGACGCTTATGTCATAGCCTTCGCTATCGTTGTAGACCTTTATTATCTCTGCTCCAGCACGCACCGCAGCATTGAAGGCACACGGCAAAAGATACTCCCTGATTTGTCTCTCTATCATAGTTGTTTTCTGTTATTTTCTCCCTTCGCGGAAGGTGCTGCAACAGTGGCAGATGCGAAACTTTCACGCTGCGTATCACCCTCTTTGTAAAGGTAGTAATTATTTTTCATCTTTTCAACTAAAAAGCGATAAAAATCTCGTATTATTGTATCAAGCGTTACAAAGAGGCTCTTTTCCGTCATTATATGACACGAAACATACATCAACACCACTATCGTCGCAACGAACACCGCAACCGTCGCCAATAACAACCACTCCCCCACGATTGCCGCTACAAACGCCCAAAGTGCTGGCAACAGAATAGCAATAGAAGCTACCCAAGCCTGCCCCGTGCGCCACGCCAACACCCTATCGGCAACGAGTTGCACCCTATCATCGCCACCCAGATAGCCACCCCTCTCAAGCCAAGCCTGCTCCCCAATCATGGTGCGCATTTCGACATTTGTCGTAAGGTGTTGCGAAGCGATAATATTTGCACAGTAGGTCACCGCACCGCGCGCCACCACACTCTCTCCCGACAGACGAAGAAGGTAGTCGAACGATGCTACATCGGAGGCTACTTGCGAGGCAAGCCTCTTTTGCTCAAGGGGCAAATCTACAACCACAACTCTCCGAAACACTCGCTTGCGCGAGCGATAGAGTGCGCGAATACCCGCCATCTTCGAGTGGTCTACCTGCACCAAATAATATCGTTGCAACACCTCCCCAAAGGCTGCCCGCTGGCGTTGCAAATCCACAATCGCCACCACCTCGCTACGCGAATACTCCTCCTCCAAAACAGCAAGCAACGGAGCCGATGTTGTCGGATACTCAACCACAACGGAGACTCCGATATGACCTATACTCTCTCTCACGACCTCTTTGAGCGCATTGCGAGATATCTCGCGCCACTCTCGAAGAAAGAGCAGCACAAAATAGAGCAACAGCAACGAAATAATAAAAACAAGAGGTAGAATTAGTTGCATACTATACGGCATTTGTAGGAGCTTACTCGTTGGGCGAACTCTGCACGCTCCTTGGAATTGAAAAGGTGGGCGCAGGAGTGCAACGAGTAGCAGGATTGTACGGCATGGCGCACAAGGGCGGAGCGATGCTGCGGAGCGAGTCTTTCTACCGCCCGCAAGACCTCCGCAGTGGTCAAATCGCCCCGAATGGAGCATAACGCAAAGAGTGCCGCATAGGAGATTTCGCTATCCTCCGACGCCGCAAGCCGATGCAGATGAGGCTCAGCATCGGTCAATGAAAATAGCTGGCAGAGATATAGCCCGACAAATTGCAGATTGCGATTTTGCGACACAAGCAGTGGCGTGTAGGCAATCGAAGCCCCGACACTTCGCAGTTGCAGCGTCACACGCGCCACCTCGCCTATCGTGAGAGGCCTGTCAAGTCGAGCAACCGCTTGCAGCGACAAATCGCAATTGCATAATAGCTCCTTGCCACAACCATAATCGCCCTCGCAGGAGTATCTCGCCAAGTATTGCAAACGGTCAAGCGCACAGCCGTAGATATGAACAGAGAGAAATCGCAAAGCCTCTACTATCGTACGCTCCGAAAATAGGCTTCGCAGATGACAAACATCGCGATAAGTCGGCTCGTACGATGCCGCCACCATCTCGGCGATTCGCTCTACGCACTCGCTCATCTTGCGGACTCGTCTGCGCACTATCACAGCACGACATACTTCGAATGCAACCATCACTACGGGCAACAGAGAGGCAACGACCAACGCCTCGTCAAAAAGAGGAATCATACCCTTCAGCTCTCCTGCGTAACGAGTTTCCGACGCAACCTTTCGGGTGCAAGCGGAAGTGTTATAAATTGATTTATCCCCTCCTCGAGAAGGGCTGTAATACTCTCTTCCGAGCTGTCGTGCGAAAAGACAAATATCTGCGGCAGCGACTCTCCGCGCCGTATCTGCGATATGGCATCAGAGCCATTCATAAACATCTGCACATCGTCGGTCAGCACCAAATCGCAACCACCGTTGCGGCAGATATCGAACAACTCCTTGCGTGTTGCAGCAGGAATAAAGAGAGCCTCGATGTCGGAGAGCAGACCTCGCACAAACGCCCTGAACTCGGCACTGGAGGAGTGGATTACAATTTTTCTCATCAAACAAAGCAATATATCTCGCCCTTGCGTTGTGCCAAAAAATATGCCAAAAATATGAACCACTTGTAAATCAACCATTAGTTCTATTGCTCCCTTTTGTCCTATCCGTCCTCCTCGCAAGTATCGAAAACGATGCCCGAAAGCCGTTTTCACTACTATCCACTCCCAAAAAAGCGAAAAATTTGAGTTTTAATTTTTTATTATGAATTTTATGTGTATCTTTGCGGGCTGAATTATAAGTTCAACACATAACAATTTTAAGTTAAATGTTTGTAATAGTAGAGATTGCAGGTCAGCAGTTCAAGGCTGAGAAAGGTCGTAAGCTCTTTGTTCACCGTCTTGCGGGCGAGGTTGATTCGTCTGTGAGCTTCGACAAGGTCCTGCTCGTAGA
>SUZQ01000053.1 GCA_015059875.1 Rikenellaceae bacterium | reverse complement strand
TGAGGTTCCACCTCTTCCCATTCCGAACAGAGAAGTTAAGCTCACTCGCGCCGATGGTACTGCGGTTTTCCCGTGGGAGAGTAGGTAGCCGCCTCTTTAAGACCAGCCAATACGGTTGGTCTTTTTTTTGTGTATATGCGACCTCCTAACGATCGGCCCTTAATTGAGGTTATTGATAAGGCTGGTCTTAAAGAGAAGTATGTTACCCACCCCCTAAATCCCCCTCCTGTGAGGGGGACTTCTTGTTGCTTGTGGTTAGGTTTGTACTCTGCCGAGGTGCCGCCAATCGAAACGGCACAATAGAGCCGTAAACTTCTGCCGTAAGTTAAGCTCACTCGCTACCGATAATTCAATAGGGGTAATAGGGGTTATGGGATTAATAGGGCCTATGAGAAATTATGTTTAATTACAAGTTTTGCCCAACTTTGCGTAATCCCAATTAGGGCAATTGGTAAGGTTTATAGAGTGCAATTAGTTATTTAATATATCTGAGCAATGAAACGATTTCTCGAGATATTATAGCTCGTCGTGGTAATACTTTTTCCAACATCTTGTGGAACTACCTATTATGATACTATACCGTCTGAGGTAGCTGCAATGACAATACCTCTATTATTATTCTGCCTGTCAAAACCCCGTAATTAAGTCATAGTAGTATGCTATAAGTCAACTATTTGTTACCAGATATTTTTGGTAATGATGTCAAAAGTGGCACAATAAGAAGAGGACAATCTTGAATATCCAAGATTGCCCCCATTTGTTATAGTCCGATGTGCCGTGTCCTATAGCAATTTTTAGGACGACACTATCATAGGAGTGTTACTTCTTTGCTATGGTTGCAAGAAGAACCTTGAAAAAGTCGGCTTTATTCTGACGCTCAAGCGACAAGATGCCTGCATTGGAAATTGCTACCTCCTTGGCGGCATTAATGCGCAACTCCTCCAAGCGAGAGGCATCCTTACGAAGAGCTATCGCCTCTGCTCTATCCTCTTTGCGCTCCTTGATCATACGCTCTCTATCCTCTACACGCTCTTTCTCGGCTATCTGATACTCCTTTTCGTAGAAATCTGTAATCTTCTTTATCAGCGCTTCCACTTCAGGATACTTGTTCGACATTGGGTCAATCCTACCCAAAATATCGAGAGCAAGATAGTAATCGCGTTTTGCATAAGCCGCTTTCGCCTCCTGAAGCATCTTTGCGGCATCTCGGTCTATCATCTTAAGATAGTAGTCGGTCATAATCTGAGCAATCTCTGGATACTCAGGAAGCGACTCAGGTACTGCTCCAAGAATCGCTAATGCCAACTTATAATCACCACGATCTGACGCAGAGAGAGCCTTCGCCTTTATGTTAGGCAGTTGATGCTTATAGTAGGTCTCGATCTTTGCACGAGAATCTGTCATAAATTTCACACACGCATCACTTCGAGGATTAAGCTGATTGATAGCATTGATGGCAGCCTGCTCCTTACTTGAGCCTACGCCTTTCAACGAGAACACCTTACTATCAACAACAACCTCCTCAAGAGTGTTTACCACAAGAGTCAAAATCTCTACCGAAGCTACATAACGCACTGGAACTGTAGCCGTTGTAGATAAATCTACAAGAGAACCCTCTGCCGCCAATGCAAAATCGCCCGCTGTTGAGCCGTAGCCATTTATTGTAGCCATAGAACTCATCTTGCGCTCAATTGCCGATTGCGCTCCAGATTCCAAGGTCCCATTATTGTGAACATAGGTCGAAAGAGGAATTCTATACGCTGTAGACGCAGCGTTTTGTGCCATCAAGTACCCTGTTGACATGATAGTCACCAATATGATAAAAAGATGCTTTTTCATAACTATTTTTGTCCTAAGATAAGAATTATTGTTCCAAGTCCCTTGTTGTACTCTGTAACACCACCTACAGATGGAGCTTTCTTGAGTCTGCGCGAGAGTTTGTGAATCCAATCCGACGCTGTCATCTGATAGCCCTCTGCATCGACATTAGGGATTCGGATATTGCTATATTTCAACACATTTGGCGAAGATAGACTCGGAGTTGTAGTACCACCTATAGCATTTCGTTTTACCCACTGTTTGATGAAATAGCCCAACTCGTCATCCTCGAAATCGGATTCGAAGTTAAAGCCTGCATTATCCCAAATACGAATTTCCAACGAAATTTCGCGACCTAAGGTCTTTAACTGTGTAAAGTATCCTTGCAGTAGCTCCAAAAATGCGGGCATATTCGACGCGATAGACTCCTCCAACAACACCGAAAGTTCAATACCTATAGACTTTGCGCTTGTCGATCCAGCCGAAGCCACCTCTTTCAACGAATAGGAATCCAAGGCACGAAGAGTCCACTGCACAGAGGACTGAGGGCCAACCTTATTTACATTCCAAGTAATCTCAAAAATGAGGTCAGCTCGCGCTACGCGAGCAAGAGCCTCGCGAGGCGACTCGTTAATCATTGCACCAGAGCTTGATGTCGTAACCGAATTTTCAACTGCCTCGGTCTCAATGGTTTTAAGCGTACTCTCTAAATCAACAAGATTAAAACCCTGCTTGGTCATCAAGCGATTTACAGTCGAAATAGCCATCTTCAACTCTGGAGAAGAGAGTAAAGCTTTGCGATATTCTGGCTCGTAATGCTCTACGCCATTGATAACTTGACTCTTCAGAAACCCATTCTGCGAGCACCAACTATCACTTGGTATAACCATAATTGATGGTGCTGCAGCCAAGCCAGGCATAGGATTTTGTGCAAAACATACTGCAGAAACTCCGCAAATCATTAACAATGATAATAATATCTTTTTCATAATGATATCCATTAAAATATAAATCCACTATTAAGTTTCTCTATTATACCTTTCTGCTCCAATAGCTTTTTAAGCTCATCATACTGCAAAGTTACAATAACGCCAACCTTATACTTGTACTTATGCACTTTGGTTCGATTCTTTGCTAATTGAATTATGTCGGTTGTCATTGCATTATTTGACTTGGTTGCATAGCGTAGGTATGGGCCGTGCTCCTTAAGCAACTCGTCGAAGAATGATTTATATTTTTGCTCCGCAGAAATATCTTTAACGAGAGCTGGCAGAGCCTGTACGCGCTTCTCTTGGTTGCCTGGAATGCCTCTGAATAGGGCTGCGTGAACTGCGTTTTTTGTAGCCTGCTCCTTTGCCACATTAATATCCACTGCATAGGACCAAATTTTTACATCGATAGAGCCTGAGAGAGTCTTGTTACGATAAGCTTCGACCTCATAGAAAAACTCTTGTGTGTTAGCGTCTGCTCGTTTTTTATTTCTGCGCTCTTGAGCTGTAACGCATATCGAACACAGTAACAATGCAAATAATAGAATTTTTTTCATCACTATATTATTTTTTTAATTAATGTTTAATAACAGCTTCCCTAATCAACATTCCCTCGTGGATATCGCCTGCACCACTGATAATTTCAAATGTGGTACTTGTTAAGTAGGCATCTCCGCCCTCCGCGTCAGCCTCCTTGGACTTGGTGCGTTTGCCCGCAGCGGCAGCCGCTTTGTGCATTTCAGCCTCTTCGAGAGCTCCGTAACGATTGTCCCAAATCTTTCCTGCTACTGGTTTGAGCATACCAACGCGCTTGTAAGTACGATATCCCTTGCTCTCGTCAGCCATCAAAACCTCGTAACGATACTTGGTGTTTACACCCTCCTTTAAGCCAATCTTCGCCTCTACTAATTTCTTGTCGTAATCAACGGCGCAGATTGGGGTATTAACCTTAAATTCATCATAGGAACGCTGCAACTCTACAATAGACTTATCCAATGCACGCGTGCAGACAGCCAACATCTGCTCGCTGTGCGAACGCTTGTCAAACGACTTAGAAGTTGTAATACCTGCCTGCGTAGTGGTGAAACCGACATACTCCATATCGAAGATGTCAGACTTCTCATAAGCCAACTTTCTCGCAGCATCGGGAGTAGATGCATCAACCCAATACGATTCGTAAATAGTGTTGAGAATATCATTGTTCCACTTCAAGCGATAGAGGTACGAAGTGATATTAACGCGGAATCCGTCAATCTCATTCACCGCAACAGCAAGATTATTCATTGATTTCGATACATTCGAGCCGAAGAAAGCTCCAGCCAAAGCTCCTAAAACAGCGATACCAACAGCGGCTTTTTGGCTCTTCTCACCCTTGTCAATAAATGTAATATCATTTACAACCATAAAGGTCTTGCCAATCAAATCTGGGCCTGCATCAATTAACATTTTTCGACCAGCGTCCGATGCGTCAGCCTCCTGAATAGCCTTTGCCGAAGCGTCGTAGTATGCGCGCTCGGAGATAAGCCCCATATCGAAAGCTCCAGTTACAGGATTGCGGTTAAACCACTTTGAGATTAAGGCACGAGCAACATCATTCTCTTGCATAAAGATATTTGTAGCCTTTATGTTAGGATCTTTTGCCGTGCCGCGTTTCTTGGCAGATACCTTCTTGTTTTTTGCGGTACTTGCGAATGATTTTACAGTGAGATCGTGATTATTAAACTTGTCGGGAATTGGCATCGACATAAATGCCTGCGCAATATCTTTATCGTATTTTGTGTTGTTATGCTCAACCAAAACGGTGTAGAGAGAACTTCTGCGATAATTCTCAATTACCTTATTTTCAATCTTTTTACCCTCTTCTGTAGTTACTGTCTGCTCTGTGGCGACATCAGGTTGCGTTGGGGTTTGCGCGGAGAGAACGAATGCAGAGAGTACTGCAAACATAAAACAAATCGACCGTTTCATAGACTAAGTTTGGTTTAGTGCCTACCGACCTCGAAAAGGCGTTAAAATGTGTGTTTAATATGATAAAAAGCGTGAGGTCGATTAGTCTACTTGGTCTAAAATAATGTTATTTCTTACAAGTAAGGCAAATACGCTCCTATTCAAAAAAAAAGTTTGCTCACCAATATCTACTGCAAATTTATACAAATTTTGCAAAAGATACAATAAAAAAGACTTTTTATAATATAATCATCTGCTCTAAACGCATTAAATTGCGGCACAAGATTGATAATTTCAAAAAAATAAAACCTGCCTAACTTTTATTGTTAGACAGGCTCGGTTATACTTTACAACTTTGATTATTAATCCTTCTCGATAGTAACCGAAAAGATTAAATCTCCTGGGCGGATATCGTCAATCACATCCTCGCCCTCCACGACCTTGCCGAAGCAGGTGTGAACGCCATCGAGGTGCTGGGTGTTGCGGCGGTTGTGGCAGATGAAGAACTGTGAGCCTCCTGTATCCTTGCCACGATGCGCCATCGAGAGAACGCCTCTATCGTGGTACTGACGCTCGGCATCGGTCTCGCACGGAATAGTCCAACCCGGACCTCCTGCACCATTACCAATAGGGCAACCACCCTGAATTACAAACTCAGGAATCACGCGGTGGAAAGTCAAGCCATCGTAGAAGTGCGATTCGGCGAGTTTAACAAAATTTGCTACGGTGATAGGTGTCTCCTTCTCGTATAGCTCCACCTTCATATCACCCTTTTCGGTTGAAATAATTGCGTAAGTCATAGTTTTCTATCTTTTATAGAGGTATTTAGAGGCAGTTAGAGGTTGTTAGGGTTTTTGATAGCGTTTTTACGGATTTTTGAAAGCTTTTCGCGAAAACCGCCCTCTTTTTCAAATCGTTTACCAACTCCATTTGTAAATTTATATATTAAATAGTCAGTTTGAAATAGTAGTATTATGGCGATGTTGGCAATGGTTTCGTCGCTACGGGTTTGTATAATTTCCATCCAGAATGCTGAATCATCGTGCTCCTTGCCAAGTTCTTGGGCTTTCTTAAATTCAATGGAATCCTCCTCCCAACGCCTTAAACCTCGTGTTCGGAGGTAATCTTCGTAATCGGCTAATAGTTCTTTAAGACTACTCTTGGCAACATTAAATAATCGCAACTCCGTTTCGATCGATGTTGCTGATGCTGCGTAACCTTCAATGATATTTTGCTTACCTGAACGAGCCGCTTGAATCATTTGGTCAATGGTTCGGTCAGAACTTTTCAAGAATTTATTTGCAAAGAAATATGTTATGTCATATATTGTTTCTGCTTTGCAATAACACAACAAATCTCTATAATTTCCTCTTCGTTTTAGAATTGCCTGTTCCATATTGCAAAGATATTAAATTTAGTTTAATATTCCAATACGCCCCTAACAACCTCTAACAGCCTCTAACCACCTCTAATAACCTCTTTTTATATTTTATTCTCTTGTCCAATCAAAAATAAATTTCTAACTTTGCACTTAGTAAAACAAAAAAAGATTTGCCTATGAAGAATTAGCGTATTAAGGTACGCACATTTTAGACATATTGGAAAAAGCGTTTTAGCTTTATTCTTTTGCTTTGGAAGTTTGGCGACTGTTAAAAGACAAAAAGGAATAATAGTTGAAATGCTCGTACTGAACGGTGCGGGCTTTTTAGTTATTCTTTTGTCAGGGTTATGCCAAACACCCCAAAGCGAGGATACTAATCAGTTCCGCGCTTTTTTATGTGCCTACCTAGCCCAAACTAAAAAAGGAACAACGGAGTAACCGAAAAGCCGTTAAGTGAGTAGGGAATAAGACATATTAAAAATTAAAATCATGAAAAGAATTATTTTAACTCTGGTAATATCCTTAGGTTTGATAGTATGCATGACATCGTGCGAATATAGCAGTATCACTAATCCTCGACAGGATGCAATTAAAATGCTTAATAAATTAAAGCATGTAAGTGGCGTAGAAGAGTATCGTGCTTGGGAAAATGAATACAATAAAATAGCCGATGAATATGAAAAAAAACGAAGTTTGCAAGAGGCGAACAAGTTTCGACGCTTTGTATTGGAAAATCAATCGGATGCCATGCTTTCACGCGATGTAATAGAGTTTAGATAGTTGTTGGGATTGTCTCGTAAGTCTTATAATAAAAATCACCACCGTTAGAAGATTTTTTCTAACGGTGGTGAGACTGTAAAAATTGAGACTTGATAGATAGTCCCTTAACTTCTCAATTAGAGTTTGCTAATCTCGGCAAACTCTTTCAGTTGTGCGACAAGTTTTGGTAAGCCGACTGCTGCGCGCTCCTTCTTGTGGAAAATGCGATTGCGAAGGAACGGAATCTTCGGAGTCGAGGGATCAACAACATAGATTGGCACATCATTGTTCTTTACCCAGCCCACCAGCGATGCCGCAGGATAGACCGCCAACGAAGTACCCACGACGATTAAAATATCCGCCTCTTTGACGATGTCGCGTGCTTTGTCGAACATCGGCACTGCCTCGCCGAAAAAGACGATGTGAGGGCGCAACAACTCGCCATTTGGGGCCTTCTCGTCAAGCTCTTGGTCGCGCAGACCAATCTCGGTAATGTACTGTTCGCCACTCTCCTCGCGCAGCTTGGTGAGTTCGCCGTGAAGGTGGGTAATTTTGGTCGAGCCTGCAAGTTCGTGAAGGTTGTCTATATTCTGCGTAACAATCTCTACATCAAAATATTTTTCTAATTCGGCAAGAGCCTTATGACCGGCATTTGGTAGTTTGCCCGCCATCTCACGGCGGCGCATATTGTAGAAGTTGATAACCTTCGCCCTATCACGCTCCAACGCCTCTGGCGTACAGACCTCCTCAATCTTGTAGTTTGCCCACAAACCATCGCTACTGCGATAGGTCGGAATGCCTGAATCTGCCGAGATGCCTGCTCCCGTAAGTACTACTATCTTCATAATAAAATAAAAACCTTTAATTGTCAATTCATCAATTGTCAATTTGGATATCTATTTCGCCTTGTCGAAATAGATATCCAGCAACTCTTTTGCTGCAATAAATGAACTCAACTTGGCACTCAACACCCTCTCCTCAACATCGGCAATGCGACTCTCGATTTCAGGGTTGAGATAGAAGTGGCTCTTCAACGCCTCGTTGATGCTCTCGTACATCCAATATTTGTTCTGCTCGTTGCGGTGGTGCTGGAAGTAACCGTTGCCCTTGGTGTGTTCGAGGTACTCCTCCACGCCCTTCCATATCTCCTCCAAGCCGACGCCTTCGAGCGAGGAGCAGGTATAGACCTTCGCTCTCCAATCGCTTTCGGGGGTAGGGAAGAGGTGCAGTGCATTTTGGAATTGACGGCGAGCGACTTCGGCTTTGATTTTATTCTCGCCATCCGCCTTTGTGATAACCATCAAATCTGCCATCTCCATAATGCCTCGCTTGATGCCCTGCAACTCGTCGCCTGCGCCCGAAATCTGCAACAAGAGGAACATATCGACCATCGAGTGAACAGCCGTCTCGGATTGACCAACGCCTACGGTTTCGATAAAAATTACATCGAAGCCAGCCGCCTCACACAACACTACTGTTTCGCGAGTCTTGCGTGCTACGCCACCGAGCGAGCCAGCCGATGGCGAAGGGCGGATAAAGATGTCGGGATTGTGGCAGATGGTCTCCATTCGTGTTTTGTCGCCCAAGATAGAGCCGCCGCTACGCTCCGAGGATGGATCTATCGCCAGCACCGCCAACTTGTGATGCAGCGATGTTACCATATTTCCGACCGCCTCAATCCAAGTCGATTTTCCTGCTCCCGGAACACCCGTAATGCCAATGCGAACCGATTTTCCCGCATACGGCAAGCAGCGTTCGATAATCTCCTGCGCTTGTGCATAGTTGTCGGGGTTATTGCTCTCGATAAGGGTTATCGCCTGCGAGAGAATTGTGATATTTCCTGCCAAGATACCCTCGACAAACTCGTCTGTAGAGAGTTTGCGACGACGCTTCTTGACGAAATATGGGTTTACAATCGGCTGATCGGCAACGCCATCAGTCACCGAAAGCGCGCTATCGTGGTGAGTGTCGCGGTACTCGCCTCGCTCGTAATGATCTATTTTTGTAAATGACATATTATTTGATACCTTTCTTTGTCTTATCGTCTTAAAGTGGTTGTAACACTTTCGCGTCCATTCTTGAAGTAGCGCGCCGAGATAACTTTTACATCATCCGCAATCTCTATTGGCTCGCTCCACAAGGTGGATTTCGTGGTCGGAGTCTCCTCGCTAAGGGTATAGCGAATCTCTCCACCCTCGAATGGTGCATTTGCAATCAACTTGCCATCTTCGATTTTGAGTCCTGGTTGTGCGATGTGATACTTTACACCTCGGCTCTCCAAGTATGGCAACTCGTTATACACAAGTGTCGAGTAGTAGTGGTCGTAGCTACATTGTGGTGCGGCATTCCATGCTCTGTCGAAATTGCCCAATCCCTTCGGGAATACGAAGTGGTCGATTTTCGAGTGCCAGAGCTGTGTCTGCACACCGAGTATACGACTATTATCCTTATAAGGATACTTAGGGTTGAATGGATCAAGCGAGAAGGCGGTCTTAATGTCAATAGGGCCAGCCCAACCGTTGCCAGGCTCCTGCTTGTTCAGCGTGTGCATCTCCTCAAGATAGGTTGTTTGACAGTTGGAGAGTACCACATTCACACTATTCTCCACCGCCTTTTGTGCAATCGGGAGCATTCGATCAAAACCCCAAAAGTTGATCCAAGCGCAATGCTTTGCCATTCGCTTCCAAGTAGGTTGGTCAAGATGCTCAACAATCTCGTGCCATCCGCAAATCTTAATATTTCGAGCCTCAGCAATATCTAATACTCTATTTATAAAGTAGGAGTAGAACACCTCTTTCTCGTCAGCTCCCTTTGGCGACCTTGCCAATAGAGCTTGGCATGCAGGCGAACCAATCCACGCACCCTCAGGGACTTCGTCGCCACCGATGTGAATCTCGGTGAGTGGTACACCTGCCTCGTTGTGCATCTCGATAAGATTGTCGAATACCAATGTAATAAAGTTGTAGGTCGATTCGAGTGCTATATCGAAGGTGTTGTCGCTCACTCCCTGTACCGAGCTGAATACCGAAGTGTCATCCTTGTGTGTTGGTGTAAAACGGGTATCGCCCGTGCGACGCTCGTAGGCGCGAAGTGCAATTACGGCTGCGCGGCTATGTCCTGGAAAATCTATTTCGGGCAAGACGCGAATTTTGCGCTCGGCAGCGTACTTTACCAATGCAATATAATCCTCGCGAGTATAGTGACGGTTGTTTGGGTTGCTCATATCGTCTTTGTCGAGAGAGGAGGACGAGAGGATAACCTCCTCGGTAAACCACCCCTTACCATCGGGCTGTGGAATGGCGGTGCGAGCACCTACGCTTGTGAGGTCGGGAATATCATCAATCTCGATTCGCCATCCATAGTCATCGGTTAGGTGCATGTGCAACACATTGAGCTTGTAGCGCGCCATCAAATCGACAAGACGATAGAGTGAATCCATTGTCTGATGGGTGCTTGCAACATGCATCATAAAACCACGAATATCGAAGTCAGGGTAGTCCTCAATGACCATATTGTCCACTGTGCTACCATTCTGCTTGATGTTTTCGAGTGTTGTGGCTGCATAGTACGCGCCATACTCATCTGCCGCCTCAATTTTTATTGCTCCGTCGAGTGTAATGCGATACCAGCCCTTAGGGTGCTGCTCGTTGAGTATTGTAACATCGGCATTCTCACGCTCCCACTTTGACAAATCGGTTACGCCCTCGCCCCTGTATTCTATGCTCTTTAGGCATGGGACGATATGCTCTGGCTTGCTCTTTGAGAGGGCAATTGCTGCATTCTTGTTGAATATCTCCTCGCCATCGCTTCGGAGAGGCAACATCTTGTATGTAATATCTATGTTAATAGGCTTATCTGTGCCGTTTTGGTAGGAGAGTTTGATTGGGAACTTACTTTTGTTCCATAGCTTTGCCGAGGAGCGATAGCGTATGCGATATTCGCCTGCGACCTTTGGTGTTCCCTCAGGGCGGAGCATGTGGGCGCGAGCTCTGAAGAGTTCAATCTTTAGACCATCGCTCTCCACAACTTCGTAGTGAGTCAGTGTTTGCGACCAAAACCATATTACCCAATCGTTTGAATCTGTGGGCACATCTCGAACGATAAATTCGTGTTCGTAAAGACCGCTTTTTGGATCAAGGTCCCCCTCAATCCACTCTACTGTAGGCTGTTGCGATTTGCAGCCAAGGAGTGCTACAATGGAGAATAATGCGCCTAAAAGTCGTTTCATATTAAGAAATTATTTAGTGGTTAGTTTTTGGATCATTTTTTCGTCGAGCAATTGCGGATTTCCAAACCACAAAGCTCGGTGCTTGTGGTCGAGAATTACGGCATACGGTGCATAATTCACACCGAATGCACTGCGGATATTGTGGTCATCGACAATAACACCAGCCCTCTCGTTGATGTAGTTCGTAACCCAAACATCTATCTTGCTTGCGCTCTGATGCGAGATAAGGACAAATGAGGTGTTGTCAAAATTTCTTACAATCTTGTAGATGCGCTCAACAGATTGGCGGCACGGAGTACTTCCCGAATGGATGAACTCAATATATATAAAATCGCTCTCTTTGGGCTGATTTCCGTTCAGCCACTTCGCTTTTTTTATGTGGGGTATGCGCTCCCCAAGGGCAATGGTTTGCGCCGAGGTTGTTGTTGGGAATAACAAGCCCGCCATCACAATCACTATATTTAATAATACCCTGTTCATAGAGTTGCCACATCGGTAGAATCAACTACAAAGATAGTTCTTTTACGCCGAATGTCCAAACGAAAGATAGCAGAACATAATATAATTCGCTATTTCACGAGTCGCGGGGTGAAGTAGCGGTCGCTGATAAAGAGTTGCTCCCTCTTGTCGATATATTTGATTGATGCTCGACTGATGTGCATACATCGCGGATGAATCTTCTCGTTGTTGTAGTGGGCGTGAAAAACATAGTGCAGGCGTCCTCTCTTGTCGTAAAATGGCGCTCCGTGACCACTGCCTACAAGTTTGCGTGGGAGCTGTAATATAGGGTTGTCGGGCGACTTTTTCCACGGGCCTCGTATGCTCTCTGATGTGGCGTAGCCGATGCCATATTTTTGGCTGTGATAGCCATTCCCAGAGTAGAGCAGAAAGTAGGTGTCTTTGTGCTTTACGATGCTTGGGCCTTCATTCACTTTTCCCTCCAGTTTTTCCCATCGTTGCTTGGGGCGGATGCAGAAAGTTTCGGTGTCGGGCTTAATGGTCATATAGTCCTTCTCTAATTCTGCTACATAGATGCTAAAACCTTTGTTTATAACCACATACAGCAGATACGGCGTGCCATCATCGTCGATAAAAAGGGTGTTGTCGATAACATGTTTTCCAGGGTGCATAGGCTCTTGGCGAACTTGTTTGAATGGCCCTATTGGCGAGTCGGCAGTGGCTACGCATATACGCTTTTCGGCAGTGTAGTACATATAGAATTTGCCATTGATATGGTAGACCTCAGGGGCCCAAAACCACTTCTCGCCAAAGGAGTCTTTTTTGTGGAGAGCCAAACCTCCTTCGTGCCACTCCTTAAGGTCGTTTGAGATATAGACCGCTATGCCATTGCGCGAATGGGTGCCGTAGGCGTAGTAGGTGTTGTCGTGCAACAAAATAAATGGATCGGCAAGCGGTACGCGCTCTTCGGGCGCAACCTCCTTTGGCGCAGCGATTGCTCCGGTGTGGATAGAGAGTAATATGCCGAATATCAACGACTTGTAAATGCGATTCATCATAATATAAAGATAGCTTTCTAATTGGATAACAAATATACGAAAAAATCGTGAATATCGGAGTGAAGTGTTATATATTTCACAAAAGGCGAAAAGTTTTCCGAAAAGTGTTGGTTATTTCCGTAGGAAATGGTATCTTTGCCAAGATTGTGAGGGAGTATGTCCCAAACACAATATGCAGAACAAATTTTTTCTTTAACCAAATAAAAACTAAAACTATGAAAGTATCTCACATTGAGCATCTCGGCATCGCAGTTAAGAGCCTTGATGAGGCGATTCCTTATTGGGAGGGCGCACTTGGATTGAAGTGTTACAAGATTGAGGAGGTTGCAGACCAGAAGGTTCGCACCGCATTCTTTATGCTTGGTCAGACCAAGATTGAGCTTTTGGAGGCTACTTCGGAGGATTCGACCATCGCTAAGTTTATCGAGAACAAGGGTATCGGTATCCACCACATGGCTCTCGCTGTTGAGGGTATCGAGGAGCAGTTGGCTGACGCTGAGGCTCAGGGTATCCGTCTTATCGACAAGACTCCTCGCAAGGGTGCTGACGATATGACTATCGCATTTCTTCACCCAAAGAGTACACAGGGCATTTTGACTGAACTTTGCGAGAAGAAATAAAAAACCGTTCTGATTGGCTCTTTTTGCACGAGTGTGTCGGACGCCAAAATGCTCACATAGATTTACTATGCTGTGCTTTTGTCGCCTAACATTGCACAAAAATAGCTCAATCAGTTACGATTTTTGGGGATTTTAAGAACTTGAATAAATCAAAATTTTCAAAATAAGAAAAATAGCTATGAGCGAAATTCAAAACAAAATCAACAAACTCATCGAGAACCGTGAAACAGCTCGTATGGGTGGTGGCGAGAAGGCTATCGCAAAGCAGCACGAGAAGGGTAAGTATACTGCTCGTGAGCGTATTCAGATGTTGCTCGATGAGGGCAGCTTCGAGGAGTTCGACATGTTCGTAACTCACCGTTGCTACGACTTCGGCATGGAGAAGAAGCACACTTTTGGTGATGGTGTAGTAACTGGTTATGGTACTATCGACGGCCGTCTTGTTTATGTATTTGCACAGGACTTTACTGTAACTGCAGGTTCGTTGTCGTTGGCTTTGGCTGACAAGATTTGCAAGGTTATGGATATGGCAATGCGCAACGGCGCTCCTTGCATCGGCTTGAACGATTCGGGTGGTGCTCGTATCCAGGAGGGTGTAAATGCTTTGGCAGGTTACGCTAATATCTTCCAGCGCAATGTGATGTCGTCGGGTGTTATTCCGCAGATTTCGGCTATCTTTGGCCCTTGCGCAGGTGGTGCAGTTTACTCGCCTGCTTTGACCGACTTCATTATCATGAAGAAGAACACCTCGAATATGTTCCTTACAGGTCCGAAGGTTGTTAAGACCGTAACAGGTGAGGATGTTACACAGGAGCAGTTGGGTGGCGCAGTAGTTCACACCACAAAGTCGGGTGTTGCACAGTTTGCAGTTGATACTGAGGAGGAGGGTATCGCGTTGATTCGCAAGCTCATCTCTTACATGCCACAGAACAATATGGAGGATGCTCCATTGGCAATGTGCAACGATAGCATCGCTCGTTTGGAGGATTCGCTCAACGAGATTATCCCTGATAACCCTAATCAGGCTTACGATATGTACGATGTTATCAAGGCTATCGTTGATAATGGCGACTACTTGGAGTCGGCAGCTTCGTACGCTAAGAATATCATCACTTGCTTCGCTCGTTTCAACGGCCAGTCGGTAGGTATCATCGCTAACCAGCCTAAGTTTATGGCAGGTGTACTTGATATCAACGCTTCGCGTAAGGCTGCTCGTTTCGTTCGTTTCTGCGATGCATTCAACATTCCACTCGTAACCCTCGTGGATGTTCCTGGATTCTTGCCTGGTACAACTCAGGAGTATGGTGGCGTTATTTGCCACGGTGCAAAGTTGCTCTTCGCATACTGCGAGGCTACTGTACCAAAGGTAACCGTTACATTGCGTAAGGCTTACGGTGGTGCTTACATCGTTATGTCATCGAAGCACATTCGTGGCGATATCAACTACGCTTGGCCATCGGCAGAGATCGCTGTTATGGGTGCATCGGGTGCTGTTGAGGTGTTGCACGCAAAGGCTTTGGCAGAGTTCACTGACCCTGAGGCTAAGGCTAAGTTCGTTGCAGAGAAGGAGCAGGAGTACAAGGATCTCTTCTCGAACCCTTACAACGCAGCTCGCTACGGCTACATCGACGATGTAATTGAGCCTCGTAATACTCGTTTCCGTATTATCCGTGCTTTGCAGTCACTTGCAACCAAGCGTTTGCAGAACCCTGCTCGTAAGCACTCGAATATTCCATTGTAGTCCAAACCGTAAAACAAATTTGAACTATGGATAAATTTGCAAATGTAGGCTGGCCCGAGATGTTGCTGATGGCAGGTGTCGGCTTCTTGATGGTGTTTACCGTACTTGTACTCCTTATCTTTGTGATGAAGGGTATGGGTTGGGTGTTTACTCGTCAGAAGAAGGCTGCGAAGGTTGCTACAAAGGGAGCTGCTGCTGCCGATGAGCATGAAGCAATTACCAACCAGGAGATTGCAGCAGCTATTATCACAGCTCTGAAACTCTACAAGAGCAACTTGCACGACCAGGAGTCGGAGATGATTACCATCCACCGCATCGCTCGTGCATACTCGCCTTGGAGTTCGAAAATTCACGGATTGACTCAGGTACCTGAGCGTAAATAATTTTAGAGATTTAGAAACGAAATGAAAAAGTATTCATTGACAATTAACGGCAACTCTTACGAAGTTAAGATTGACGATATTAACGAGGCGTCAACATTGGCGCATGTTACCGTAAATGGTACAAAATACGATGTTGAGATTGCAGGTGGCAAGGCTCCTGTTGTTAAGAAGCCACAAGTTACCGCTGCTCCTGAGGCTACCGGTCTTTCGGTGACTCCTAAGACTCCTATCGCAACCAAGCCAGCAGCTGCTCCTGTTGCAGCAGGTGGTTTGAAGGTTGCTTGTCCGCTTCCAGGTACAGTACTCTCTATCAATGTTAAGGAGGGCGATACCGTAGCGGCTGGTCAGACTCTCCTCGTATTGGAGGCTATGAAGATGGAGAACAACATCGACGCAGAGCGTGGTGGTGTTGTTAAGCAGGTGCTTGTTCAGGCAGGTGCAACTGTAATGGAGGGTGATGTTTTACTTGTTATTGAGTAGGCGTTATGATTTCACTATTGCAGTCTAATTTCATTCTCGAAAGTTTGGCAGATTTTGCCACGACTTCGGGATTTGGAGCCTTCTTTGCACCGGGTGGCTGGAAGTTTGCAGTGATGATTGCACTTGCATGCTTCCTCCTTTACCTTGCAATTAAGAAGCAGTTTGAACCACTGCTTTTGCTCCCTATTGCGTTCGGTATGTTGCTTACAAACCTCCCAGGTGCAGAGATGTTCCACTCGGAGTTGTTTGCAGGCGGTCATGTTCATTGGGATATCTTCGTAGATAAGGCAGGTCTTATCGACTACCTCTACCTCGGAGTTAAGCTCGGTATCTACCCTTGCTTGATCTTTGTGGGTGTGGGTGCGATGACCGACTTCGGTCCACTTATCGCTAACCCTAAGAGCTTCTTGCTCGGTGCAGCTGCACAGCTCGGTATCTTTGCAACCTTCTTGGGTGCATACGCTTTGGGCTTTGCTCCTAACGAGTGCGGTTCGATTGGTATTATCGGTGGTGCTGATGGCCCTACCTCTATCTTCTTGACAGCTCGTCTTGCTCCAGATTTGTTGGGCCCTATCGCTATTGCGGCTTACTCGTATATGGCTCTCGTGCCTGTGATTCAGCCACCAATTATGAAGGCTCTCACAACCAAGAAGGAGCGTATGATTAAGATGTCGCAGTTGCGTCAAGTGTCGAAGACCGAGAAGATTCTCTTCCCTGTAATTATCACCGTTGTAATCTCGTTGCTCCTTCCATCTGCTGCACCACTCGTAGGTTGCTTGATGCTCGGTAACTTGATGAAGGAGTGTGGTGTTGTAGATCGTTTGTCAAAGACCGTACAGAACGAGTTGATGAACATCGTTGTCATCTTCCTCGGTATCTCGGTAGGTGCTACCGCAACTGCGGATTCGTTCCTCAACTTCAAGACTCTCGGTATTCTTGTTTTGGGTATTGTAGCATTCAGTTGCGGTACTGCGGGAGGTCTGCTCCTCGCTAAGTTTATGAACCTCTTCTTGCCAGAGGGTAAGAAGATCAACCCACTTATCGGTTCGGCAGGTGTATCGGCAGTGCCTATGGCAGCCCGTGTATCGCAGACCGTAGGTCAGAAGGAGAATCCATCGAACTTCCTCCTTATGCACGCTATGG
>SUZQ01000052.1 GCA_015059875.1 Rikenellaceae bacterium | reverse complement strand
TAGAGCAAGAATCAAAGATAAAGAAATCTATTTCAGAATCCTCGTGCGTTTCTGCAATTCCAGGGTTACTAAATAACCCCAAAGACACAATGGTAAATGGGAAAAGCAAATATGCCCGAATAACAATCCGCAAAATCAAAAAATAGTTAACAGACCCCACCGCCCTAACGGGCACCTCCCCTAACTTAGGGGAGGAAAAGTAAAGTTGCATTGCAAATTTGTCCCCCTAAGTTAGGGGGACGAGCAAAGCGGAGGGGGTCTGCAAATAAAATAACAATGAAGATTGCCACGAGCCTATTGGCTCTCGCAATGACAGACTAAACATAATTAAACTATGAATATCGAACTTAAAGAGATAACCATTCGAGAGTTGGTAGAGGGTTATCGTGATAACAACGAGGAGGGCGTTGTTGGTTATGGTGGCAAGTTGAATATCCGCCCAAAGTATCAGCGCGAATTTGTCTACAAAGACAAGCAGCGCGATGCTGTGATAACAACCATAAATCGTGATTTTCCGCTAAATGTGATGTATTGGGCGGTGTGCGACGATGGCACTTTCGAGGTAATAGATGGTCAGCAACGAACAATATCCATCTGCCAATATGTAACGAGCGTATTTGCATACGATATGCGCTATTTCCACAATCTGCAAAACGACGAGCAGAAGCGATTTCTTGACTACAAGCTGATGATTTACCTTTGCAGCGGCACGGATAGCGAGAAGTTGGAGTGGTTTCGCACAATCAATATCGCTGGCGAAAAACTCACCGACCAAGAGTTGCGAAATGCGGTATATTCTGGCTCGTGGGTATCGGACGCAAAGCGATATTTCAGCAAGACCTCTTGCCCTGCATACGGACTTGGCGGAAACTACATGAGTGGCTCGGCAATACGACAGGAGTATCTCGAAACGGCAATAGCGTGGATAGCCGAAAAGGATAATCACAATATAGAGTACTATATGGCTACGCATCAGAACGATGCGAATGCTGCCGAGTTGTGGCTATATTTCCAAAGCGTGATAAATTGGGTACGACTGATTTTCCCGAAATACCGCAAAGAGATGAAGGGCGTTGCGTGGGGCGTGCTATATAATAAGTATGGTAATCAGCCATTCGATGCCGTAGTACTCGAAGAGCAAGTAAAAGAGTTGATGCTCGATGAGGATGTAACCAATAAAAAGGGAATCTACGCCTATCTGCTGACACACGATGAGCGATATTTGAGCATTCGAGCCTTCTCCGAAAAGCAGAAGCGAGAGGCGTATGAAAGGCAAGATGGTGTCTGTCCGCATTGTGGCGAGAGGTTTGCGCTCGAACAGATGGAGGGCGACCATATTACGCCGTGGTGCTTGGGCGGAGCTACGACTGCCGAAAATTGCCAAATGCTCTGTAAGAGCTGCAATCGCCGAAAGTCGGGAAAGTAGAGTATAGCACGCAATTTGTATATAGGTGGTAGGAACACTTATATATAAATAGTATGCATCAATCTATCACTATTCACGCAACGGAGAACGGGAAGTTCGCCCTTGCGAAGCCTTGCGAATTGGAAAAATTAAATCCTAAAGAGTTGTTGCTCTATTCGACTGCATTGTGCGCGGGAATGACCGTGCAGGCAATAGCCGAAAAGGAGCGTGTGAAATTGCTGAAACTCGAAATAAAGATGTCGGGAGAACTCGATACCGAAAAGGTCGAGGGCAAGAGTAAGTTCGAGTCATTCAATATCGCCTACAATATTGAGTGTAAGCATATCGACGAGCAGCCGAAGGTGTCGCATGCCGTGCAACTTGCAACTGACAAGTATTGCGGAGGATTAGCGATGCTTCGCAAAATAGCCCCCGTATCGCACTCAATGTCAATAGTTAGCGTAGAGGTGGAGGCATAAGAAAAGGCGGTCAGCAATGACCGCCTTTTCTTATTATCATTTATTCCATCGACTACGATTTGTAGAAGAGTGGCGAAATAGACTGATAGTTGTGTACGCGCTCGATGCACTCAGCGATGATTTCGGCACACGAGAGTACTGTAAACTTCGACAAATCCTTCTCAGGGTTGAGTGGAATGGTGTCGGTTACGATGACCTCCTGCAATGCGCTCTCGTTGATGCGCTCGTAAGCCTTACCCGATAAAACGGGGTGGGTGATTGCTGCGCGAACACTCTTTGCGCCTCGCTCCATCAACATATTTGCTGCCATACAGATTGTGCCAGCTGTGTCAATCATATCATCAACGATAAGGATATTGCGTCCCTCAACCTCGCCAATAGCGGTCATTGAGCCAACAACATTTGCCTTTGCTCGCTCCTTGTGCGAGATGATGATTGGCGTTTCGAGCAACTTCGCGTAGGAGCTTGCTCGCTTTGCACCGCCCATATCTGGCGATGCGATAGAGAGATCCTCAATGCCGAGTCCCTTGATGTAAGGGATGAAGATGCCGCTTGCATAGAGTGCATCAACAGGTACATCGAAGAAACCTTGAATCTGATCTGCGTGCAGGTCGAGAGTCATAACTCGGTCAGCTCCAGCAACGGTAAGCATATTTGCAACGAGAGCAGATGTGATAGGTACACGCGGACGATCCTTGCGATCCTGACGCGCCCAGCCGAAGTAAGGGATTACCGCTACAACCTTGTATGCCGAAGCGCGCTTTGCAGCATCAATCATCATCAACAGCTCCATAAGATTGTCTGATGTTGGGAATGTTGATTGAATAATGAATACCGTGCAGCCGCGAATCGACTCGATGAAGTGCGGTTGGAACTCTCCGTCGCTGAACTCTACAACCTCGCACTCTCCGAGTGTAGTGCCGTATGCAGCAACGATCTTCTCTGCCAAGTAGCGCGAGGCGCGACCTGTGAAGAATTTAATTTTGTGGATAGCCATACTACTTATTATAAATGTTTGAGTAAGTTCTTATTTTGCAGGCTTTTAGCCATTAACCATTAGCTGTTAGCTCTTATTTGATTGCAAAAATAGTAATTTTTGTGCTTATTCACTGTGTTCTGCTAAAATTTTATTAACAAAAGTTAATATATCCTCGCGCCCCTGTCCGTTTTCGCTTGACGAGAGCAACATCGGAGGCAGCTCCTCCCACTGCTCCGAAAGGCGTTTTTTGTACGCAGTAACGGCGCGTTGCGTTTGCGTAGCGGATTGTTTGTCACACTTTGTAAATATGAGAGCAAAGGGAATGCCGCCCTCGCCCAGCATCTCTATAAACTCCAAATCTATCTTCTGTGGCTCAAGGCGCGAATCTACCAGCACGAAGAGGTAGTGCATCTTCTCGCACTTGAAAACATAGTCCAAAATAATCTTTGCGAAGGCTCCGCGCTCGCGTTTCGAGGTGCGTGCGTAGCCATAACCCGGCAAATCGACCAAGTACCACTCTCGGTTTATAAGGAAGTGGTTTATCAACTTTGTCTTACCAGGAGTGGATGATACCTTTGCCAATCCTTTGTGGCGTGTCAGCATATTTATAAGCGACGACTTGCCCACATTGCTTCGACCGATGAAGGCGATATCCTTCAACGAATCTTTTGGCACCTGCGAGATGCGCTCCGAGGAGCATTTGAACTCTGCTTTTGTAATCATAAAGTTGCTGGGCGTTACTGGGGTTTACTGGGGGCGCACCTTCGGTGCTTACTGGGGATTACTGGGGTAATTCTCCATTTTGCATTTTGCATTCTCCATTCTGCATTCTGCATTCTGCATTTACCTCCGTTTTCCGCTTTCCGTTTTCCGTTTTCCGTTTTATTTAACCTCTGTGAGTTCGAGAATTACGCTGCGCCAATCATTTGTGGCACGCATCTCGTTTAACTCGGTATTCGACTTGTAACGCACCGTGAGTTCAGGAATTACGATACCCTCCTGCATCAACATACGGCCGCTAACCACCTTGCCGCTGATCTTTACGGGCTTGTTTTCAAACTCTGGCGCAACCTCACGAATGCGATACTTGGCATCGGCTTTCAACCCCTGCAAGCGGATGATATTTGCCGACATCGCCTCCTTGATGATGAGGCGATAAGCGAAGAGAACGGCCTTATCTTTCGCCTCGTTTACATACATGAGTGCGGTGTGGTTTTTGTCGCCCTCGTATGGCGATATAAGGCGGTAGAGGTCGCCCTGCTGAACGATAGGGCGGATAACCTTATACTCGGCGAAAGCTCGCTTTGCGTAGGCGCGCTCCGCATCATTCAACTTTGCTGGAACCATCTCCATTCCGAGTCGGCACATCGACGCAACATCGAAACGGAATTTGATCGGCATCAAACGCTGGGTGTATTTGCTATATGCCGAGCCTACATGGGCTGCCAACATATTCGATGGGTAGAAATTTAACGAACCCCACTGAATGAGAATACGATGGTATGCGTCGGTCTGGTCGCTGGTCCACATCTCTTGGAAGTATGGCATGAAACCGTAGTTCAAACGAGTACCTCCCGATGCGCAGAGCTGAATCACAACTTCGGGATACTTGGCACGGATGCGCTTCAATATCTTCTCCAAAGCGAGAGTGAAATCCACTTGTAAGTTCGACTGCAAAGCCTTTGGCAGGTAGAGCGACTGCGCGTTGTGCATACCCATATTGTTGTCCCACTTGATGTAGTAGATGTCGGGATATGCAGTGAGCAGATTGTCTACTATGCTGAATACATAGTCCTGCACCTTCGGGTTGGTCAAATCGAGCAAGAGCTGACCACCGCCACGACCATACGATGGCTCGAAGTCGGGATGACGCAGCACCCAATCGGGGTGCTTCTCGTAGAGTTCACTCTTTACATTTACCATCTCTGGCTCAATCCAAATACCGAACTTCATTCCGTTTCTGTGGGTAAGGTCAATAAGTGGGCGAATACCGTTTGGTAGCTTAGATGTTGCAATGCCCCAATCGCCGAGCGAGGAGACTGCGTTGTTACGCGGATACTTCGGGCCGAACCAACCATCGTCTACTACGAACATCTCTCCGCCAAGGGCTGCAATATCCTTAATCATCGGCTCTAAATTCTCCTTTGTCGTGTCGAAGTGTACGCCCTCCCACGAGTTGAGCAATATCTCACGCTCCTTTGTGCCATCGAGCAGCTGATACTTGCGGGCCCAACGGTGGAAGTTTCGAGTAGCCTCGCCCTTGCCATTTGTGGTGTAGGTAAATACCATTTCAGGGGTTGCGAGTGACTTTTTACCTGCGAGGGTGTAGTCGCTTGCCGCAGGGTTTATGCCACCCATAAATAGGGTAGGAGCTTTCGACATATAGGTGTTGTGAAACTCGAAGTGGAAGTTGCCCATCCACACCAAGGAACCTGCAATTACTGGGCAGTTGCTCTCGTCGAGGCGACCATCCAAACCGAGCATGAACGACGCGTTATTGTACTTTGCAATCTGCGAACCTGCTTGAGTTGCAATTACACGAACACCATTCGTAAGAGGCTCTATATGCTCGTTGCACTCATTCTTTGCAGTGCCGTCGAGGTGGAGTAATACGCAGTTGTCGGACTGAATTGGCAGAACTGCCGACATATACTTCTGTAACACTACGGGCTTCTTGCCCTCGTTGATGTACTCGGTGTTCATCTTCACGATGTCGCAATCGGAGTATGCCGAGTAGTTCACCTTAACGAGAAGAGTAGGGTGGGCTACATCGCGCAACAGAATGGTCAATTTCGACACCTCTCCAGCCTTACTCTCCTCGACGCTCTCGACGATGAGTTTCATTGCATTATCGCCATCGTGCTGCTTCACGAGTGAGGCGTAAGGCATATCGCAACGAGTTCCGAATGCTGGATACGCATCGTGCTTAAGCATTCGACCAGCGGCACGAACATCGCTTGCCTCCGCACGCGAGCCGTAGTAACGGAAGTTGAGTTGCTTGCCTTTGTCGGCAGAAACGATAAGAGTTGTGTTTGGGGTTGAGATTGCATAATCCTTCGCCTGTACCGATACCGTAAGCAGGAGTGCAACCAGAGCAAGTAGTGTTTTTTTCATAGAAAAAAGTTGTTGGTGTTTTTAATCTTGGCAAAGATAAGAAAACAATTGATATTTGGCAATTATTTTATTACCTTTGCTGCCTGAAAGAGGCTTAAACTAAAATAAAGGTATGAAAAAGGAGTGGAATGATGTTCGCGAATTTCATGAGAAGTTCGGACATCCGGTTGCAGAGCAACCTGTAATGATAGCAAAAAAACGCGCCCTCTCGCGAGCAAAGTGGATGAATGAGGAGGTCGCAGAGTTTTTGATTGCAGAGGATATCTACGAGCAGGCAGATGCGATGATTGACTTGATGTACTTCGCGCTCGGCACTATGGTCGAGATGGGCTTGGAGGCAGACGAGTTGTTCGATATCGTACAGAAGGCTAATATGGCAAAGTTGTGGCCCGATGGCAAACCTCACTACAATCCGAAGGATAACAAAGTTATCAAGCCTGAGGGGTGGGAGGATCCTGCGCCTAAGATCAAGGCCTACATCGACTCGGTAATCGAGGCAAAGCGCAAGTAATTTGCGGGAAAAGTACTATCTTTGCAAAATATAACGGTTGGAAGAGCCGTTTTTAGAGTGTATGAATATTGTAGTTGATATCATATCGGAGTATCTGCGCTCGAATCGTAGATTGGTTGTCCCCACCTTCGGAGCATTTATGGTGAAGGAGTCGGGGGAGCGCATCTTTTCCGATCTGTTAAATACGGATGATGGAGTGCTTGCATCTCTCTTGCACGCAAAGGGGTTGAGTGAGATGGAGGTGGCGGTCACGATAGATCGTTTTATCTTCGAGTTGCGTCACGAACTTGAGGAGTATGGGTATTGCCGATTGGGAGAGATTGGAACGCTGCGCGTAGAGCCTACTACCAAAGTACTGAAACTCTATCCACCTGTGCAGGGCGAGTTGCCAAAGCAGACTCCCTATGTGCCTAAATCTCTTGAGACAAGAGATGGAGTTAGTGGGACAAGTGAGATTGATGGGACAAATGAGACCAATGGGACCAATGGGCAAAATACTATAACCCCTAAATCCCCTAAATCCCCTAACGCCTCTAACACCCCTAATGCCTCTAAAGCCCCTACCAAACCTCGCAAAAAGAGTGTGGACTTGGTGATGGTCGCTGCAATAGTGATTTTGTTGGCAGCATTGGCGGGAATAGGCTACGGCTGGTATGTCTCGAATCTTGGTGGCGAAGATGACGATGCGGCAGCGATGGATGCGCTACGAGTAGCACCTGAACAAACGATAAATGAATAGACAATAGTGATGGATAACAATACTTTACTCTCGGTAAAACAACGATTTGGTATTATCGGCAACTCTCCTCTGTTGAATAGAGCATTGGAGGTGGCATTGCGTGTTGCACCAACCGATTTGACTGTGCTTGTGACGGGCGAAAGTGGCGTCGGAAAGGAGTTCTTTCCGCAAGTTATCCACGCCTTTTCTGCGCGTAAGCACAATAAATATGTCGCCGTAAACTGCGGAGCTATTCCCGAAGGAACTATCGATTCGGAACTTTTCGGTCATGAGAAGGGTGCATTTACAGGTGCTATAGAGTCGCGTAAAGGCTACTTCGAGGAGGCAGATGGAGGTACGATCTTCCTTGATGAGGTGGGTGAACTTCCGTTAGCTACGCAAGTGCGACTTCTGCGAGTATTGCAGACGGGCGAGTTTATTCGCGTAGGCTCGGCAAAGGTGCAAAAGACAAATGTGCGCGTGGTGGCTGCTACTAACTCCAACTTGATGAAGGCTATTGCGGATGGTCGTTTCCGTGAGGATTTGTACTATCGACTCAATACTGTGCCTATAACTGTGCCAGCGTTGCGTGAACGCCCTGAAGATATACATCTCTTGTTCCGTCGCTTTGCTGCGGATGTAGCGGTGCAGTATAAGATGCCAGCTATCGCCCTCAATGAGGAGGCACGGGCAATGCTTGAGAACTACTATTGGCGCGGCAATATCCGCCAGTTGAAGAATGTAGCCGAGCAGATTTCGGCTATCGAGGAGTCGCGCGATATCACTCCACAGGTGCTTGCAAAGTATCTTGTAGATGAGTCGTCGGCAGCTTCGCCAAGCGTAACGCAATCGGCAAAGGCGGAGGAGATGAACTCCGAGCGCGAACTGCTCTATAAGATTCTGTTCGATATGCGTAGCGATATAAACGACCTGAAGCGTATGATGGCAGATCTGCATAGTGGCTACTCGTCGTACCGCACTGCTGCGCCTGCACCAGCCGAGACAAAGGAGGTGGTAGCCCTCTTGCCTCACGCAACTCCTACTCCCGTAGTGGAGGAGTATGCCGAGAGTGAGATTGTTGATGAAGTGCCGCGCGAGATGACAAAGGCCGATATGCAACGCGAGCAGATAGTTAAGGCTCTGCGCCGCAATGGGGGTAGTCGTCGTGCAGCAGCAGCGGAGTTGTTTATGTCGGAGCGCACGCTCTATCGTAAGATTAAAGATCTGAATATTGAAGAATAGATGAAAAAGGTACTTTTATCACTGATTGCCTTAATCTGCTTAACTACAAGCGGTTGTACGGTTAAATATACACTGTCGGGAGCGTCGATTCCACCCGATGCAAAGACATTTTCGGTGGCTTACTTCCCGAATAATGCTCCGATGGTTGCACCTATTTTGAGCGCGACGCTGACCGATGAATTGACACAGCGTTTTGCGACGCGAACTCGTTTGGTGCAAGTTCCTGAAGGTGGCGACTTTGCATTCGAGGGCGAGATTGTAGGCTATACCTCGACCACTTCGTCGGTGTCGAGTGGTGACTATGCTCTGCAAAATCGTTTGACAATTACGGTGAAGGTAAACTTTACGAATGCTATCGATGATAAGGCTTCGTTCAAGGCTAAATCGTTCTCGGCGTATGCGGATTACGACTCTACAAAGTTGCTCACCGAGGTGGAGAGTACTCTGATCCCGGAGATTGTTGACCAGCTCGTTACAGATATATTTATGGCAGCAGCCTCCAATTGGTAGCAGAGAGAAGCGGAAAATTTCTGAGGTTAGACGAAAGACGAGAGGTTCGGAAAACTTTTGTTGCTGAAAAGAATTTATCTCTAACGCCCCTAAACCTCTAACGCCTCTAACACCCCTAAAACAAAAAAAAAACTATGACACAAGATAGATTATCCGAACTCCTCGCGGAATACCCCTGGTTCGAGGCTGCACGAGTGGCGCAGTCGGGTGGTGTAGTGCGTTGCGAGGTCGATGTTGAGAAGATTGCCGAGGAGAGTGAGGGCGAGATTATCTCTCGCTTCTTGCGTAAGAGCGACTATCGTATCGTTGCTGAGGAGGGCGAGGCTGATGTGGAGATTCGCACCGAGGCGGAGATTGACGAAGAAGATGACCTTGTTAGCGAGGAATTGGCCGAAATTTACCTTGCTCAGGGGCTAAAATGCGAGGCAATTGAAATATATCGCAAATTAAGTTTGCTAAATTCGGAAAAAAGTGCTTACTTTGCCGAGAAAATCGAAAATATCGAAAAAAATAATTAAAAATAGAGATAAACTATGTACACATTTTTGATTGTATTGATTCTTATCGCGAGCATTTTGATGGTGCTTGCAGTGTTGGTTCAGAACCCAAAGAGTGGTATGGCCGCTAACTTTGGCGCATCGAATCAGGTTATGGGCGTTCGTCAGACAGCAGACTTCCTTGAGAAGTTTACTTGGGGTGCTGCAGTTGTAATTCTCGTATTGTCGCTTCTCTCGACCATCTTTGTAGGTGGCAAGTTGAACGAGGCTGGCAAGTCGGGTGCAGCAAGCGACCTTGAGATGCTTTCGACTCCAGCAACTGAGCAGGCTGTAGCAGTTCCTCAGGCAGATGTTCCTGCTGCTACTGAGGCTCCAGCAGCTGCTGAGACCCCAGCACAGAACTAATTGCGATAGCGATAAGGGAGTAATAAACCGTAACACCGTGTCATTGCGATGCGGTGTTATGGTTTTGTTTTGTTATTGCACCGCATCCCTATTGTCTTACCGCGCATAGTCATTCCATCTATCGAAAAACAAAGTTTTTCGTCTTAAGCTTTTCGTTTTAAGTTTTTTTTCGTATTTTTGCGTAAACTAAGAAATATAGTGTTGCTATGTTGAGAAAGAGCGTGTTGATACTGCTATTTGCGGTAACAAATATATGGTTGGCGGCGGCTACCGTTTCAACCGATATTAGACGAGAAAACGAACGGGCGACATCGCTGATTGAACACGGGCGATTCTCGGAGGCGCGCAAGTTGCTTACCGAATTGCGCAAGAGAATCCCAATCGACGATGAGGTAATGGCGCGCCATATTGATTTTAGCTTAGTGCGTTGTGCAGCTGAGCTGCACGATAATGGTGCCGAGAATCTTATGAACGCCTTCTTGCGTCGTTATCCTGAGTCGGTCCACACGAACGATGTACGCTTCTTGTTGGGACTCTACTATTGCGAGCATGAGGAGTTCTCGAAGGCGCGCAAGTGTTTCGAAAAGGTGTCGTACAAGGCTCTCACTTTGGAGAATAGAGAGAGATTCAATATGCGAATGGGCTATATCGAGTTTATGGCGGGAAACTATGACAAGGCGTACGAACTATTCTCGATGCTGTCGTCTACGGGTAGATATGCCGAGCATGCAACCTATTACAAATCCTATATCCGCTATGCTCAGGGTAACTATCAGCAAGCGTATGGCGGTTTTAACTCTCTGATTAAAAGCGATAATTACGCTAAAATAATTCCGTATTATCTCTTCCAAATAGAGTTTGCAAGTGGAAACTATCGCTATGTTACGAAGCACGGCGATGAACTGCTCAAGAAGGCGGTGGCAACTGAGCGCACCGAGCTGATGCGTATTATGGCGGAGTCGTGGTATCATTTGCAGGGTTACAGCAAGGCTCGTCACTATATGTTGGGATATCGTGCTGCAGGAGGAGAGATGGGACGCGAGGAGAACTATCTTCTCGGCTATTCGGCATATCGTTCAACCGATTATACTACCGCCATTGAGACTCTGCGCAAAGTGGCGGAGGGTAACGACGAGTTGGCGCAGAATGCGTCATACCACTTGGCTGATTGTTATGTCAATCGTGGCGACAAGCGTCAAGCGATACACGCCTTTGCAATGGCTGCCGATACGAAGTTCGATAAGGAGATTGCCGAAGATGCTCTGTTTAATTACGGCAAGTTGCTCTTCGAAACGGGTGGAGGAACATTCAACGAGTCGATAAATGTGCTTACCCGTTGTGTTACGGAGTATCCCGATTCGGAGCGTGCTAACGAGGCTCGCGAGTTGCTTATTGCAGCTTACTACAATTCGCACGACTACGAGATGGCATATAAAGCTATAAAGGAGTTCCCGCATCCCGATGGCTCGCAGAGAGCTGCACTGCAAAAGATAGCTTACTTCAACGGCTTGAGAGCCTTTATGGAGGGGGATTACTACAAGGCAAAGGAGGCTTTGGATGAGGCGCGCAAGGTGGGTGTTAGTCCCAAGTATAATGCTCTGTGCCTCTTCTGGTTGGGCGAGCTGGCGTATAAGCAGGGCGATTATGCCGAGGCTATAAAGTGTTACAACAGCTATATTGAGCGAGCCCCAAGAACGGAACGCGAATATAAGATGGCTCTCTATAATCTTGGATATGCACATTTTGTGCGGGATAATATGACGAAGAGCCAAAAGGCGTTCGAAGGTTTTGTGTGGCTCTACAAGGCGGCAGATCGTTATCGTGCAGATGCGTTCAATCGTTTGGGCGATACGCAATATTCGCAGCGCAAATACTCCGATGCGGTAAAGAGCTACGAAGGAGCAATTGCACTTGGCACTTCCGACCAACACTATGCCAAGTATCAGCGAGCAATATCGCTTGGCTTGGCGGGACGCACAACTGCTAAGATAGGGGCGTTGGTGCAGATGCAGGGCGAAAATTGTGGCGATTACAACGATGATGCAGCTTACGAACTCGGACGCACTTATGTTAGACATGGCCGTTATTCGGAGGGCGCTGTTGTGTTGGAGCAGTTTGTTGATAAGTATCCACAATCTCCATTCTATACACCAGCGTTGTTGGATTTGGGATTGGTGCATTTCAATCTCGGAAATAACGAGAAATCGTTGCATTACTACGATAAGGTTATTTCGGCGGCACCGCAATCCTCCGCAGCGAAGGATGCAATGCAGAGCGTACGCGAGATATATCTTGCGAAGGGAAATATCGACGACTACTTCGCCTACGCAGAGCGTACGGGTGTTGTGAGCGACTTGGGTGCAATGACTCGTGATTCGTTATCGTTCCGTTCAGCGCAGAATGTTTACCTTGCAGGTCGCACGGAGGAGGCTGTTCAGCAATTCAATAACTACCTCAAGAATTACCCTAAGGGCTACTACACGAATGACGCACTCTTCTGCTTGAGCGATTGTTATCTCAAGTGCGATAGCCTTGACCGAGCAGTCGAGAGTTTGAAACTCTTGGCTGAACAGCCGAAGAATCAATACACGGTGCCGGTAGTCGAGAAGTTGGCAAAGGTGACCTTTGACAACAAGATGTATGGAGAGGCTGCACCAGCATACCGCCGTATGTACGATGTGGTGGATAACTCTGCTGCGCGTACTGCTGCTGCAAATGGATATGCTGAATCGGTGCTTCTCCGTAAGAATGATGATGCTCTGATGGCAATGGCAAGCGATTTGGATACTTTGGCAGATGTTGATGCGGCAATGTTGCGTCGAGTGCGTTGTGCAAAGGCAAATGTTCTCTCTCGTCGCGGAGATGCAGAATCGGCTCGCAATATATACGAGATGCTTGCATCGAATATGCTGACTGCTGAGGGTGCAGAGTCTGCTTATCGAGTTATTGAGGCTCTCTTCAAGGAGGGTAACTACGATGAGAGCGAGAAGCGTATTTATGCTCTTGCTGATAGTAAAACCTCCCACTCGTATTGGTTAGGAAAGGCGTTTATATTGCTTGGTGATATCTATGTTGCACGAAACGATATATTCCAAGCAAAGGCAACATACCGCAGTGTGGTTGATGGATATACGCCTGCGGATGATGGTATCGTGGCTGAGGCGCAGGCTAAACTTAATAAACTGAATTAGTGGCAATGAAACGATATACAATAATACTTATTACGATGTTGTGCGCTATCTCTGTAGTAGCATCGGCGCAAGTTGTTGAGCAGGTTGAAGTCACCAAAAACTATGCTCCTGAAGTTGGCACTGTGCACAAGATGGAGATAGAACCGAATATGGTCGATACCACAACACTGCATCCTGAGATCGATTACGCAATAACGCCTCGTTCGTATAACTCCTCATTTGGCTTACGCAGATTCAAACCTGCAACAGCTACATATTGGGAGTACAATCGTGTCTACCCGTTCTATTTGAAGTTGGGGGTTGGTTATCCTCTCAATACTGTGGGCGACCTATATGCGACGACTCATCGTGCCGATGTGGGCTACCTTACGGGGTATATCAACCACTACGGAGAGTACTCAAAGTTGAAATACTTTGATGGAGGGGTAGCATATCGTGACAATCGCTCGATGCAGATGACAAATAAGTTCGGCGTTACGGGAGGTAAATATATTAAGCGATACACACTTTCGGGCGACTTGAACTACCAGATGAACACCTATCATCGTTACCCTCTGCACAACTACTACGCGGAGGATGGAACGGCGATTTTCGAGTATAAGCGACGCAAAGTGAACTACGATAATATAAACTTTGCAGTCGATTTTGGCGATTCGTTCTCCGACTACAGCCACTTGAATTTTAAGGTCTACGCATCGGCGCATCTCTTCAACGATAAGTCCGAACTATTTATCAAGAATGACCGTTATTTGCAGATGAATGCTACGGCAGGTGTGGCGTTGGCTCGTGAGCTGACTAAACGCAGCGCGCTGTCGTTGGATGTCGATTATAAGGGCTACTATGGTCTACGCTCGTTGAGGAGTTACGACAATACGATGGCGAGTGCAAAGCTAAAGTACTTCTACCGTTCGGGAAAACTTGTTGATATGGAGGTGGGAGTGACTCTTATCTATGACCACAACCCTGCGGATACGAAGAAACAGAACAGATGGCATGCCTTCCCACACTTGGCGTTGTCGCTTAATATTAACGATAAAGGAGTCTTTGTGCCGTATGTGGAGGTTAGCGGAGAGTTGCAGAATAATAGCTACTACTCGTTGGTGCAGCGCAACCCTTATGTCGCAATTTTGGGTGGGGTAGATGGCTCGCTCGCTGCAAATAGTGTGCTGCCAAATACGGAGCTGTACAATGTCTGCTTTGGTGTTTCGGGACACAGTGCCAATAGCAAGTTCGCCTACCGATTCTATGCCAATATGTCGTTTATGACCAATGCTATCTATTGGTATAACATCAACCACATCTTTTTTGGTGTAGAGAGTGCGAAGCGTAATATCTGGTCGTTGTGCGGTGCTGTGGATTATAAACCTATCTCGCAGTTGTTGCTTACGGCGCAGGTTAAAGGCTCGCTCTATACCAACTTCTCATCGGTTAGCAATACATTGCCTCCAGTAGAGGCGTTGTTGCAGGCTCGATATACGCATAAGAAGTTTACGATAGGCCTCTCTGCCGAGTTGTATGGCACAACGAAGTGGACGATGGTGCAAGATGCCTCGCTCTTCTATCCGGAGGATACGACTCCTGTGAGAAAAAACGATATAACCGTTCCTGCGTGGGTGGATTTGAGCGTATATGCTGATTGGCATATCAATAAGGCGTGTACAGTCTATGCCGAAGGAAATAACCTGATTGGCGATGTGATGCCGCGTTATCGTTGGGTGTTCTATCGTGAGATGGGAGCTTCATTTACGGTAGGCGTGAAGGTGCAGTTTTAATGCAAAGCATTAAATTGAGAATTAAGAATTAAGAATTAAAAATTATTTATAGCTAATGGCTAATGGCTAACGGCTAATGGCAAAAAATATGGGCAACAAAGGCTTTTATACCGTTCCGTTTGTGTGGAGCAGGAGCGTGTGGGTTATAACATTCTCCTTCTTTATCATTTGGGTTGTAATATCTGCAATTATGCTCTATGAGATATTTACACAAGCAGAGAATGTCGAACCTTTGATAGGACTTATTATCTTTAATGTCATAATGCTGCCAACGATGTTGGCGTGCGAGGGACTGGCACCGCAACGGCTCGAAATAGGGGAGTCGCAGATAACCATTTTGCGTCGTTATCGGAGTGTGACGATTCTTCGCGAGGAGGTTAAGAGCGTTGAGCGTCTGCCCGAAAATGCTATGCGCAGAGCGATTCGTACGGGCGGTGTTGGTGGCTTGTTTGGCTTCTATGGCAAGTATTATACTCGCAGCATCGGCTCGTTTTCGCTCTATGCCACTGGCTCAAAGAATCTTTTTCTTATTCGTAAATGGGATGGTGAAAATATCGTGGTTGCTTGTGCCGAGCCTGATAAGATGGACTATTTCAAACTATAGACGGATAAACGCTAAAAGAGACAAGCGCAACTTTCGGGTTGCGCTTGTTTTGTCTGTTATCTTGGGCTTGAGGCGGCCTTTTTTCTGAAATACTCCAATGCAGGAGGCTCATTGCCGATAAGGCTCTGGTATTTGTAGTCTTTCCCTTGCACCGACTCCCACTCCTCACGAATCTTTTGCAACTCCTTTGGATTCTTGTAGAGTTCGATAAAAGTTAGATAGATTGTCTTTGCTGCATTGAGCATCGCTTTTGTGCCGATAGTTGTTCCTACGATTGACGAGAATCCCCATGTGTGAGCCGCCACAGGGCTTGTACAGGTTTCGATTCTACACAATGGTACCACCTGCGAAACTTCGCCCGTATCATCGGAACCGCCACCACCTGTTATTGCCTTCTCGACAAACGGGAAGATTGTTTCAAAACGACTAAGCATCACCGGTTCATACTGACCAGAATTGCGAGCCAACTCCTCAACATAGGCCTTTTCGGAGTCGGTCAATTTTACACCACCAACCTTTTCGAGGTTGCGATATGCAATTTTAGCAAGATGGTCGTTGCGCAAGATGTTGTAAGTGCCACTTATATAACTGTATTTTACGGTTGTGCCCGTTCCCATTGCTGCACCCTCGGCAGCAGCGATTGTGCGCTGTAAGAGGTCTTTCAAGATTTCTGAATCGTGGTGACGGAGATAGTAATATACCTGTGCCTTGTCCGGTACAATGTTCGGAGCCTCACCGCCATTGGTAATAATATAGTGTATTCGGCTGTCGGGGTGGAAGTGCTCGCGATTGACATTCATAATAAGGTTCATAACCTCAACACCATCGAGTGCAGAGCGACCTTGGTACGGATTGGCGCCGGCATGGGCAGTCTTGCCTTCGAAGTCGAAGAGAATACCAATTTTTGCAGATTGGGATTTTGCCAATATCTGATTCTTGCAAGAGGGGTGATAAGAGAGTGCGCAATCTACATCGTTAAAGAGGCCATCACGCACCATATAGGTTTTTCCGCCACCTCCCTCTTCGGCCGGACAACCATACAATCTGATAGTTCCTTTATGTCCCTCGGCAAGCCACTTCGATACTGCTACTGCAGCCGAAACAGCCGTTGTGCCGATAAGGTTGTGCCCGCAACCGTGCCCGTAGCCACCCTCGACAATTGGGTTGTTCTTTGGAGTCGTATCCTGCGACAAACCCGGCAAAGCGTCATACTCGGCAAGCACAGCCATAACGGGCTTACCTTCGCCAAAAGTAGCAACAAAGGCCGTTGGCATACCGGCAACACCGCGTTCAACCTTGAAGCCGTGCTCCTCGAGATGCTTGATGATAAGTTCTGCGCTCTTGTACTCCACATAGCCAGGCTCGGCGTATTCGTGAATCTGCTTTTGCATCTTGTCGTAGGTTTCGAACTTCGAGTTTAGCCAGTCCAAGCCAATGTTCGATACCAACATTACAGATGCTAATAGTGTTTTAATCATAGTTAATTGGTGTTTGTTGTGAAAAGTTTGTCGCAAAGATACAAATATAATTGATAAATACCTACTTTGGTCGTCAAATACACCCTGTAATTTTATTATTAAAAAAGTTGTGTAATTCAAAAAATTATTCGTACCTTTGCGCACTCGCAAAGTGCGAGGTTGGATTACATAAATTTTTTAACAAGTATTAGATGGATTCATTAAGTTACAAAACTATCTCGTTGAATGCAGCGACAGTCAACAAGGAGTGGGT
>SUZQ01000051.1 GCA_015059875.1 Rikenellaceae bacterium | reverse complement strand
TAAATTTTTTGCTTTACCTTTGCACTCGCAATACAGCAACGGGGTGTAGCGCAGTCCGGTTAGCGCATCTGGTTTGGGACCAGAGGGTCCCAGGTTCGAATCCTGGTACCCCGACAAAGAGAGACAACTTTTTTGAGTTGTCCCTCTTTTTTTTGTACCAGGATTCGTTCAGCTTGTGGCGCCTCGGCAGACTTGTCTTTGGTCGGCTATTGTTTGCTTGCGCAAATCTCCGTGCTTGGGTAGCGATTGTGCTTGTGGATGATAAAAGAGAAAGATGCTGGGCAATTCAGTATCTTTGTACTATTTTAGGGAGAGTTGTAAAACCTCAACTACTCCAACCTAACCTTGATATATGATGCTCCGCTGGCTTTGGCAGCTGCCAGACCAACGAGAGAGTCCTCGAAGATAAGCGTCTCGGATGGCGAAACCCCCTCAATCTCCATCGCCTTCAAAAAGGCTTCGGGCGATGGTTTTGGCTCGGTAACATCGCGCGAAGTGAGCAGACCATCGACCTTATCCACAATGCCGAGGTGGCGCATTGCATTTGTGATATTCTCGATTTGGCTGGTCGAAACAATCCACACCTTGCCCCCTTGTTTACGAAAACCTTGCACGAAGTTCCACAGCGGCTCGTTCAACTTTACAGAGTCGAATTGGGTGGGGTATAGCTCTATTTTGCGGCGGCGAATACGGTCAATATCCTCCTCGTTAGTGATGCCAATCTCGCGCAAAAACTCTGGACAGCGCATTCCGAAATAGCGGCGTTTGTACTCGGCAATATCGAGTTCGATTCCCTCCTCGCGGAGAGCTAAAACATACGCCTGCATATTTGCCTCTTCGGTGGTGGCGAGAGTGCCGTCGAAATCGAGAATTATAAGTTTAATCTGCATCTGAAAAGAGTGTTAGTCGAAAGATTGCATACCCGACTGTGCAATGCGCATAATACGCTGATACTCATCGGGAGTAAGCTCCATAAAGAAGTAGTGAATAGGGTCTACGCGCATACCGTTGTAGCGCACCTCGTAGTGGAGGTGTGGGGCGAGCGACAGACCAGAGTTGCCCGATAGGGCGATGATGTCGCCTCGTTGCACCTTTCTTCCGCGCTTAACCTTTACGCTCTGTAGGTGGCTATACGAGGTTGTGTAGCCATTGCGATGGTCGATAACGACAGTTACTCCCGATGTGGAGTTTTTGCCCTTTACCTCCTTCACAATGCCGTCTGCCGTAGCGAATATTCGCGTCCCTTCGGGTACGGCATAATCCACGCCTTGATGCGATTGCAGAGTGCGGTAGAATGGGTGCATCAGTGTGCCGTAGGCTGCGGTCAGCAGGGTTAGTTCGTGGTTGGTGACGGGCTGAATTGATGGTATATTGTTTCGCATCGAGCCAATTTGTTGCAGTGCCGTGTCAAGCTCCTCGTAGCTCGCTTCGAGCTGATTCATCTTCTGCTCCAACTCGTTGAGCGATAGCTGCAATCTATCGGACATTTGACTACTTGGTTGCTCGATTAATGATTCGTGCAACTCTACGCGGCGGTTGTTGTATTCGGAGTCGAAGTTGTAGGGCTCCGAATCGAACATTATAGCGAAAATATTGCGATCACGCTCCACCACATTCTCTACAACCATCGAGAGCGAATCGTACTCTTCGAGCAGGGTGGCGTACTCTTGTTTGAGGCGGTCAGTAGAGTGACGCAACTCATACTCGGCAGGGGTGTCGAATAGGAGCGAGAATACTACATAGTAGAGTGTAGCTGCGCCAAACCAAGCTAATGCTTGGAGCGCGCGGCGTCTCTTTCTTCGCTTTGGTAGAAATCTCTTTGTCTGCTCCATTGTTATGCGCCTTCGTTTGAGGTCCCTTCGAGAGTCTCGAGGTCGGAGTTATACTTTGTATTTTCGATAAGCTGACGGTATTCGTCGCTTGTCATATTGCGGTTGAAGTAGTTTACCGGATTTACATTGCGTCCGAGATAAATAACCTCGTAGTGCAAGTGAGGTCCCGTAGAGCCTCCCGTAGAGCCTACCTCACCGATAAGTTGTCCTCGCTGCACCTTCTCGCCAGGTTTTACGAACATCTTTTGCAAGTGGGCATAGCGAGTCTTGTAGCCAAATTTGTGATTTATAACTATCTGTTGTCCGTAACCACGACGGCGGCGTCCCTTATCGACCTTCTCGATAACACCATCTCCCGTAGCATAGACAGGAACTCCGTAGTCGGTGGACATATCCACTCCCTTGTGCATTGTGCGAATCTTCAAGATAGGGTGCTTTCGGCGAACTCCAAAGGCGTAAAATGCCTTCAAACGGGTGCGGTCAATCGGCCATATTGCAGGTATGGCGAGCGACATCTGCTCCTTGTCCTTGGCGAGAATCTGCAACTCGTCTAACGAGCGCGAGGTGGCATAGGTCTCTCGCGTTACGGCATCGAGCGACTGCCAAGTCGAGGTCATCAATTCGGAGTATTCGTCGCCCGCAAGCGAGGAGTATTTCGAGTTTGGATATGGGGTGTAAACCCCCTCGATAGCGAGTGTATCGCTCGAAAAAAGAGGACGATAGACATAGCGGTCGCGGTGGCGTATCTCCTTGATTTGACTATGCATAGAGGCGATACGGTCTTGCAGAATCTCATACTTCAGAACAAGTTCTCTGTTCTCCGCCGCTATGCGGTGCATCTTTGGGGTGTAGAAGAGGTACGATATCGCCATATTGAGTAGCGAAATAACGATGAAGCCAATCAACACTTGTCGCAAAATGTTGTATCGGTTTCTTCGTTTCGAGGTGTTTTTCTCCTCGTGTGAACTCTTCATCTCCTCTTTCAAAGTAAAAAAATCGTTATAATGGCGCAAAATTAATTATAATTTTGTACTTTTGCAACCGATTTGGCGCGTGCGTATGCGTAGTAGCGCGCGAATCGATACTATAACGGATTGAAATTAAAAATATTATACACAGATGGATTCTAAACAAATACGCCAAGCGTTTCTTGACTTTTTCGCACAGAAAGAGCATTTGATTGTGCCTTCGGCACCTATGGTAGTGAAAAATGATCCGACTTTGATGTTTACAAATGCGGGTATGAACCAGTTTAAGGATATCTTCCTCGGTAACGCCGAGCGCAAGTCTCCTCGCGCAGCCGACTCGCAGAAGTGTCTGCGTGTGTCGGGTAAGCACAACGACTTGGAGGAGGTAGGTCACGACACCTACCACCACACAATGTTCGAGATGCTCGGTAACTGGTCGTTCGGCGACTACTTCAAGGCTGAGGCTATTGCTTGGGCGTGGGAGCTTTTGACAGAGGTCTACAAGTTGCCAAAGGAGCGTATGTATGCAACCGTATTTGAAGGCTCGGAGGAGGATGGCGTGCCATTCGATCAGGAGGCTTACGATATCTGGAAGGAGCGTCTGCCAGAGGATCACATCATTCGCGGTAACAAGCACGATAACTTCTGGGAGATGGGCGAGACTGGCCCTTGCGGCCCTTGTAGCGAGATTCACTTCGACTTGCGTGACGAAAAGGAGATTGCCGAGAAGCCAGGTCGTGAGATGGTGAATATGGGACACCCGCAGGTTATCGAGATTTGGAACCTTGTGTTTATGCAGTTCAACCGCAAGGCAAATGGCTCGTTGGAGCCGCTGCCTGCAAAGCATGTTGATACAGGTATGGGCTTCGAGCGTCTGTGTATGATTATGCAGGGCGTGAAGTCGAACTACGATACTGATGTATTCCAATCGACCATTAAGGTGTTGTCCGAGATGTCGGGCAAGGAGTATGGCAAGGAGGAGGCTGTGGATGTGGCAATGCGTGTTATCGCCGACCACCTTCGCGCTATCGCCTTTTCGATTGCCGATGGTCAGCTCCCATCGAATGTGAAGGCTGGATATGTTATTCGCCGTATCTTGCGTCGTGCAGTTCGTTACGGATACACCTACCTCGGCTTCAACGAGCCGTTTATCTGCCGCTTGGTGCCAACTTTGGTTGCGCAGATGGGCGAGCAGTATCCAGAGTTGAAGGCTCAGCAGTCGCTCGTAGAGCGCGTAATTGAAGAGGAGGAGGCATCGTTCCTCCGCACCCTCGCAACGGGTATCAACCTCTTGGAGGGCGTTATCAAGGAGTGCAACGGCAAGATTTCTGGCAAGAACGCTTTTTTGCTCTACGATACCTACGGATTCCCAATCGACTTGACCGAGCTTATCGCAAAAGAGCAGGGCGTAGAGGTCGATTTGGAGGAGTTCGAGAAGGAGTTGCAGGCTCAGAAGGAGCGTTCGCGTAACGCCGCAGCACAAGATATTGACGACTGGAAGGAGATTATCGCTGATGCTAAGAGCGAGGAGTTCGTAGGTTACGACACTCTTGAGGCTGATATCCACATCGCTCGTGTGCGCAGGGTGCAGACCAAGAATAAGGTTTCGTACCAGATGGTATTCGACAAGACTCCATTCTACGGAAATTCGGGAGGTCAGGTTGGTGACACGGGTTATATCGAGTCGGCAAACGAGAAGATTGAGATTGTGGCTACCGAGAAGGAGAATGGCTTGATTATCCACATCGCAAATCAGTTGCCAGAGAACTTGGAGGCTGAGTTTCACGCAGTGGTAAACCCTGCAAAGCGTCAATGCTCGGCAAATAACCACACCGCTACCCACCTTCTTCATGCAGCATTGCGTAAGGTCTTGGGTACTCATGTAGAGCAGAAGGGCTCGATGGTATCGCCTGATGCGTTGCGTTTCGACTTCTCGCACTTCCAGAAGATGACAGACGAGGAGATTCGTGCTGTGGAGCGTGAGGTAAATGCGAAGATTCGTTTGAACTCGCCACTCGACGAGAATCGTGAAGCTACACAAGAGGAGGCTCAGGCAGCAGGTGCGATGATGCTCTTCGGCGAGAAGTATGGCGACAAGGTGCGTATGGTGCGCTTTGGCGAGTCGGTAGAGTTGTGTGGTGGTACTCACACCTCGGCAACGGGAAATATTGGAATGTTCAAGATTGTGTCGGAGTCGGCTATCTCGGCTGGTGTTCGCCGTATCGAGGCTGTTACGGGCGAGAAAGCAGAGGCGATGATTTATACCGCACAAGATTTGATTACTTCGCTCGGCACAATGCTCGGCAACTCGCAACTCGTTCCAGCTATTAAACGATTGGTCGAGAATAATGATGCGCTTGCAAAGGAGGTTGAGGCAATGCAGAAGGAGCAGTTGAACACCCTTACCGAGAGTATCTTGGCAAATACCCCTGAAACTGACGGCTACTTCGTTGTTGCTCGTGAGATGCCTCGCCAGACAGAGTTTGTCAAGAATTTGGCTTACAATTTGCGCGCTCGTAAATCGAACCTCGTGATGGTTGTTGGCTCGAATGCGGGCGGTAAGGCTACACTCACTATCATGCTCGGCGACGATGTTGTTGCAAAGGGCGTAGATGCTGGTGCAGTAGTTCGCGAGGCAGCCAAGGCTATCCAAGGTGGTGGCGGCGGTCAGAAGTTCTTTGCTACCGCAGGTGGCAAGAGACCTGAGGGCTTGAACGAGGCTATCGAGAAGGCGAAGGAGTTGATTCTCGCTGCGCTCAAATAATTAGACGAAAGACGATAGAAAAAATAATAATAATATTAAAAAAGCCAAAGGCCAATGGCTAATGGCTAAAAGCAAGAAAAGCTATGGCAAATAAAGTTTTGTTAATGATTTTGGACGGTTGGGGTATTGGAAACCACACAAAGTCCGATGCAATTTACTCTACAAATCCTGAGTTTATCAACGCATTGACTGCTGCAAATCCGCATGCAGAGTTGCGTACCGATGGCGAGAATGTTGGCTTGCCTGATGGCCAGATGGGAAACTCGGAGGTAGGTCACCTCAATATTGGCGCAGGTCGTGTCGTATATCAAGATCTCGTTAAGATTAACCGCGCTTGCAAGACTGGCTCTATCTTGGAGAACAAGGAGATTGTCGCTGCATTCGAGTATGCAAAGGCAAATGGTGTGAATGTTCACTTCATGGGCTTGTTGTCGGACGGCGGTGTTCACTCTTCGATTGATCACTTGTTCAAGTTGTGCGATATCTCGAAGCACTACGGCATCGAGAATACCTTTGTACACTGCTTTATGGATGGTCGTGATACCGATCCAAAGAGTGGTAAGGGCTTTGTTGAGGCGTTGGAGGCTCATATGGCTCAATCAACCGGCAAGATTGCTTCGATTATTGGCCGTTACTACGCAATGGATCGCGACAAGCGTTGGGAGCGTGTGAAGATTGCTTACGACTGCTTGGTTGATGGAGTAGGCGAGAAGGCTACCGATATGGCAGCTGCTGTTCAGAAGTCGTATGACGAGGGTGTAACCGATGAGTTTATCAAGCCTATCGTAGCGGTTGATGCAGAGGGTAATGCCATCGGTACTATCAAGCCAAACGATATGGTTATCTTCTTCAACTATCGTAACGACCGCGCACGCGAGATTACCGTAGCTCTCACTCAGCAGGATATGCCAGCAGAGGGTATGCACACAATGCCTCTCTACTACTGCTGTATGACTCCGTATGATGCTTCGTTCGAGGGGCTGCACATCCTCTTCGACAAGGAGAATGTTCAGAATACCATTGGTGAGTATGTATCGTCGCTCGGCTTGAAGCAGTTGCGTATTGCCGAGACCGAGAAGTATGCCCATGTTACATTCTTCCTCAACGGAGGTCGTGAGGAGAAGTTCGAGAATGAGGATCGTATTTTGGTTGCTTCGCCAAAGGTTGCTACATACGACTTGCAGCCTGAGATGAGTGCATACGAGGTTGCCGACAAGTTGGTTGGCGCACTCGACGAGCAGAAGTACGACTTTATCTGCTTGAACTTTGCAAACGGCGATATGGTGGGACATACTGGTATCTACGAGGCTATCGAGAAGGCTGTGAAGGCTGTGGACGAGTGCGTGGAGAAGGTTGTAACCTCAGCAAAGGCTAATGGCTACGAGGTTGTGATTATTGCCGATCACGGAAATGCCGACAATGCAATCAACGAGGACGGCACTCCAAACACTGCACACTCGCTCAATCCAGTGCCAATTGTGGTTGTATCGAATCGCGTAGCGAAGGTTGAGAACGGAATCTTGGCAGATGTAGCACCAACCGTGTTATCGTTGATGGGTGTTCCACAGCCAGCCGAGATGGACGGACACTCGCTCGTGACTTTGAAGTAGTACATATTATATATAAGTATAATCAAAAAGGCTAACGGCTAAGAGCCAATAGCTAATGGCTAAATTACTATGTTAAGCAGACAAGTTGCCGCAAAATTGGCAACCTACGAAACCCCATTCTATCTCTATGATGTAGACCTCTTGCACCAGACTCTCGACAGTTTGATGTCGGTGGCGCATCGTTACAACTACAAAGTTCACTACGCCATCAAGGCGAACTACGATTCACGCCTTTTGCAGATTATCCGCGAGCATGGCTTGGGTGTTGATTGCGCAAGTGGTAACGAGGTTAAGTGCGCCATCGAGGCGGGCTTCGATCCTAAAGTTATCGTCTATGCAGGCGTTGGTAAGCGCGATAAGGAGATTCGCTACGCCATTGAGCAGGGTATCTTTGCAATCAACTGCGAGTCTATCGAGGAGTTGTATGTTGTAAATGATATCGCTGGCGATATGGGCAAGGTGGTAAGCGTTGCTCTCCGTGTAAACCCCGATATCGATCCAAAGACAAACCATTGTATTGATACAGGTCAGGCGGACTCGAAGTTTGGTATCTCGTATGAGGAGATTCTTGACCGTGTAGAGGATATCAAGGGTTTGAAGAACCTCGATGTTGTGGGAATGCATATCCACATCGGCTCGCAAATCCGTGAGTTGCATGTATTTGAGAATATGTGCAACAAGGTTAATGTGATTGTGAAAAATCTTACCGATCTCGGCTTTGAGTTGGAGTTTGTAGATGTTGGTGGTGGTCTTGGTGTAAACTACGATATGCCTGAGAATGAGCCGATTCCAAACTTTGCTTCGGTGTTTGCGATTATCAAGCAGCACTTGCAGGTTGGCAAGCGTGAGGTGCATTTCGAGTTTGGTCGCTCTATCGTTGCCGAGTGCGGCGAGCTTATCACAAAGGTGCTTTTCAATAAGACCACTGCGACGGGGCGTCGTCTTGTGATTGTCGATGCAAGTATGACCGAGCTTATTCGCCCTGCGCTCTATGGCTCGTATCACAATATCGAGAATATCACCTCCGAGAGCGAGCAGCGCAAGAAGTATACTATCGTAGGAACTGCTTGCGAGAGTACCGATGTCTTTGACGAGAATGTATCTCTCCCAATTACCAAGCGCGGAGATTTGCTAACTCTCAAAACGGCAGGTGCTTATGGAATGTCGATGGCTTCGCGCTATAATCAGCACGATTTGCCGGGTGCGGTCTATTCCGACGAACTGTAAAAATCGTTCTGATTGGTAAATTTCGCACGAGAGCGTCGGATAGCGAAATGCTCACATAGGCTTACTATGCTCCGCTTTCGCTACCTATCTTCGCACGAAATTTCCTCAATCATCGACGATTTTTAGTGCTGGAAAGGTTCTGATTGGTAAATTTCGCACGAGAGCGTCGGATAAGGAAAATAGAATTTAGGGAGTTTAGCGAAAAAATGAAATCGTTAAATTCCCTAAACTCTTTAATATCCCTAAATTCTCTAAAACAAATCTTGCTGCAAATAAAAAAAAGTTTTCCGCTTTCCGCTTTCCGTTTTCCGTTTTATTGCCTATCTTTGTAGAACAACTTAAAACCAAACTAATATGAAACGACTCCTTTTGGCAATAGCGGTGATTTTCGCTGTTGCGTGTTCTAAGACAACATCGAATCAGACAAACGAGGTGGCAATAATTCCGCAACCACTTTCGCTCTCTCAGCACAACAACACCTTCACGATTACTCCAAATTCCGTGTTGGTATGTAATACTAACGAACTTACTCCAATAGTTGGCTATGTGCAGGAGTATTTGGCTGTGAAAGGTGCTGTAGAGTCTGCCCCGTCAGAGAACTTTATCTCCCTTGCACTCGACAAATCGCTTGCCGAGGAGGAGTATCATCTTGCCGTATCGAACAAATCGGTGCAGATTGTGGCAGGCGGTTATGGCGGCGCATTCAATGGTGTGCAAACTCTCTTTCAACTCCTCCCAAGCGAGGTCTATACCAAGCAGATGCGTCTGCCAGCTGTGGTGCAGGGGTGCGATGTGAAGGATAAACCGAAGTTTGCCTATCGTGGTTTTATGCTCGATGTTGCGCGTACATTTATGGAGAAGGAGAATGTTTTGCGCTATATCGACTATATCGCCTATCACAAAATCAATAAGTTTCATTGGCATCTTACCGACAATCAGGGTTGGCGTATCGAGATTAAGTCGCATCCGCGTCTTGCCAAGGAGGGTGGCTTCCGTGGTGGCGACTCTTCAATTCGTGCGTCGTATGGTAAGTGGAACGAAAAATATGGCGGATTCTACACCCAAGAGGAGATAAAAGAGGTCGTTGCTTATGCCGCAGTGCGAAATATAGAGGTTATCCCTGAAATCGACCTTCCTGGTCATAGCGAGGCTCTTGCCCGCATCTATCCGGAGGTGTTGTGTCGCTATACAAACGATGAACTCGATGTAAATGGCAACTACGACAATCGCAATGTTGTCTGCGCAACCAAGGAGAGCAACTACAAACTCCTCGAAGAGATTTTGGCGGAGGTTTGCGCATTATTCCCATCCAAGCACTTCCACATCGGTGGCGATGAGGTCAATATGTCGCAGTGGAAGAAGTGCCCCGACTGCTCGGCGTGGTTGAAAAAGCACGGCTACACCGACGGTTACAAACTTGAGGATATGTTTATCAGTCGTATTCAGGCAATTCTTGCCAAGTATGGCAAAGAGCCTTCGGTCTGGAACGAGGCAGCCTTTGGTGGCGGTCTGTCGAAGGAGGCGTTGGTACACGGCTGGAAGAGTCCTAAGGTTTGCAAGCAGGTTATGGCGGCGGGCTATCGCACAATCTTTATGCCGCAGCAGTTCTTCTATTTCGATATGCGCCAGAGCAAGCACGAGCCTGGTGCAGTATGGGGTGGTTGCTTCGATATCCGCAAGACCTACTCGTTCGACTTTGTAAAGGAGGGCTTTACTCCCGAAGAGATCGCAACCGTCGAGGGCTTCGAAGCCCCATATTGGAGCGAGGCATTCCTCTCGCAGGGTGGCGACAAGTCGATAGATTTCATTGAGTATCAGACCTTCCCACGTATTTGCGCCCTTGCCGAGTTGGGCTGGGGTAAGAATGGCGGTGGCGAGTGGGCAGAGTTCCAACATCGCCTTGCATCGCGCCACTACGACCGTATGTCGGATATGGGTTTGAACTTTCGTGTAACACCGCCTGAGGTACACTACGAGGAGGGACAACTCTCTATCGAGAAAATTGATAGTAGCGAGGTCTATTATCGCGAGGATGGGTGCAAGAAGGTGCATCGCTATAAAGGTGTAATCTCCACCACGCAGCCTGGTAAGTACCTCTTTTGGAGCGAGTATCGTGGTCATAAGTCGCCAGAGGTGGCTCACCCTTCACAGTATCACACCATCAAGCCGAAGATGACGCTTACCTCTTCGTTGCCTGAGAATCCGAAGCGAGGTTTTGCAACTGTAGCCGAGCGAGATGCTCGCACTCTGCGCACCTGCCACAAAGGCGATTGGATTCTCTTCGAGTTTGAGGAGCCTGTGGAGTGCCGCAAGGCGGAGTTCTTTACGGGTGGCTATGCAGTTGCTTCACGCACAATTCAGGTGGGATATCTCGAAATTAGCGAGGATGGCAAGAACTTCGAGCGTGTTGCCGATTTGGAGTACGGCGTTGCTACACTTGTCAATCCAAAGCCATTCAAGGCTGCCCGCATAGTATCGGAGACAACAGCCGTCGGTAGTTCGATCAATATAGGATATCCGAAAATCTATCCTAAATGGTAAATAAAATACCGAGCAATTTTGCTCGGTATTTTTCTTTTTGCATCATTACCTTTCTTTTTATTGTTTGCTGTTGATATACTCTTTGATGTTCTCTGCGATGCGCTCAATCAACACCTTGCGGGCGACATCGGCAGCCCACGCTGTGTGTGGTGAGGCGACAAGCGAGTATTTGTCCGCGAGGTCGTAGAGAGGCGACGAGTGTAGTGGCTCGCGTGAGAATACATCCAGACCAGCACCTGCTATAACCTTGTCGTTCAGTGCCTTTGCAAGAGCCGCTTCGTCAATTATTCCTCCGCGCGCAACATTTATAATCACGGCGGTAGGCTTCATCTGATGCAACTCCTTCTCGCCAATCAACCCCTTTGTTGCAGGGGTGAGAGGGCAGTGAATTGAGACGATATCAGCCCAGCCAAGCAGCTCTTCAAGAGCCATTTGCGGGTACTCCTCCTTGCGTACTGCACCCGAAGTTGAGGTGTATGCCACCTCACAACCAAATGCGCTGGCAAGTCGTGCAACCTCACGACCTATAGCCCCCATGCCGATAATGCCCCATTTCGAGCCGCGTAGCTGGCGTACAGGGCGACCAAAGTGGAATATATCATCGGTTGCGGCGTATGCTCCGTTCTTGAAGTAATCATCGAAATATTTGGTGTTCTTGAGGAGTGCGAGGGCGAAGTTCATCGTAGCCTCCGCCACCGACGAGGTGGAGTAGCCTGCCACATTCTTCACTCCTATGCCCAACTCCGCAGCCGTGTCCAAGTCTACATTATTCATTCCCGTAGCTGCAATTGCCACAAAGCGCAAGTCGGGCAGCGCACGAAGCGTCTCAGCGCGCAACACGGTTTTATTGCAAATTACAACCTCAGCACCTTTGCAGTGCTCCATTACCTGCTCCTTTGAGGTGCGGTCATATCCAACATATTCGCCCAACTCCTTGATAGGGGTTAAGTCCATATCACCGAGTGAATACTCGTCAAGAAATGCTATTTTTACCATATAATTGTCAATTATCAACTGTCAACTGTCAATTGCAGTTGTGATTTCTCTCACAACTACCGAGGCGCAAGCAATACCGAAAGTTGCCGGCATATACGACACTGTGCCGACCTGCGATTTGTGGTTCTGCTCCTCGCACAGCACCATTGCCCCCTCAACGGGAGGTTCTGCCGAGAATACCGCCTTAAAACCCTTACGGATACCAATCTTGTGGAGTCGCTTGCGCAACATGTGCGCCAAAGGGCAGTGGTGCGTCTTTGAAATATCTGCAATCTCAACCTTCGTGGGGTCCAACTTTGCCCCTGCTCCCATCGAACTTACAACGGGATAACCTCTATCAAGACAACCCTTTATCAGTGCGAGTTTTGGCGACAGAGTATCTATTGCATCTACCACATAATCAAACTGTTCGCTATCGAGCAATAGGTCGGTTTTCTCATCCTTTATGTAGTCGTTCACAACCCTCAAATTGAGCGCAGGGTTGATGTCGCGCAGACGCTCTGCCAGCACCTCGCTCTTAGGGCGACCAATCGTGGAGTGGAGGGCGATAAGTTGGCGGTTGATATTGCTCTCGCCCACGCAGTCCGAATCGGCGATAGTCATCTTGCCGATGCCGCTGCGCACCAACATCTCGGCAGCATAAGCCCCTACGCCACCAAGACCTACAACAAGCACATTTGCCCCTTGCAGAGCCTTTAACTTCTCCTCTCCGAAGAGTAGTTTGCTTCTCTCTAACCACATAAATTTGCCACCTTTGGCACAAAGGTAGTAAATAGAATTAAGAATTAAAAATTAAGAGTTAAGAATTACGAGTTGAAAATTCGATTATAATTCTCCTCTGTGGCAGCTGCGAGTTCGGCGATGGAGATGCCTCGCAATTCGGCAATTTTTTCGTAAATAGCCTCTATCGGAGTGGAGCTTTCGTCGGTCTCGACAAAGAGGTGCGAAAGTGGGATATTGCGCACAGCTGCAATGGTTTTTGGGGAGCGAAATGTGCGCTCGCCAAATGAGAGGTAATACCCCTCAGCCACAGCGCGTTGTGCTTGCTCCATCGAGCCGATGAAGCCGTGAAAAATTACGGCTGAAAGGTGGTAATCTCGAAGCACTCGCATAACCTCCTCGAAGGCGCGAACGCAGTGCAGAACTACGGGCTTTGCAAGTCGCTCGGCAATAGCTAACTGCGCTCGAAAAATGCGCATCTGCTCTCCGTGTGGAACATCGCATGCAAAGTCCAAACCAATCTCGCCAATCGCGTCAATATTCGAGACTTGCTCCTCTACGGCAGAGATATTGCCCGTTGCAGCGTGCCAAGGATGAATACCCACAGCTTCGATGGTTTTTGCCTCTGTTTTTCGGTTATGTGTGTGAATATCTACAACCATTTCGAGTGTAAAGATAACTAATTTTTTGCAAAAATCGGGAAAAATAGCTATCTTCGCAACTCGGACAGTTAAAAAATATTTAGGTTATGAGCAGAAAGATTTTTAATGTGATGTTTTTGGGCTTGGCGTTATTGGTGTGTAGCTGCACCAAGGATAAGGAGACCCCTCGCATACCTACGCCATACAAAGTACAACAGATAGTGCGAGCGCCATTCTATTTTGAAAATCCCGAAACACGCACACCCGATGTGAGTGTTGCGTCGGAGGTGCATCGCCTCTCCTTCTTCGGATGGGGCGAGGCGAACGATAAAGCCTTTACGATGCAACTTCCCGACGATGTGTCGTCTTACAATAGAGTGTTGATTGAATACCGAATGGGCCCATGGGAGAAGATGCCTGGCGAGTGGGATAATACGACGATGCTCTTTGTTGAGAATAAGGATGGCGAGCGTTTCGAGATAGCCCGTGCCATAACCCCATACGGCAACTCATTCGGACAATATTGGAAGAAGATATTTTGGCTCGATGTTACCGAGTTTCTTCCTATGTTGCAGGGCGAAACAAAGTTCTATCTCTACTATGGCGGTTGGGATGCTAGGGATAACCGTGGGCATACCGTTACGGTGACCTTCCACTACTACAAAGGCAAGCGAACTCGCAATACCGTTTTTGTGCATAAGTTGTACGACTCAAGTCGTGATGGTAACTCTGGCTATCGTGCTTGGTGCTACGGTGTAGAAGGACACGATATCGAGGATGAGTCGCGCTTGGGCTTGCGTACGATTGAAGTTCCCGACAATGTTAAGTCGCTTGAGTTGCGCGTAGCAATTACTGGTCACGGACACGATCAGGGTAAATTCTTAGAGCGTCCAGGCTATCGCACACTCAATGCTGCCGAGTTTGACGAGAACTTCTATGAGTTTGTGGTAAATGGCGAGTTGCAGGAGGCTGTGGGCCATATCTTCTACGACAATAGCACCAACTATAAACAAGCAGGAACCTATCTCTACGATCGTGCAAATTGGGCTCCTGGCAACCCTATAAATGTGCAGTATTGGTCTATCGAAGCTCCAGCAGAGGGTTACGGCACAATGACGCTTGATATCAATCTTGAGGAGTTCAAGTCGGCGATGACCGAGCCAAATGCTGAGGGTGTAGCGCAGTATATCACAGAGGTGTTCCTCTTCGGTTTTGATAAGTAGGCGAAAAAGAGACTCTCTTGTAGTGAAAATGGGCATCCAAAATCTTTTGGGTGTCCATTTTTTTTGTGCTATAAGTGCAAAATTTGGGGCAATTGTGAAAATAATAACACAAAAGAGGAGAAATCTCGCAAAAAATTTGTATCTTCGCGGGCGATTTTTAGGGTTTTAATCCCTTTGGGAATTAACGATTTTTCCAAAAACATAAAAAACAAATAATTTTATTCACTAACAAAAACAAAAAAACATGTCGAAAATCATTAAACTTTGCAAAGGTTTGGATATTCGCTTGCAGGGAGAGGCAGCAAAGACCGTAGTCGATGCTCCAATGGCTGCGGAGTACGCAGTTTCGCCACTCGATTTCGAGGGCATCACCCCGAAGATGCTTGTTAAGGTTGGTGACACAGTAGAGGCGGGTTCTCCACTCTTCTTTGACAAGAAGCGTCCGGAGATTCTCTTCACATCGCCTATCAGCGGTACTGTTGCTGCTGTCAATCGCGGTGAGAAGCGCAAAATCCTCTCTGTTGTCGTTGCTGCAGACAAGCAGGTTGCTTACAAGGAGTTCGCAAAGCTCGATGTTGCAACCGCTTCACGCGAGGATATCGTGAAACTTTTGCTCGAATCGGGTTTGTGGACGATGTTCACACAGCGCCCTTACGGCATTGTTGCTACACCAAGCGACGAGCCAAAGGCTATCTTTGTGTCGGCATTCGACAGCGCACCTCTTGCAATTGACTACGATTTCGCTCTTGCAGGCGACAAGGAGGCTTTGCAGAAGGGATTTGATGTATTGAGCCGTCTGACTGTTGGTAAGGTACATCTCTCGTACAACGCTTGCGGTCAAAAGCCAGAGATTGAGGGTGTAGAGTTGCATGCCTTCAAGGGTAAGCACCCTGCGGGCAATGTAGGTGTTCAGATTCACCACATCGATCCAATCAACAAGGGCGAGAAGGTTTGGACTCTGAATATTCAGGATGTAGCAATTCTTGGTCGCTTGTTCCTTACTGGAAAGGTTGATTTCTCGCGCGTGATTGCAGTTGCAGGTTCGTGCGTTGCAGAGCCAATGTACTACCGCGTAGTGGCAGGTGCTTCGATTGAGTCAATCTTGGGCGGTAAGCTCTCGAACGAGCATGCTCGTGTCATCTCGGGCAATGTTTTGACAGGTCGCAATGTTGGCAAAGAGGGCTTCCTTGGCGTTAATGCAAACCAGATTACAGTTATCCCTGAGGGCGACAACTACGAGCTTCTCGGCTGGGCAATGCCTCGCTTTAACAAGTTCTCGGTGTCGCGTGCATACCTCTCGTGGTTGTTCCCATGCCGCAAGTACAATCTCGATACCAACCTCAATGGTGGCGAGCGTGCTTTCGTTATGAACGACCTCTATGAGAAGTATTTGCCAATGGATATCTATCCTGTGCATCTTGTGAAGGCATGTATTGCTAACGATTTGGATAAGATGGAGAATCTCGGTATCTACGAGGTTATCGAGGAGGATTTGGCACTCTGCGAGTTTGTCTGCCCTTCGAAGATCGAGATGCAGCAGATTATCCGCAATGGTATTAACACAATGATTAAGGAGGAGGAGTAATGAAGGCACTTCGTAATTTGGTAGATAAAGTAAAGCCAACCTTCTCGAAGGGTGGCAAGCTCGGTTTCCTGCACTCGACTTTCGATGCATTCGAGACCTTCTTGTTCGTTCCTAACACCACAACTCAGAAGGGCGCACATATCCGCGATTGCAACGATATGAAGCGTACTATGATTACTGTGGTTATCGCACTTATTCCGGCTCTCTTGTTCGGTTGCTACAACACAGGTTTGCAAGTGGGCTTGGAGTCGTGGACTGCATTCTTCTACGGCTTGGTGCGTATCCTTCCGATGATTGCCGTATCGTACATCGTTGGTTTGGGTATCGAGTTCACCGTAGCACAGTGGCGCGGTCACGAGGTTAATGAGGGCTTCCTCGTTTCGGGACTCTTGATTCCACTCGTAATGCCTGTAAGCACTCCGCTTTGGATGGTAGCTCTTGGTACTGCATTCGCTGTAATCTTCGGTAAGGAGATTTTCGGTGGAACGGGTATGAATGTATTTAACCCTGCTGTTTTGGCTCGTGCATTTGTATTCTTCGCCTACACTCCGCAGATGTCGGGTGAGACCGTTTGGTACTCGACTTGGAAGATGTTTGGCGCAACCGATGCTCAGACAGGTGCTACTGCTTTGGAGCAGTTGGCTACAACGGGCGGTATGCAGTGGTCGGCTCTCGATGCGTTCCTCGGCTTTATCCCTGGCTCGTTCGGTGAGACTTCGACCTTGGCTATCTTGATTGGTGCCGCTATTTTGCTCTACACAGGTGTAGCTTCGTGGAAGACTATGGTGTCGGTATTTGTTGGTGGTTTGGCTATGGCATACCTCTTCAACCTTTGCGGCGTTGGCGCAATGGGCTCGCAGGGTGTTGAGCCTTATATGCACCTGCTCGTTGGTGGTTTCGCCTTCGGAGCTGTGTTTATGGCAACAGACCCTGTAACTTCGGCACAGACTTCGACTGGTAAATATATCGTAGGCTTCTTGACAGGTGCTATCGCAATTATGATTCGTGAGATCAACCCTGCATATCCGGAGGGTATGATGCTCTCGATTCTCTTTATGAATGCGTTGGCTCCGCTTGTGGACTACTTCGTAGTTGAGGCTAATATCCGCCGCCGTAAGAATCGTGTTAAAACTGTTAAATAAGGAGGGTAAGGCTATGAAATTCAATACAAATAGTAATGTATATATCATCATCTACTCGGTAGTGATGGTAGT
>SUZQ01000050.1 GCA_015059875.1 Rikenellaceae bacterium | reverse complement strand
CTTTTTTACCATAAAAAATAGAGATTAGTAGAAACCGTTTTCTACTAATCTCTAAAATATCGCTGTAATTTACAAATTTATAAGCAATTACATCTTTAGTCAAGCGCCGCTTTTGGCATCATTACCCTTTTTTGTAGGAAAATCGTTCTGATTAGTTCTTTTTGCACAAGCCTTCGGATAGCGAGATACTCACATACGATTAGTATGCTCCGTTCTCGCTACCTCGCCTTGCACAAAAATAATCTAATCATTTGCGATTTTTATGGGAGAGGGAATTTAATGAGTTTAAGGAACTTAGAGAGCTTAGAGAGCTTAGAGAGCTTAGAGAAAATCCCTATTATCCCTATTACCCCTAAAAAGCTAATGGCCAATGGCTAATGGCTAATAGCCAAAAAAAATGCCGAGCGATTGCTCGGCATTTTTTCGTTTTAGAGTCTTGCCTTAATCGCCTTGCTCTCCTCCTCGTAACCCGGTTTGTCGAGCAGTGCAAACATATTCTTCTTGTAAGCCTCTACGCCTGGCTGGTTGAACGGATTAACCTCGATAAGATAACCGCTGATACCGCAAGCCTTCTCGAAGAAGTAGAGCAATGCACCGATTGCCTTCTCCTCGATAGCAGGAATTTGAATCAAGAGGTTTGGCACACCGCCATCGATGTGAGCAAGCTGAACACCTAACTCAGCCATCTTGTTGATCTCATGCAGACGCTTGCCCGCCAAGAAGTTCAAACCATCGAGGTTAGCCTCGTCAGCCTCAACCTTAACCTCGTGAGCTGGTTTCTCCACTGAAATGATAGTCTCGAACATCGAACGCTCTCCCTCCTGAATGTACTGTCCCATCGAGTGAAGATCGGCTGTAAGAGTTACCGATGCAGGGAAGATTCCCTTGCCATCCTTGCCCTCGCTCTCGCCATAGAGCTGCTTCCACCACTCATTGATATTCTGCAACTTAGGCTCATACGATCCGAGAATCTCAATCTTCTTGCCCGAAGTGTAGAGAGCGTAACGAGTAGCTGCATACTGTGCTGCGAGATTATCCTCAAACGCAACACCCTCGGCAGTTGCCTGCTCCATTGCAGCTGCACCTGCAACCAAAGCCTCGATATCGACGCCACCTACTGCGAGTGGGAGCAATCCCACTGGGGTAAGTACCGAGAAACGACCACCTACATTGTCTGGAATTACGAAAGTTGCATAGCCCTCGTCTGTCGCAAGAGTCTTGAGTGCGCCACGAGCCTTGTCGGTAATAGCTACGATGCGCGATTTTGCCTCTTCCTTGCCGTAACGCTTCTCGATCTCCTCCTTGATGATGCGGAAAGCGATAGCAGGCTCAGTTGTAGTTCCCGACTTCGAGATTACGATGGTAGCGATAGAGTAGTTCTTAACAGCCTCCATCAACTCCGCCATATAGTCCTCCGAGATGTTCTGTCCTGCGAACAAAACGATTGGGTTTTTATGCTCCGAGTGAAGCAACTCAAAAGGGTTGCTCATAGCGTCGAGAACAGCCTTTGCACCGAGGTACGAGCCTCCGATGCCGATGCAGATAACCACCTCTGCCTTAGCGCGAAGCGTTGCAGCGCAAGCGTTGATTGCGTCGATCTGCTCTTTGTCAATCGACGATGGGAGATTTACCCAACCGAGGAAGTCGTTTCCTGCACCTTTGCCCGAGTGGAGCAACGAGTTTGCGGCCATTGCCGAAGCCTTCAATTCATCCGAAAAAGCGATGCCGCTTTTTGTGGTATTCAATTTCAAAAGTTCCATTGTTTTTATCTCTTTTTCAAGTTCGAAATATACTTTGCTCAAAATGATTGTCAAAGGTAGTAAAAATTTTGTAAAAAATAGGAAAAGTTATATAACTTTTCACTATCTTTGTCCTGAATTATGTTCGGAGAAACAAATAAAAACAAAAATATACAACACTATGGGACTTTTTTCATTAACACAGGAGTTGGCTATCGACCTTGGAACAGCCAATACTCTGATTGTCTATAACGACGAGGTGGTGGTCGATGAGCCATCTGTCGTGGCTGTGAATGTGCAGACAGGTCAGCTCGTGGAGCTTGGTCGTAAAGCGCAGCCTTTCATCGGTCGTACAAACCCGACTCTGATGACAATTCGCCCATTGAAGGGTGGTGTTATCGCCGACTTCAACGCTACGGAGTTGATGTTGCGCGGTATGATTCGCAAGATTAAGACCAGAAGCTCACTCTTCTCGCCTTCGCTCAAGATGGTTATCTGCATCCCTTCGGGATCGACAAATGTGGAGATTCGTGCCGTGCGCGACTCTGCCGAGCATGCAGGTGGTCGAGAGGTAGCGATGATTTACGAGCCAATGGCAGCAGCTCTCGGTGCTGGTATTGATGTTCAGGCTCCAGAGGGTAATATGATTATCGACATAGGTGGTGGTACTTCGGAGATCGCTTGCATCTCGTTGGGAGGTATCGTTGTGTCGGAGTCTATTGATACCGCAGGAGATGTCTTCACTAACGATATTATGGAGTATGTTCGCCAGCAGCACAGTGTGCGTATTGGTGAGCGTACAGCAGAGGATATCAAGTGCAAAATCGGTGCAGCTGTACCTGAGTTGGAGGATGAGCCAGAGGATTATGTGGTTACAGGCCCAAGTATGCTTACGGGACTTCCGCAGACAATCACTTTGTCGTATAACGAGATTGCATACGCTCTCGATAAGTCGCTCGTGAAGCTCGACGCTGCACTTATGAAGGTGTTGCAGGAGATGCCAGCTGAGCTCTATACCGATGTTGTTCGCAACGGTATCTATCTGGCAGGTGGTGGTGCTTTGATTAAGGGCTTGGATCGTCGTCTTTCAAAGAAGACGGGTATTCCGTTCCATATTGCCGAGGATCCACTGCGTGCAATTGTTCGCGGAACGAACATCGCACTTAAGAATATTAATCGTTTCTCCTTCCTTATGAGATAAAAATTGTTCTGGTGGGTAAATTTTGCACGAGTGTGTCGGACTCCAAATTCCTCACATAGGTTTACTATGCTGCGGATTTGTCGCCTAACATCGCACAAAATTTCCTCCACCATAAGCAATTTTCAGGGATTTTAGGGATTTCAGAGAGTTTAGAGAATTTAGGGAAATTAGGGAAAACGGGGATATAAAAGTTTTTCGTTTTCTGCTTTCCGTTTTCCGCTTTCCGTTTTCCGTTTATGCAGAAGTTGATCTACTTCATACGCAAAACATCGGTGGCGATAGTCTTTATTATTTTGGAGATTATCGCTATTCGTTGCTACGCATACTCGACACCCTACACGCAGGCGCGTATCTTGGGGTGGTCGAATATGGTTGTGGGGTATATTCACTCAACCTTTGCGGGTGTTAAAAACTACTTTACTCTGCGTCAAGAGAATATCCGATTGACGGAGCATATTGCAATGCTTGAAAATCGTATTCGCGCCCTCGAAGCGGTAGTGCCAGAGGAGAGTTTGGAGGTCAATGGCGTATTGCAGCAGTATGAGTACCTCTCTGCAAAGGTTATCTCTTCGACAACAAATCGCAGTCGCAACTTTATAACTTTGAATAAGGGCATTCGAGATGGCGTTTCGGCTGATATGGCTGTATTGACGCCCGATGGAAGTGCCGTAGGTGTTGTAGTGGACTGTTCGGAGAACTTTGCAGTGGCAAAGACTCTGCTTAATGTTGATTTCCGTGTCGGAGGAGTGCTTGCAGGCGATGGTAGCCACGGCTCGGTGGTGTGGCGTGGTGGCGATACGCAAATTATCGACTTCGTTGAGCTGTCGAAGTATGCAAAGGTGCAGGAGGGCGATACGGTGCGAGCCGCAGGATTCTCGCACTACTTCCCTCGCGAGGCGGTTATTGGCAATATAGAGGAGATTGCGCAGGCGGATAATGGCGTCTCTTATAGTTGCAAAGTCCGTTTAGCCGCCGATATGGGACGAATTTTTAATGTGGTTTTGGTGCGCAATATAGGTGCAGGCGAGGCGCAGGCACTTGAGGCGAGTGTGAAAAAGTAGTTCGGTAGAAGGTATGCGACTTAAGGTATATATGATGCTTACCCTTGTGGTGCTTTTCGTGCAGGTGTTAGTGCTTAACAACCTCTCGATATCGCCGCTTGTTGCCCCTACTGTCTATATTGTACTGCTCTTGATGATGCCTATTGAGTCGTCGCAGTGGAAGATGCTCGGCATAGGCCTCATACTTGGTGTTGTGATGGATTTGTGTATGGGTACTGCGGGACTGAATACTATCGTAACGCTGCCCATTGCAATAGCTCGTCGTCCTTTGCTTTTTGCGCTTTCGGGAATGTCGCCAATGTCGAAGGAGGAGGGCATTCCGACAATAAAGCGACTTGGCGTTAGATTCCATCGCTACTTCATAGTTATGGTTGTTCTACACTCGATACTCTTCTACTGTGTCGAGTGGCTCTCGTTCGATAATATTGGGGTGTTGATGCTGCGCATCTTGTGCAGTACACTCTGCTCCTTGCTTCTCGATTATATTATTATCACTCTCTTTATGAAGAGATTGTCAGCGTAGTGTTATGAAGGAGGAGGGATTGTCATCGCGAGCGTGGATATCTCGTATAATCGTGATACTCATATTTGCTGTTTTGGCCCTTCGCTTGGGCTACATACAGCTTGTGGATAATCGTTACGACGAGCTATCGCGCGGAAACTATCTCCGAAATGTTATTCTCTATCCTCCTCGCGGAGAGATTTATGACCGCAATGGCGAATTGTTGGCGCAAAATCGGTTGTGCTACGATGTTACCATTGTGCGCAAAGATATGCCGAAGCACGGATTTGACACTACGCGTGTGAGTGAACTTGTCGGTATGTCGCGCGAAGCACTCGTCAAGAAGATTAAGCAGTCGCCCTATCGTCGTGAAAGCCGACTGACTCGCTACCCGATAACGGTGGAGCAGAAACTCCTGCTCGACGAGATGAATATCGGAGGTTTCTACACATCGCAGCGTACCGTGCGACAGTATCCGCGCAAGATAGGTGGTAATCTCTTGGGTAGTATCAATGAGGTTACAAAGGCAAAGATTGAGAAGGATGACTCCTACTCTGTGGGTGACTATATTGGTATGGAGGGCTTGGAACTCGCTTACGAGAATGTGTTGCGAGGCGAAAAGGGTTTGGTGTTGCAGGATATATATGCGTCACAAGCCGAGCGAAATACCATCTTAAAAGAGCCTGTGGCGGGCAAGTCGATAGTCTGCACAATTGATGCAGAGTTGCAGCAGCTTGCAGAGGAGTTGATGCAGGATAAGGTGGGGGCAGTTGTAGCAATAGAGCCATCTACGGGGGAGATTTTGACAATGGTGTCGTCGCCTACATTCAACCCCGATGAACTTGTAATTGGCCGTGAGCGTGGAAACAACTACGCCAAAGAGATAAACAATCCTCGTATGCCGTTGTGGAACCGCGCTGTAAAATCGCGTTATCCGCCAGGCTCAACATTCAAACTTGTCACGGGACTTATCGGTCTGCAGGAGGGTGTATTGCGACCACACTATACATATTCGTGCCATAAGGGCTATCATATAGGCGGTGAGCATATCGGTTGCCACGAACACAGTTCGCCTCTTGCTCTGCACTATGCGATAGCAACTTCGTGTAACGCCTACTTCTGCTATGTGTTCCGCAATATTCTTGAGAATAAGCGCGAATACGAGATTGCGAAGGATGGCTTCGAGGCGTGGCGTGACTATGTGTTGTCATTCGGCTTTGGTCGCAAACTCGAATCCGACTTCTTGGGCGAGGGTTCGGGATATGTTCCGACGCGTGAGTTTTACGATAAACTCTTCCGCAAGTCGTGGAATGCCCTTTCGATTCTCTCGCTCTCAATCGGTCAGGGCGAGTTGGGTTGTACGCCTTTGCAGATGGCAAATTTAGCGGCTATAGTTGCCAATCGTGGCTACTACTACATTCCGCACATTGTGCGCGAGGTTGAGGGGCAAGACTCACTTGATACCCGTTTCTATCAGAAGCAGTATACAAAGGTCGATTCTAAATACTTCGATCCTATAGTTGAGGGAATGTGGCGAGGTGTGAATAGGGATGGAACTTGTCAGGGTGCGCATCTTAAGGGGCTTGATGTCTGTGGAAAGACGGGAACGGCGCAGAACTCGAAGGGCGAGGATCACTCAACCTTCATCTCGTTTGCCCCGCGTAACAATCCAAAGATTGCAATCGCTGTATATGTTGAACATGGTGGTTTTGGTGCTGAAATGGCTGTGCCAATTGCGTCACTAATCGAGGAGAAGTATCTCACGGATACGATTACACGACCATACCTTGTCGAGTATGTCAAGTCGCGTAAGATTGCCTACCCGATGTATAAACCAAAGCAAAAGAAGAGATAATAGTGGAGTATGGAGTATAGACAAGCACGCAAAGAGTCGTTGTTTGGTAGTGTCGATAGGGTGGCACTGCTTCTATACCTATTGCTGGTTGCGGTGGGCGTGGTTGCGGTCTTTTCTGCTTCGTGGGTTGAGGATAGCGAAGATTTCTTCTCATTCTCGCATAACTATATCAAACAGTTTGTGTGGCTCGGAATATCGTTTGTTGTGGGTGTTGTCATAATGCTGCTTGACCGTAGCCTATGGCACAAAATCGCCTATTTTCTCTATGCGGCAGCTATACTCGCACTGTTGGCGACGCTACTGTTTGGTCGAACGGTTAATGGTGCGAAGGCTTGGTTTGAGTTTGGCCCGATACGACTTCAAACTATGGAGTTTGCAAAGATAGCCATTGCGTTGGCTACAGCGCGATTGATGAGCGAATTTAGCTTCTCGATATCCTCGTTCCGCAGCCTTGTGAAGGTGGCGTTGCTGTTGTTGGTGCCACTCGTAATAACCTATTTGCAGAACGATACCGGATCGGGATTGGTGCTATGCTCCTTTATATTTATGCTTTATCGCGAGGGTTTGAATAGGTGGCTATGTGTCCCTCTTATATTTATTGCGGCACTATTTTTATTGTCGTTCCTCTTCTCGCCTACTGTGCTGCTCATTGCATTGATTTTGGTATTTACCATCTCGGCTTCGGTGGCAAATAGAGTTTGGCGACATGGCGTTATATATCTCGCCTCGCTTTTTGGGGCAAGTACACTCTTGTTCCTTATTCTTAATGCCATCCCGATGGTGTCGATTGATTTCTATGTTGTGCTTATATCGACCGCACTTCTTTCGATGATAGGGGTGTGTATTTATGCCTATCGCGCGCGCCTGCGTAACCTATATATAATGGTGCTGCTCTTTGTTGTGTCGGTGATGATTACCCCAACCTCAAATGCAGTTTTCAATGTCCTGAAACCCCATCAACAGAATCGTATAAAGACCTTCCTTGGTATTACGGATGACGCTTCGCTCAACTACAATGTGCGACAATCGAAGATTGCCATCGGCTCAGGAGGATTTTTTGGTAAGGGATATCTGCAAGGCTCGCACATCCGCTACGGATTGGTGCCAGAGAAACATACTGACTTTATCTTCTGCACCATCGGCGAGGAGTTCGGATTTGTTGGTGCGTTTGTTGTGTTGGCACTTATGATGGCGTTCATTATGCGCTTGATGCGTATGGGTGATAATCAGCGCGAAACATTCGGTCGAGTCTACTGTTATATCGTAGCCTCTATACTCCTGTTCCATACATTGATAAATGTGGGTATGACCATAGGTGTCGTCCCTGTTATGGGCATCCCATTGCCTCTTATTTCGTACGGAGGCTCGTCGCTGCTGGCGTTCTCGATAATGATATTTATCGCCTTTGCTTTCGATGCGCAAACTACGCGTGAATTGCCAACATATTCGCGATTATAATCTTCAGAAAATAGATAAAAGAATGGAGTCCAAAGGTCTGGGAAACTTTTGGACTCCTGATGTTAGGTTAGTTAGGTTAATGAGCAAGTGGGAGAACCCCACATTTGTACTGCAAAGATACAGCTATTTTTGTTACTTGCAAACTTTTTAGTGATATTTTTTTAGTAAAGTTTAACTTTTGCAGAAAAATATTAATTAAATCGCCTAAAAAAGTTAATATCTTTAATTAATTAAAAATTTTAATAACTCTGATAGAATTTTGATATCAGGTATGGATATGGTCTTATAGAACTCGGAATAGATATTTTCAAATAAATTGCCAAGAAAATCGAAATCATCTTCATATTTACAACTAAAATCGCTAACTTTGTGGCAATATTTATAATATTGCCAAATTATGTCGTCGTACCACACACCAGTCCTGCTTGAAGAGTCCGTTTCGTTGCTTGATATAAAGAGCAATGGAACTTATGCCGACCTCACTTTTGGGGGAGGAGGACACACTCGTAGAATACTCGAAGATTTGGGAGAGGGAGGGGCTTTGTACTCTTTCGATCAGGATAGGGATACACTTGCCAATGCACCCGACGATAACCATTTTCACTTTGTGGAGAGCAACTTCCGTTTTCTGCGCTCGGCGTTGCGCTTGCGAGGTGTGACCGAGGTAGATGGTATATTGGCAGATTTGGGCGTTTCGTCACACCACTTCGATGCCAAGGAGCGAGGCTTTTCGTTTCGTGGAGATGCTCCACTCGATATGCGAATGAATCAGCGCGGAGGTCGCACTGCTGCCGATATTGTGAATAGTTACTCGGAGGAGGAGTTGGCAAAGATATTTGCGCAATATGGCGAGTTGGAGACGACTTGGAAGATTGCAGCTTGTATCTCCCGTGCGAGAGTGATAGAAAAGATAGCTACAACGGCTCAATTAGTAAAGGCGGTAGCACCTTGTACCCCTAAAAAGGATGAGTCGAAGTTTCTGACTAAACTCTTCCAGGCGTTGAGAATTGAGGTCAATGGCGAGATGGAGGCGTTGAAGATGGCATTAGAGCAGGCGTTGAAGGTGCTGCGCCCAGGAGGTCGTTTGGTAGTTATATCCTACCACTCGTTGGAGGATCGCCTTGTGAAGAATTTTATGCGCAGTGGTAACTTCGAGGGTAAAATCGAGAAGGACTTTTTTGGTAGAGCATCTACTCCATTCGAGATTGTAACTCGCAAACCCGTGTTGCCTTCGGAGGAGGAGTTGGAGGCTAATCCTCGTTCTCGTTCGGCAAAGTTGCGCGCTGCAATAAAGTTGTAACAGCGAGGGGGTGAGAGAGGTATTACTTAACTTTTAGAGAACTTAGAGCTATTATGGCGGAGTACGATGAGGGCGAATATTTTGTTGATTCGCAAGATGAGACGGAGGGACGCGAGCGATATACGGAGATTCGTCGCGTACATACGGGAGCAACAGATGAGGTTGAAGAGGAGTTCTTGGAAGAGGAGGAGCATGTACCCGCGCCAAGGAGGGAGCGACCTCGTTGGCTTGTGTGGTTGAAAGGCATCTTTACTGGTGACATCTTGGTGAGAAAAGAGGTGGAGAGGGTATACACTCTTATGACCATTTTGGGAGTGATATTTTTCGCAAGTATTGCAACCATTTTCGCAATGCTGAATCAGGATATGCGATGCAATAAACTTAAGAAGGAGGTTGTGCTGTTGAAGGAGCGAGCTATACGCACCTCGGAGGCTTGTTTTCATCAAACATCGCACTCGGCAATATTGCAGCGATTGAAGGAGCGTGGCATTGAGATAGAGGATCCGAATACTCAACCGATAGTTTTGAAATAGTATAATGGACGAGCAGCGATATAGACTCAAAAAGGATATAGTGTGGCGTATAAAGACGCTGCACATTGTATTCACCTGCGTAGTGTTGTATTTTTTGATACACATTCTTCTCTTTATTATGTTCAATAATAAGGTGAAGGAGGGCTTTGCCGATGTACACAAGAATACTATCATTTCGACAGAGGAGATTTCTGCGCATCGAGGCTCTATCTATTCGCGCAACAAGGAGGTCTTGGCAACATCTATCACTCGTAAGACGCTCTATATTGACTTCGGATGCGAAAGATTTGATAATTACGAACTCTATTGCAAGAACGCCGACACTCTCGCACGAGAACTCTCGAAATACTTCGGAGATCGTACTGCACGCGAATACAAAGAGGAGTTGATTAAGTGGCGAAAATTGGCTATTAAGCAGACCTCCGTTACGGATACAATCAAACCAAAGTGGTATCAATTCTGGAAACCAGAGAGGATTGTAACCAAGGATGTTGTGACCTATCGAAAACATATCACTCGACAGATATTTAGGGAGGTGGATGTAAACGAGTGGTACGATATCAAAAAATTCCCGTTGCTGCGTAATGGCTTGGATGTGACTTACAGAGTTAATGATAACGAGTATCGAGTATATCCACAAGGCAATGTCGCTCAGCGTGTAGTAGGTCGTAGGGAGCATCATCGTTCGTACGGAGTAGAGTTCTCCATGCGTGATACTTTGGCGGGGCATAATGGGTTGCAGAAGATGCAGACCATTTCGCCAGGATACAAGACTCGTGTGTCGGATAAATCAAATATTGAGCCACAAAATGGTTATGATGTGGTAACAACACTCGATATCGATGTTCAAGATGTTGCCCACAATGCGCTTAAGGAGCGACTCATAGCGGAGAGTGCTATTTGGGGAACAACAATCGTTATGGAGGTTGCTACGGGCGATATTCTTGCGATGGTAAACCTCAAGCGCGTAGGCGATACCTGCGTCGAGGAGCAGAACTATGCCATTGGAGTACCCGTAAATCCGGGTTCGACCTTTAAGATTGTTTCAGCAATGGCTCTACTTGATAAGGGAGTGCCGACGACGAAAAAGTATAACTCAAAGTTAGGTGCTCGCGTAAGGGTTGGAGGAGAGAAAGGTGCTGATGTGCAGGATTCGCACGCTATATCGCGCGAAACGAAGGGTATTATCGATATGCGAACAGCCTTTGCCGAGTCGGCAAATGTCTACTTTACGGAGGCGGTATTTGAGGCATTTAGCAAAAAACCGGTAGAGTTCTCCGATTATTGCCGAAAGCTCCTCTTGGATCAGAAAATTGGTCTAAGCGAGATGGGTGCAACCGTAGGAATCGTTCCAAATCTGAATAATAGGCACACTTCGCGCTACAATGCGCTGGTAAATATGGCTTACGGCTATGGATTGGACATTACACCACTACACACAATCTCCATCTATAACGCCGTAGCGAATAGTGGTCGAATGGTAGCTCCGCGACTTGTACTCCGCACCGAGCGCGATGGAGAGGTTGTGAACGAAGCTCCAGTACGAGTTCTCAACGAGTCGATTTGCAAACCGACAACTGTCGATACGCTGCGAATGCTTATGGAGGAGGTGTCGTTGTCGGGTACTGCAAAGGGGTACTTTGGTGAGAAGGTTTGCTCGTTCCGTACGGGTTCAAAGACGGGTACATCGCAGGTCAATACTGAGATTAATAAGGTTAGGTATAGGAAGCAGGATAATCACTATTACGGCTCTATGGTAACTTATCTGCCTGCCGATAAACCTCGCTACACCATTATGACGGCGATATTTACCAAGAAACAGGATAAGAAATCGTATTACGGAGCATCTCTTGCTGGGCCTGTGCAGAAGCAAGTGGCAACATTCCTCCACAATAGAGATTGCAACTATGCCGAGGAGTCTGGTGGTGGTAATCAACTCGCTACGGAGATTAAGGGGGGCAATATTGACAAGATGCGCAAAGTCGCAAAAAAATATAGCAAAATCTCTTCTGTTGAGGGACGCGATGGCTGGGGAGTGTGCAATAATGCGGATAGCCGAGGGGTGCATATCTCCAAGGTTGAGGTTGGGGATAGACGAGTACCCAATGTTGTTGGTATGGGGCTCAATGATGCACTATATCTCCTTGAGAAGAGTGGCTTGACGGTTGAGGTGGTCGGATATGGAGAGGTCGTAAGTCAGAGTCTTGAGCCGAATACGATTATCTCGAACGATGAGAAACGAATAAAGATAGAGCTAAAATGATACTTTCTGAACTATTGAAAGGGGTTACATATAACTCGATATCGGGCAGTGCCGAGAGGAGTGTTGCGGCGTTGACATACGATTCGCGCAGCGTGAGCGAGGGGGCGTGCTTCTTTGCCGTTGCAGGAACGGTGGTCGATGGTCACAACTTTATCGGCAAGGCAATCGAAGGGGGTGCAACGAGTGTTGTGTGCCAATATGTTCCCGAAGAGGTGAGTGGGGCAGATTGTACCTTTGTGGTGGTTGATGATACCAACCTTGCAATGGGTACTATAGCCTCGAACTTTTATGGTAACCCTTCGCACGAGCTGAAGGTGGTAGGAGTTACGGGTACAAACGGCAAAACAACGATAGCTACGCTTCTGTACGATTTGGTGCAGTCTATGGGCTACAAGGCGGGACTTATCTCTACGGTGGTCTATAAGGTCGGCGCGAGAGAGATTGTCTCGACGCACACCACGCCCGATGCCATTCGCCTCAATGCAATGATGCGCGAGATGGTTGATGAGGGGTGCGAATACTGTTTTATGGAGTGCTCCTCGCACGCTATAGTGCAGCAGCGTATTCACGGTTTGCACTTTACGGGGGCTCTCTTTACCAACATTACGCACGAGCATCTCGACTACCATAAGACCTTTGCTGAGTATATCCGCGCAAAGAAGTCGTTGTTCGATTCGCTGCCAAAGTCGGCGTTTGCGTTGGTTAATGTCGATGACCGCAATGGCGAGGTGATGTTGCAGAATACAAAGGCGGAACGCCACACACTATCGTTGCAGAGAATGGCGGAGTTCCGCGCGAAGGTTATTGAGATGATGGTGGAGGGAATGGAGCTACGCATCGACGGCAAGGAGGTGTGGGTGCAGTTCCTCGGACGATTCAACGCCTACAACCTCTTGACGGTCTATGGCGCGGCTCGCTTGCTCGGTTTTGGGCAGGATGAGATTCTCGCTCACTTGAGTATGTTACGCCCAGTAAGTGGTCGTTTCGAGAGTGTTGTGGCTAAGGATGGCACTACGGCAATCGTCGATTTCGCTCATACGCCCGATGCTCTTGAGAATATCGTGCGCACGATTGACGAGCTGCGCCAGAATGGGCAGCGACTGATTATCGTTTGCGGTTGCGGAGGCGATAGAGATAAGACCAAGCGCCCTATTATGGGTGGAATGGCGGCAAAGATGGCGGATATTGCGATTCTCACATCGGACAACCCACGCACCGAAGATCCAGAGCAGATTTTGCGTGAGATGGAGGCAGGAGTTGAGTCGGGTGACCGTTATATCAAGATTTGTGACCGCCACGAGGCGATAAAGACGGCGGTAATGTTGGCTGAGCCACGCGATATTATCCTCTTGGCTGGCAAAGGACACGAGGATTACCAAATCATCGGCACAGAGAAGCACCACTTCAACGACAAAGAGGTTGTGCGGGAGTGGTTTGAAAAGTTTAATAGATAAATAATATACCCTTAATTGTCAATTCTTCAAGTGTCAATTAAAAATGAAATTTTAGGACTATGTTATATCACTTTTTTGACTATCTGAGCAGCATCATCGACCTTCCGGGTTCGGGATTGATGCGCTATTTGAGTTTCCGTTCGGTTATGGCGGTGGTGTCGGCTCTGCTTATTGTTATCTACTGCGGAAAGAGCATAATTCGCGCTCTGCAACGCCACCAGATTGGCGAGGAGATTCGCGATCTTGGTTTGGAGGGACAACTTGCAAAAAAGGGAACGCCTACAATGGGTGGTATCATTATTCTGCTCGCAATTGTCGTTCCCGTACTGCTCTTTGCGCGATTGGATAACATCTACACCATTCTGCTCCTCGTGGCGACAATCTGGTGCGGAGTGATCGGCTTCCTCGATGATTACATCAAGGTGTTCCGCCATAATAAAGAGGGCTTGCAGGGGCGATTCAAGATTGTTGGTCAGATAGGTCTTGGACTTATCGTAGGAACAGTGATGTGCTTCTCGGAGGATATCGTTATCCGCGAGCATACCACCGTGCCTGTCGAGCAGAGCGTAGTCGATACAAAAACGGGCGAGACAATTATCACCTCTGCGCAGGAGATTCGCCTCAGCGAGGATGTAGTAAAGACCACCAAAACCACCATCCCTTTTATCAAGGATAACGAGTTCGACTACAGCTGGTTAGTTGGCGGAAATAAGACGCTCGCTTGGGTACTCTATGTCTTGTTGGCGATATTTATAATTACGGCAGTTTCGAATGGCGCAAATCTGACCGACGGTTTGGATGGCCTGCTTACGGGCGTGTCGATACCTATCGTTGGTGTGTTGGCGGTGTTGGCGTACCTCTCGGGTAACATCATCTATGCCGACTACCTCAATATTATGTATATCCCTAACAGCGGAGAGTTGATTGTATTTGGAGCTGCGATGGTTGGAGCTTTGATAGGCTTTTTGTGGTATAACTCCTTCCCTGCGCAGATATTTATGGGCGACACAGGCTCTCTCGCCATCGGAGGTATCATTGCGGTATTTGCACTCTGCATCCGCAAGGAGCTACTTCTCCCATTGCTTTGCGGTATCTTCCTCGTGGAGGCGGTGTCGGTAATGGTGCAGGTTGGTTACTTCAAATATACAAAGCGCAAGTATGGCGAGGGAAAGCGACTGCTTCTGATGTCACCTCTGCATCACCACTACCAGAAGCAGGGTGTGTTCGAGACGAAGATTATGGTGCGATTTACAATCATCTCGATTCTCCTTGCAGCTCTCACTCTTGTAACTCTCAAAATCCGATAAGAAGCGATGGCAAAGCAGTTTATAGCAGTCTTGGGCGGCGGTATCAGTGGCTACGGTTCGGCAATACTCGCCAAGAAGCAGGGTTTTGATGTCCTACTCTCGGATATGGGACAGATTTCGCCACTCTATCGTGAGCGACTCGATGAGTGGGGCGTGGAGTACGAGGAGGGCGGACACTCGGTGGAGCGCATATTGACCGCTTCGGAGGTTATCAAGTCGCCTGGTATTCCCGACAAAGCTCCTATCATTAAGGCCCTACGCGAAAAGGGTGTGTCGGTAATCTCGGAGATGGAGTTTGCCTGCCGCTATATGGGCAATGCAAAGACAATCTGCATCACGGGCAGCAATGGCAAGACCACAACAACCTCGCTTATCTACAAGATTATGCGCGATAGCGGAGCGAATGTGGCTCTTGGAGGAAATATCGGAGAGTCGTTTGCCTACTCGGTGGCAACGGGAGAGTACGATTGGTATGTCTTGGAGTTGAGCTCGTTCCAGCTCGATGGGATGTTTCGCTTCAAGGCGGATATTGGCGTGTTGATGAATATCACCCCTGACCATCTCGACCGCTACGACTACTCGTTCGAGAAGTATGCGCAGTCGAAGATGCGTATAACGCAAAATCAGACGCCGAGCGACTATTTTGTCTACTCGGCAGATGACGAGACGATTTTGCGCCAACTCGAAGAGTGTGAGATTAGGGCTAAAGAGTTGCCATTTATGATAGATGGCTACATCACAAGCGCGTCGGGCGATGCGCACCCTTCGGAGGAGGCGGGGAGATTCGTTGCTACGCTTGGCGAGCAGTCGATAACTATTGACACTACACGGCTGAAGATTAAGGGAAAACACAACACCTACAACGCAATGGCTGCGGTTTTGGCAACCCTCGCGGCGGGAGTTGCGCCAGAGCAGATTGAGAAATCGCTGTACGACTTTGCGGCTATCGAACACCGCTTGGAGCCTGTCGGAACAAAAAACGATATCGAATATATTAACGACTCGAAGGCTACAAATGTCGATTCTGCGTGGTATGCGCTTGAGAGTATGACACGCCCTACGGTTTGGATTGTAGGCGGTACAGATAAGGGTGCAAGCTACGCTCCGTTATATGATTTGGCACAGAAGAAGGTGCATACAATGATATGTATGGGCGTAGATAACGAAAGACTCGAAAAATCTTTCGCGGGAGTTGTACCGAATATCATCTCATGCCACTCCTTTGAGGAGGCTATGCAGGCGGTTGTTCGTTCGGCTCGCAAGGGCGATGCTGTGCTTTTGTCGCCAGCGTGCGCAAGTTTTGACCTATTCAAGAGCTATATCCATCGTGGCAATGAGTTTAAGCGGTGGATTGCAGAAAATATACTTAACAAATAGCACTTTATGAAGCAGAACGAAGAGGATGCTAAAAGGCAAGAGTCGCAGGAGGTGCCTTCGATACTTGAGAAGCGCAGACTTCTGCCCGGAGACCGTGTGTTGTGGGTTATTGTGGCGATGTTCTTTGCCATATCTATGGTTGTGGTCTATTCGGCAAGTTCGCAACTCGGTTTTAGGGATGGCTCAACGAGTTACTATCTCCACAAGCATGTTGTTACACTGGGCCTTTCAGCTCTTATAATGTTCGCTTGCTACTGTATGGGTGCGAAGTTGGTGCGTAAAGTTACACTTCTGGCCTATATCGGGGCGTTGTTGATGACAATAGCGGCATATATATTTGGCGATGCTACGAATGATGCACATCGTTGGCTCGATCTTGGTTTCTTCCGTTTTCAACCCTCCGAGCTGCTGAAGATAGGAACGATTATGCTCCTTGCGGCAAGACTCTCTTCTAAACATCACCGCATTAAAAATGTGCATCTGTTGCCATCGACTATTGATGTGCGCAAGTGGGGCACGCCGCGCGAACGCAATATAATCTTCGATGAGGTGTTCCCGATAGTATTACCTATTGCATTGTCGTGTATGGCAATTCTTCCAGCCCATACATCTTCGGCATTGCACCTCTTTGTCGTATCTATGGTGATACTATATATCGCTGGTATTCGTTGGAAGGAGATTGCGAAACTTGTTGTTATGGCGGCGGTCATCGGACTTCCGCTACTCTTTGTTGCGGGTAGAGGCTCTGTTGTAGTAGATAGAATGAAGGAGCATTTCGGTCTGCGCAAGAACGCGAAAACCGAGCAGGTGTCGCAGAGTGTTATCGGAAAGTACTCCGACTCAGACCGTTCCCGTATGGCTATTCAGAATGGAGGCTTTTTTGGCGTCGGTGCAGGTCGCAGTGTTATGCGCGCGCGCCTTACCCACCCCGAAAGTGACTACCTCTTTGCCATTGTGGTTGAGGAGTTTGGACTGTTGCTTTCGTTCGTTATTGTGCTGCTCTACTTGTGGCTCTTTTTCCGCGCTTTGCGAATCTTCGAGAAGTGCCAATGGCTCTATGCAGGACTGCTTGCCGTAGGATTGGCTCTGCTGGTTACGAGCCAGGGCTTTCTCCATATCGGAGTGACAATAGGTGTGCTGCCCGAAACGGGACAGAATCTTCCATTCCTCACGCAAGGTCGTACGGGAATGTTCTGTGCTTCGATAGCGGTGGGATTGATTTTGAGCATAAGCCGACAGGTGGAGCAGGGTACACTTGTGCCACCGTCGCAGCAGGGCAAAAATGATAGTATTTGATTATGGAGGTAAGACTTGATAAATATCTTTGGGCGGTGCGTATCTTCAAGACGCGCAGCGATGCGGCAGATGCTGTGCGCAACAATCGTGTACTTGTGAACGATGCCTACGCCAAGCCATCGCGAGAGGTGAAGATAGGGGATAGAATAAGCGTAAAGCGAACGCTTGTGACATACTCCTACCTTGTGAAAGATTTGGTCATAAACCGTCAGCCTGCGGCTAAAGTACCCGATTATTGTATTGATACCACACCGCAGAGCGAACTTGACAAGCTGAATAAACCGCGCGAAACAATCTTTGTATTCCGTGAGCGCGGCACAGGTCGCCCAACCAAGAAGGAGCGTCGCGAGATTGATGCCTTGATGGATAGTTTCTACTATGAGGAGGATGAGGAGTAAATGACAAAAAAGAAGCAGTCTAACAAGGTGATTTCTGCG
>SUZQ01000049.1 GCA_015059875.1 Rikenellaceae bacterium | reverse complement strand
TACTCGGTGAATGTTCCTAACTTGATGTTTGCAGGTCGCGATATCTCTACCTCGCACATGGCATTCTCGGCAACACGCGTAATGGCGACTTGCGCCCTGATTGGTCAGGCTGTAGGTACTGCTGCCGATATGATTATCGACAAGGGCACTACCCCTGCTGGCTTGCGCAAGGACTACATCAAGGAGTTGCAGGATGTATTGGAGGATGACGACTGTATGTTGCCTTATCGTTGGCGTAAAATATCCCCTTTGACCGCTGCGGCAAAGACTCTCGCAGAGAACGAGCCTATGCGTAACGGTATCGACCGCGAGTGGGAGGGCAACGACAATGGCGTATATGCTGCCGTTGGCGAGAAGCACCTCACATACACTTGGGATAAGCCAATCAAGACTTCGGGCGTGCGCTTTATCTTCGACTCGGATTTGAAGGTGCGTGGAAAGCGTATGCGCAAGTTGGAGGAGACCACCGAGCGCATACCTATGCCTTCGGAGATGGTTCGCGACTGCCAGATTCAGGTGCGTGTTCCTGCTACAACCCGCAAGGCTCAGAAGGAGTACGCAAAGAGTCCTGAGGCAGGCGAGTGGAAGACCGTCGCAACCGTTAAGGATAACTATCGTCGTCTTGTAAAGTTGAATTTCGACGAGGTTGAGACCGATGCTGTGCGTATCGTAGTTGATAAGACTTGGGGCGCTCCTAAGGCACATATCTTCGCATTCGATGTGAAATAATAAATAAGGGAGTGTCTAACAAGTTTTTTAGACACTCCCAATTTTGTCAGAAGTTGTATAACAAGAGGGATTTCAAGGCTTGCGAAGCCCGAAAAAGCGGAGTTTACTCGGCGTAAATGAGCATTTTGAGGGCAAGCATAACGCAGAAATCACCTTGTTAGACAGCTTCTTATAGCTTTTAGCCATTGGCCATCAGCCAATGGCTTTTTTATTTTACTTTCGCCACCACCTGCAAGGTCGTGACTCGTAGAGATCGAGAGCAGCTGACATCAACTCCCTACCCTTCTCGGTAATCTCCTTTGCCAACGCGTAGTCCGAGATATCGCCATAAGCATCAAACGGCATCTGCACCAAAATATCGGGCTTGCACAACTCAATCATAAGACGCGAATTGTGCTGATTCATAATCGAGAAGGTTCTATCTATCAAACCATAGTAGTTACCCTCCCAAGCGAGTTCGGGCAGCGTATCGATATTGTTTTCACGGAATGTTCGCACCTCCTTCATCGCCTCCCAGCCCATTGCTCCAAGAGCCTTCAATTTATCGAACATAGATATTTCAGCGTTGTCGTTTATCGTCGTCGCTAACGCCTTAACCTCCTCACGCTTAGCCATCTGCAACTTCTCGTAATCGGATGTTTTTTGCTCAACATCGGCAATCGTATGCCTGATAGCCTCAACATCGAAATAATTGAGGTCGAAGCCTACTAAAATATCGCCTTTTGTGCGTTGTACACGATTGAGTGGCAGACAATTAGACGAGTGACCATCAATCAGCACGGTGTTACCATTTTGCACAGGCTTAAAGAGTGATGGAATAGACATCGAAGCACGAATAGCCGAGAACAAATCGCCCTTATCGAAGACCACCTCCTCGCCCGTGTAGAGATCGGTTGCAACCGCCGAGAATGGCAGTGGCATATCTTCGATTTTGACATCGGGAACGACCTGCTTTATCGCCTCGATAATCTTCTCGCCCTTAACGAGATGGTTCATCGAAAGTGACCAATCGACCAACGAAAAAACCGAGCGAGTATTGAGCGAGAATAACCACTCCTTGAACTCCGCCAAGTGACCAGCGGCATAGACACCACCCACCAATGCTCCAATCGAAGTGCCAGCAACAGCCGAGACCTCGTAGCCTCGCTCCTGCAAAACCTCCAATGCTCCAATGTATGCAAATCCTCGTGGTCCGCCACTCGATAGGGCAAGAGCCACTCGCTTTTTCCTCTTTTGTGCCATAGTCTCTCTATATATTGCCATTAGCCATTAGCCGTTTGCCATTAGCTAAATTGATAATTATTTTTTCAACTACTCACTACTCTCTACTAACTACTCACTAATTTCATTATCTTTTACAAAGATAACGATTATTTGGAATTATTTCACTATCTTTGTGCAATTATACGAAAATTAAAACAAAACTATATATTATGGCAGACGAGAAAATAATATTTTCAATGGTGGGTGTCAGCAAGACCTTTCAGAATCAGAAGAAGGTCTTGAATAACATCTACCTATCATTCTTCTATGGTGCGAAGATCGGTATTATCGGTTTGAACGGCTCAGGTAAATCTACCCTGATGAAGATTATTGCAGGTATCGACAAGAACTATCAGGGCGAGGTGGTATTCTCGCCAGGTTACACCGTAGGCTACTTGGAGCAAGAGCCTTTGCTCGACAACAACAAGACCGTAAAGGAGGTTGTCGAGGAGGGTTGTGCTGCAACCGTATCGTTGCTCAAAGAGTACGAAGATATAAACATGAAACTCTGCGAGCCAATGGACGATGACGAGATGAATCGTCTTATCGAGCGTCAGGGCGAACTCTATGAGAAGATTGACCATGTGAACGGCTGGGAGTTGGATAGTGTATTGGAGCGCGCAATGGATGCGTTGCGTTGCCCTGCACCCGATGAGAATGTAGCACACCTTTCGGGAGGAGAGCGTCGTCGTGTGGCGTTGTGTCGTCTGTTGTTGCAACAGCCCGATGTGTTGTTGCTCGATGAGCCTACCAACCACCTTGACGCCGAGTCTATCGATTGGTTGGAGCAGCACTTGCAGCAGTATAAGGGTACGGTAATCGCTGTAACCCACGACCGTTACTTCCTGGACAATGTAGCGGGTTGGATTCTCGAACTCGACCGTGGCGAGGGTATTCCTTGGAAGGGCAACTACTCTGGTTGGCTCGACCAAAAGACCAAGCGTATGGCTATGGAGGAGAAGCAGGAGTCGAAGCGCCGCAAGACCTTGGAGCGCGAGTTGGAGTGGGTGAATATGAACCCATCGGGACGCCGTGCCAAGAGCAAGGCTCGTCTGTCAGCTTACGACAAGATGCTCAACGAGGATACAAAGCAGAAGGAGGAGAAGCTCGAAATCTACATCCCGAACGGCCCTCGCTTGGGAGATGTCGTTATCGAGGCAAATGGTGTATCGAAGGCGTTTGGCGACCGCGTACTCTACGAGGGATTGGACTTCAAGTTGCCACCAGCAGGTATCGTGGGTGTAATTGGCCCTAACGGAACGGGTAAGACCACTCTGTTCCGTATGATTATGGGGTTGGAGGAGCCTACAAGTGGAACTTTCACCGTAGGTCAGACCGTAAAGCTCGCCTATGTGGATCAGCAGCACAAGTCTATTGACCCCGAAAAGACCGTCTACGAGGTAATATCGCAGAATAGCGAGTGGGTGCAACTCGGCAATCGTCAGGTGCCAGCTCGTGCCTATGTAGCACGCTTCAACTTCACTGGCGCAGACCAGGAGAAGAAGTGTGGCGTATTGTCGGGTGGAGAGCGTAACCGCTTGCACCTCGCGTTGGCATTAAAGGAGGAGGGCAATGTAATCCTGCTCGATGAGCCTACCAACGATATCGATGTAAACACCCTTCGTGCATTGGAGGAGGGTTTGGAGCACTTCGCAGGTTGCGCGGTGGTAATCTCGCACGACCGTTGGTTCTTGGATCGTATCGCCACCCATATCCTCTCGTTCGAGGGCGACTCGAAGGTTGTATTCTACGAGGGCTCATATTCGGAGTACGAGGAGTGGAAGAAGGCTCAGGGTATGGATACCACCCCACACCGAGTGAAGTACCGCAAATTGGTTGAATAAAAATAGCCATTGGCCATTAGCCATTGGCCATTAGCTAAAATAGGAGAAAACATAACACAAATTCAAAGAGCTAATAGCTAAGGGCTAATAGCTAATAGCCACAAAGAAAATTATGGCACAGAAACCATCTATTCCAAAGGGAACACGCGACTTCTCGCCAATCGAAACGGCTCGTCGCTCATATATTTTCGACACTATTGCCGATGTTTTCCGCAACTACGGCTTCTCCTCAATCGAAACGCCTTCGATGGAGAATCTATCAACCTTGATGGGTAAGTATGGCGAGGAGGGCGACAAACTCCTCTTCAAAATTCTCAATTCGGGCGATTTCGGAGCAAACCTCAACGACGAGGAGGTACGCCAAGCTCACCGCATCTGCGAGAAGGGCTTGCGCTACGACTTGACCGTTCCGTTTGCCCGCTATGTTGTGCAGCACCAGAACGAGATTACCTTCCCGTTCAAGCGTTATCAGATTCAGCCCGTATGGCGCGCTGACCGCCCGCAGAAAGGTCGCTATCGCGAGTTTTATCAGTGCGATGTAGATATTATCGGCTCGCGTTCGCTGCTGAATGAGGTGGAGTTGATTTCGATTGTGGAGCGCGTATTCCGCAATCTCGGAATAAATGTGGTATTGAAGTTGAACAACCGCAAAGTACTCTACGGCATTGCCGAGGTTATGGGACATGCCGACAAGATGATAGATATCACGGTAGCCATCGACAAACTCGAAAAGATAGGTCTTGACAATGTTAAGGCGGAGCTGGCGGAGCGTGGTATCGAGGCGGAGGCTGTGGCAAAGTTGGAGCCTATCCTCACTTTGAGTGGCTCGACAGCCGAGAAGTTGGCACAGCTCGAAACTATCCTCGCAGCGAGCGAAACCGGATTGAAGGGCGTGGAGGAGTTGCGCACCGTATTCTCTGCGGTTGAGGCCCTCGGTGTTAAGTTGGAGGTTGAGTTAGACCTCTCGTTGGCGCGTGGTTTGAACTACTACACTGGCGCAATCTTCGAGGTTAAGGCGAAGGACTTTGCAATCGGCTCAATCTGCGGTGGTGGTCGCTACGACAACCTTACGGGCATCTTTGGTATGCCTGATGTGTCGGGCGTAGGTATCTCGTTTGGTGCAGACCGCATCTATGATGTTATGTCGGGACTCAATCTCTTCCCAGAGTATGTCGATCGCACCACCAAGATTCTCTTCCTCAATCTCGGTGAGAAGGAGGTATTGGAGTCGCTCCGCATTGCAGAGAGTTTCCGCGACGGCTGGTCGTGCGAGGTATATCCCGACGCTGCAAAGATGAAGAAGCAGATGGAGTACGCCAACCGCCGCCAGATTCCGTATGTTGTCATTATCGGCAGCAACGAGTTGGCAGAGGGCAAGGCAACCGTTAAGAATATGACAACCGGCGAACAGAGTCTTGTTGCATTTGACGAAATAGCAAACTATATCAAATAGCTTTTATATGGCAAACCTCCAATCCGCTACTACCCCATCGGCTGCATTTGCCGATAGTAAGCCGCATTACCTTCTGCTCGATGCGCTGCGAGGTGCAGCGGCTTTGATGGTTGTTTGGTATCACTTTTTCGAGGGCTTTGCCTTTGCCGAAGGCACCGCAATCACAACTTTCAACCACGGTCATTTGGGAGTGGATTTGTTCTTTATGCTTTCGGGTTTTGTTATCAGCTACGCTTACGACGACCGTTGGCAGTGTACACCTAACCCTCTAACGCTCAAAGAGTTCTTCAAGCGACGACTTATCCGTCTGCACCCAATGTTGATTATGGGTGCGATAATTGGCTTCGTCACTTTCTGCTTGCAGGGTGGCGTAAAATGGGACGGCACGCCGACACCGATGTCGTGGTCGTTGGTAGCGTTGGTGCTTACGATGTTCTTCATCCCTGCCTACCCTGGTGCGTCGTACGACTTGCGTGGCAATGGCGAGATGTTCTCACTGAATGGCCCAAGTTGGTCGCTATTCTTCGAGTATATCGGCAACCTGCTCTACGCACTCTTTATTCGTCGTTTGAGTAATCGCGCTTTGGCGGTGCTGACAGCCGCATTGGGCGTGGCGTGGTGTTGGTTTGTTACCACCGATGTATCGGGCTACGATATGATAGGTATCGGCTGGACTCTCGACGCGGCAAACTTCTTCGGCGGTCTGCTCAGAATGATGTTCCCATTCTCGTTGGGTATGGTTATGGCTCGCAACTTTAAGCCCGTGAAGATTAAAGGCATCTTCTGGATTGCGTGGGCGGTGTTGTTCGGATTATTCTCCGTACCTGCATTTGCAAAGTGTGGTGCAGTGAGCATCAACGGAGTGTATGAGTTCGCTTGCATTTTATTCGTATTCCCTGCAATCGTATGGTTTACAGCTTCGGGCGAAACAACGGGCAAACTCTCGTCGGCATTCTGCAAATTCTTAGGCGATATCTCCTATCCGTTGTATATCGTTCATTATCCTGTGATGTACCTCTTCTACGCGTGGCTTATCGAGAACAAACTCTACTCGCTTGGCGAGACTTGGCATGTAGTGATTATGGTCTTTGCCATAAATATTGCGCTGGCATACGCCTGCCTGAAGCTCTACGATGAGCCGGTGCGTCGTTGGCTCACAAAGCGTTTTATCAATAGCAAATAAGTTTTTTTGAATTATAATTTTGCACTCTGCATTTTGAATTTTGCATTTTAAGTTATGGAATATCTGGGCTTTATACAGTGGTGTTTGGATAATCTGAACTATTGGACTATCACTCTGTTGATGGCGATTGAGAGTTCGTTTATTCCATTTCCAAGTGAGGTGGTTGTTCCGCCCGCAGCATACAAAGCCGCTGCAAGTGGCGAGCTGAATGTGTGGTTGGTGATATTTTTCGCCACGCTTGGTGCATTGATTGGTGCGTTTATCAACTACTATCTTGCTGTATGGCTCGGTAGACCGATAGTATATAAGTTTGCGAACAGCCGCGTTGGTCACATGTGTCTGCTCGACGAGCAGAAGGTCGTAAAGGCTGAGGAGTTCTTTGTGCGTTATGGTGTTGCGGCAACACTCGTTGGTCGTCTTGTGCCTGCGGTGCGTCAGCTAATCTCCATTCCCGCTGGCTTGGCGCGAATGAATATCGCCAAATTCGCCCTCTTTACTGCGGTTGGCGCAGGTTTGTGGAACTGCGTACTTGCTGCACTCGGCTACTTCCTTGAGGCTGTAGTTCCCGAAGATCAACTTATCGCTACCGTAACTAAGTATAGCCACGAAATTGGCTATGGCATTATGGCGGTGGTGGCGTTGGCTCTCGCTTACATTATTTACAAGGGAGTGAAGAAATAGCTGCAAGCTATTTCAATTGAGAATTGAGAATTGAGAATTGAGAATTGAGAATTGAGAATTGAGAATTAAATGTATCGCCAAGCAGATTTATCGTTCTGCTTGGCGATTTTTTTTGTAAGGATGAAAGTTTTTACTATCTTTACATTGGATTTTTATCGAAAATTACGCATGAAGAGACTCCTTATCATTGCACTTTTGGCATTGGCGGTGCTGACAAGTTGCCTTTCGCCAAAGAGGACGCAACCATCTACGGGTGCGCAGATGCTCGAAATGCTCAACGAGCAAGGATTAAGCCTTCTCGTGTATAACAACGAAAAACTAACGACGCACGACAATCGCGGAATACAGGATCTGCTCGAATTGGTATCCTCGCATCCCGAACGACTCAAAGGTGCTATCGTAGCGGACAAGATTATTGGCAAGTCGGCGGCTGCACTGATGACCGCTTGCGGAGTTGTCGAGGTGCATACAAATGTTATATGCACACCCGCGCGAGAGATGTTCGAGAAGGCTGGAATCAAAATCTTCGCAAATAAAGAGGTTCCGATGATTCGCAATCGCGAAAATTCGGGAATGTGTCCTATGGATACTCGATTGGAGGGAATCGAAAGCGTCGAAGAATGTGTAGAAATTTTACAAAATATACCGCGTGTATTATGAAATATCGCTCTAACCTACTGCGTACCACTCGCATCGTATTGGCTACGCTCTTTTTCACCACAGTCACCCTTCTCTTTCTCGGTATAGGGTGGCAGTTTAATCAATGGTTTGCGTGGGTTGCCAAGGTGCAATTCCTGCCAGCATTGATAGCTTTAGACTTTGCCGTTCTGGCGGTACTCGTCGTGCTTACGCTTATCTTTGGTAGGCTATATTGTAGCGTAATATGTCCGTTGGGCGTTATGCAGGATATCTTTGGATGGTTTGGCAAGAAGCAGAAGAAAAACCGCTACTCCTACTCATCGGAAAAGAGGTGGTTACGCTACTCGGTATTGGCAATTTTCATCCTCTGTCTTATCATCGGCTTTGCACCCGTAACCACACTTCTCGCCCCATATTCGGCATACGGGCGCATCGTAAATTCGATTTTTAGACCACTCTACGACCTGCTCCAAAACGCGTTAGCGATGGTAGATACTCACTTCGAGTGGTATCTAATCCCTGAAGCAGAACTTTGGTTGCGCAGTGTTACTACGCTTGTTGTGGCGTTGCTTACCCTCGTTATTCTCGGCGTATTGGCGTGGCGCAACGGCAGAACATACTGCAACACAGTCTGCCCTGTAGGAACGATTCTCTCGTTCTTTGCGCGATTCTCGCTCCTACGCATAGAGGTGGATGAGAGCAAGTGCAACAAGTGTACTTTGTGCGAGAGAAACTGTAAAGCGGCAGCTATCGACTCCAAGTCGGGCAAGGTAGACCTCTCGCGCTGTGTAGCGTGTGGCGATTGCATCGACAAGTGTAGCCACAAAGCTATCCACTATAAGCCTATCTCCCTCGGTTCAAAGAAGAAGCAGGAGGAGCAGCCAACATCGCAATCAAAGCGCGCGATGATGACAGGTGTGCTTCTCGCTGTGGGAACTTCGGCTATGGCGCAGGCAAAAATCAAGGTCGATGGCGGATTGGCGGAGATTGAGGAGAAGAGAGTTCCCCACCGCGACACACCGCTTACACCTCCGGGCTCAATATCTGCTCGCAATATGCAGAAGCACTGCACAGCGTGTCAGCTCTGCGTAAGTGCCTGCCCGAATAATGTTTTGCGTCCATCGTTAGACCCAATGCGCTTTATGCAACCTGAGATGTCGTTCGAGCGCGGTTTCTGCCGACCTGAATGCAACCGCTGCTCACAAGTCTGCCCAACGGGGGCAATTTGCGCCATCAAGCCTGAAGACAAGACCGCAATCCGTATTGGTCGTGCCGTATGGATTAAGGAGAACTGCATACCCGTAACCAAAGGCGACAAGTGCGGAGTATGCGCCCGCAATTGCGAGGCAAAGGCGATTTTGATGGTTGATTACACCACCTCCGATGGTCGCAAAGTGAAAGTTCCGACCATCGATGCGGAACGATGCATTGGCTGCGGCGAGTGTGAATACCTATGCCCTGCCCGACCACTCAGCGCAATTTATGTAGAGGGCTATACCACTCATCACAAAGATTGATTATGGATAGAAGAGAATTTATCAAGAAAGCAACAACTGCCGTAGTCGGCACATCGTTGTTACTGACAGGTTGCAAGGACAAGAACACCTCTGCCTCCTCGGCTATTGCCGAGAGCAACCCTGAAGATATGACCAAGCGCACAAATCCGAACAGTGGCGATGAGGTGTCGCTGTTGGGATATGGTATGATGCGCTTGCCACAGGTGGAGGGCGAAGCTGATGCGCAATACGAACTTGACCAAGAGCGAATAAACGCATTGGTTGATTATGCTCTTGCGCACGGGGTTAATTACTTCGATACCGCGCCCGTATACTGCAAAGGTCTATCCGAAAAAGCTACGGGCATTGCACTCGCTCGTCACCCGCGCAACAGCTACTTCGTGGCGACAAAGTTGAGTAACTTCTCGCCTGATGCGTGGTCGCGCAAGGAGTCCATTGCGATGTTCGAGCGTTCGCTTGACTATTTGCAGACCGACTATGTGGACTACCTCTTGCTCCACAGCATTGGCGGCACTTCGAAGGGGAAAGACTCGATGCAAACCTTCTACGGACGCTATATGGATAACGGCATTCTCGATTGGTTGGTCGAGCAGAAAAAGAGGGGGCGCATTCGCAATCTTGGATTCTCGTATCACGGCGATGTAAACATCTTCGATATGTTGTTGCGTTGGCACGATGAGGGTAAGTACCATTGGGACTTTGTGCAGATTCAGCTTAACTATCTCGATTGGAACCACGCCAAAGTTCAAAAAGCACGAAATACCAACGCCTCCTACCTCTATGCCGAGTTGGAGAAGCGAGGTATCCCTGCCATCATTATGGAGCCGTTGTTGGGTGGGCGTTTGGCAAAGCAACCATCGCATATCCTGCGCGAAATGAAGCAAATGGATATCAACGCTACCCCTGCTGAGTGGGCTTTGCGCTACGCAGGTACACCCGAAAAGATACTTACCGTGTTGAGTGGAATGACCTATATGGAGCATCTGCAAGAGAATTGTCGCACATTCTCGCCACTGCGACCAATTACAGCGGAGGAGGATGCAATGCTGATGCGCTTGGCGGATGCAATCTGCGACTTGAAGGCTATCCCTTGCACGGGTTGCAACTACTGTATGCCTTGCCCTTACGGAATTGATATTCCGTCGGTATTTGGCTACTACAACAATAGCATCGCCGAGGATATTCTACCAGAGGGTGATAGCTCCGACTCCGCGTATCGCAAGGCGCGTAGAAGGTGGCTTATCGGCTACGACAAGAAGGTGGAGCGTATGCGACAAGCCGACCACTGTATAGGTTGCAACCACTGTATGTCACACTGTCCGCAGCGTATCAATATTCCGAAGGAGATGCGCACAATCAACGAACTTGTCGAGCAGCTAAAACAGTCGGATGCAACCCTCTAAACTTTGATATGGAATGAAACACTTTGCGCTTATAGGTTTTCCGCTGGGGCACTCGCTCTCGGCATCGTATTTCGCGGAGAAGTTCTCGCGCGAGGGTATCGATGCAGAGTATTCGCCCCTCGCCATTGAACAAGCTGAGGAGGTACTACCCTACTGTTCGCGACTTTCAGGCTTCAATGTTACAATACCTCACAAGCAGGCAATCATGCCTCTGCTCGCAGAGATAAGCGAGGAGGCGCAAGCAATAGGTGCTGTAAATTGCGTAAAGGTGTGTGAAGATGGGCGTTTAGTGGGTTACAATACCGATGTTATAGGCATTCGCAAGTCGTTGGAAGGAGTTGAATTGCAGGGGAGAAAAGCCCTTGTTCTCGGCACGGGAGGAGCGTCGAAGGCTGTGCAGTATGTATTGCGCAAAGGCGGCGCAGATATAAAGGTCGTATCTCGCTCGAAGGGCGCAGCCAATTTAACTTACGAGGAGTTGAGCGAGGAGCTTATACGCGAGTGCCGACTCATTGTAAATACTACCCCACTCGGAATGTTCCCGAAGGTGGAGAGTGCTCCGCAACTGCCCTACTCGGCTCTCTCGTCCGAGCATACTCTCTTCGACTGCGTCTACAACCCTCGTCAAACAAAGTTCTTGCAGCTCGGTGCAGCGCAAGGGGCTCGCACAATCGACGGCTTGACAATGTTCTACGCACAAGCCGAGGCCTCGTGGGAGATATGGAACGACTAATCGCGTAGGCGCAAAAGTGTTCGCGCCTGCTTATAATCCCTCTCGCTAACGACCAATCGCGCACGGATGACGCCTGGATAGAGCGTCGTCATATACTCATTCTCTATCTGCGCGCGTATGCCAGCGCAGGCAAGGATACTCTTTGCCATCTCCGCCTCAACCGCAGAGTTATACTCCGCCACCACTACCAACTCATCTACCTGCATAATCTTTTTTGGATTTTAGCCATTAGCTATTAGCTGTTTCAAAATTATAGATTTTTTTGATACTCTACAACAAAAACCACGCCCAAACAAACGGAAAACGGAGAACTGAAAACTGAAAACTAAAATAGAAAAAAGTTTTCCGCTTTCCGCTTTAATTCTGCTTGCGCAGGCTTTTCCTCCTTCTTGCAAGGCATAGTCTGCAAGCAACCTCTGCTCTTGCTTCGTGCGTCGGTTCCGTTTTCCTCTCCAAGCGAAAATCGAAAAACAAAAAAGTTTTCCGCTTTCCGCTTTAATCCTGCTTGCGCAGGCTTTTCCTCCTTCTTGCAAGGCATAGTCTGCAAGCAGCCTCTGCTCTTGCTTCGTGCGTCGGTTCCGTTTTCCTCTCCAAGCGAAAATCGAAAAACAAAAAAAGTTTTCCGTTTTCCGCTTTCCGTTTTCAGTTTAATTGTCTATCTTTGTAAGCAAAGAAAGAGAAAATTATGAACGGTTTCGTACATTTACATACTCACACCCAATACTCGCTCCTTGATGGTCAGGCGAGTGTCAAGAAACTCGTCGATAAGGCTATCAAAGATGGTATGCCAGGCATTGCCATTACCGATCACGGTAATATGTTTGCTATCAAGGAGTTTATGAACTATGTGAGCAAAGTAAATGGTGCGAAAGCGGGCAGGGAAAAGGATCTCAAAAAGCTGCTCGACAAGATGCTCACACTCCAAGGCGAGCACGACAATCTCGCCTCGCTCCTCTCCTCAAAAAAGGAGGAGAAGAGTCTGCTTGATGCCGAAATAGAAAAGGCGCAAAAGGCAGATAAGAACTTCGAGCCGAGCGAGGAGCAGTCAAAGCAACTCGCAGAGCTTGCTTCGCTCATTGGCGATTTGGAGGCGATGCAGAAGGAGTTTGCGTTTGATGCTGTAAAGGCTCGCGAGATTGTGGTTGAGATGGAGAACACCCCTCCTTTCAAGCCGATTATCGGTTGTGAGGTCTATGTTGCTCGTCGCTCACTCGACCAAAAGAACGACAAAATCGACCTTGGAGGTTATCACCTTATCCTCTTAGCAAAGAATTTCAAAGGTTACAAAAACCTAATCAAACTTGTATCAAAGGCTTGGACGGATGGTTTCTATGGTCGTCCGCGTACCGATAGAGCCGAATTGGAGAGGTATCACGAAGGATTAATCTGCGCCTCGGCATGCTTGGGTGGCGAGATTCCGCGACTTATCCAAGATGACCGCTTGGAGGAGGCTGAGGAGGCTGTATTGTGGCATAAAAATCTCTTCGGCGAGGACTATTACCTTGAGTTACAGCTACACAAAGCGACAGTCGAGCGCGCAAATCACGAGGCGTACCCGATGCAGCTGAAGGTTAATGAGCAGCTTGTGGCTCTTGCGGCAAAGCACAATATTGAGCTGATTTGCACCAACGATGTGCACTTCGTGGAGGAGAGCGATGCCGAGGCTCACGACCGACTTATCTGTCTCAGTACAGGTAAGGATCTTGACGATCCGAAACGAATGCTCTACTCAAAGCAGGAGTGGATGAAGACCACTCGTGAGATGTCAGAGATTTTTGCCGCCTACCCAGAGGCTCTCGCAAATACGGTGGCTATCTGCGACAAGGTGGAGCGATACTCCATTGACCACGCACCTATTATGCCCGTATTCCCTATCCCTGCGGAGTTTGGCTCGGAGGAGGAGTATCGCGCAAAATACACCGAGGAGGATCTCTTCAACGAATTTACTCGCAACGAGAATGGCGAGGTGGTGATGGACGAGGAGTCGGCAAAGAAGAAGATTGAGAAGCTTGGTGGATACGACAAGTTGTACCGAATAAAGTTCGAGGCAGACTACCTCGCAAAACTCACGATGGAGGGTGCAACAAAGCGTTACGGCTCGCCACTCTCGGAGGAGGTAGAGGAGCGATTGCGCTTCGAACTCTACATTATGAAGACGATGGGATTCCCTGGCTACTTCCTTATCGTGCAGGATTTTATCCGTGCAGCACGCGAGGAGTTGGGCGTATGGGTAGGGCCAGGTCGTGGTTCGGCGGCAGGCTCGGCTGTGGCATACTGCTTGGGAATTACGCAGATTGACCCTATCAAATATGACCTGCTGTTTGAGCGTTTCTTGAATCCCGATCGTATTTCGTTGCCCGATATTGATATTGACTTCGACGATGAAGGTCGTGGTCGCGTTCTTGATTGGGTAACAAAGAAGTACGGCAAGGAGAAGGTTGCACACATCATCACCTACGGTACAATGGCGACCAAGATGGCTCTGAAGGATGTTGCACGAGTTCAGAAATTACCACTCTCGGAGTCTGACCGCCTATGCAAGCTCGTTCCCGACCGCATCACAGACCCGAAAGATAAGGATAAGACGCTCAAGATAAACCTTACAAATGCTATAAATGCCGTTCCCGAACTGCAACAAGCCGAAGCTTCGGACGATCCAACTATGCGCGATACGATAAAGTACGCTCGCGAGTTGGAGGGTAATGTGCGCGGTACGGGTGTTCACGCATGCGGAACAATCATCTGTCGTGACGATATTACAGATTGGGTTCCCGTTTCGACCGCTGACGACAAGGAGACGGGCGAGAAGATGCTCGTAACACAATACGAGGGCTCGGTAATCGAGGATACAGGTCTTATCAAGATGGACTTTCTCGGTCTGAAGAACCTATCTATTATGAAGGATGCGGTGGAGAATATCCGTCGCACAAAGGGCATTGAGGTGGATGTCGATACGATTCCTATCGACGATAAAAAGACCTACGATCTCTACTGCGAGGGACGCACACTCGGAACTTTCCAGTTCGAGTCCGACGGTATGCAGAAGTATCTTCGCGAATTGAAGCCTACGGTATTCGAGGATTTGATTGCGATGAATGCCCTCTATCGTCCAGGCCCAATGGACTATATCCCAGACTTCATCAATCGTAAGCACGGACGCGCGCCAATCGTCTACGATATACCCGTTATGGAGAAGTATCTCAAAGATACTTACGGCATTACGGTGTATCAGGAGCAGGTGATGTTGCTCTCGCGACTGCTTGGAAACTTCACGCGAGGTGAGGCTGATACGCTGCGTAAGGCGATGGGAAAGAAGATTCTTTCGAAGCTGATGGAGCTAAAACCGAAGTTCCTAAAGGGTGGCGTTGCAAATGGTCACGACAAGGCGATACTGAATAAAATATGGCAAGATTGGGAGAAGTTTGCATCTTACGCCTTCAACAAATCGCACGCAACCTGCTACTCGTGGGTGGCGTACCAAACGGCATATCTCAAGGCTAACTACCCTTCCGAATATATGGCGGCACTCCTCAGCTCCAACCTCGGAAATATCGATAAGTTGGAGCTATATATGAAGGAGTGCAAGCGAATGGGTATCAGCGTTCTCTCTCCAGATATCAACGAATCGCAGATGCGATTCTCGGCGAACGAGAAGGGCGATATTCGTTTCGGCTTGGCTGCGATTAAGGGTGTGGGCGAAGGTGCTGTAAACTCAATTATCGCTGAGCGCGAGAAGAATGGCCCATACAAAGATATTTACGACTTCTGCGAGCGCACGAACTACACCGCCGTAAACCGCAAGTGTTTCGAGAATATTGCAATGGCAGGCGGTTTTGACTCGACCACCGATTTCCCACGCGGCAAGTTCCTCGCTGTGGTGGACGAGAAGGATGGAACAACCTTCGTAGAGGCGTTGATGCGCTACGGAATGCGTATACAGTCGGAGCGAAACAATGCGCAACAGAGCCTCTTTGGTGGCGATAGCGGCGTAATTGACATCCAGAAGCCTGCCGTGCCTACGCATGGTGATGCTATACAACTCGAACTGCTCAATAAGGAGAAGGAGCTGATTGGAATGTACCTCTCGGCCCACCCTCTCGACGAGTACAAGATGTTGATTAACTCGTTATGCGGTTGCACACTCGCAGACCTTGCAGACCTTGAGAAGTATCGTGGCAAGGAGATTGCGGTGGCAGGTATCGTGACCGACACGCGAGAGTTCTACCTCAAGAATGGAACGCCTGCTGGCTCGATGACCGTAATGGACTACAACGGCTCAAAGGAGTTCCGATTCTTCCGCAAGGATTATGAGATGTTCCGCACACGAATGTTCAAGGACTACTTCCTCTTGATGCAAGGGCGTGTGCAGGTGCGTCCATATTCAAACCCTGAGGAGTTGGAGTTTAAGGTAACATCTGTTACACAGCTCTCCGATGTGCGCGATGCCGTACGCGAAATCAAGCTCTACTTGCCTACTACGATGATTTCAAAGGAGTTTATCGATGAGTTGGTAGAGGTTGCAAAGATATCCAAGGGCAAGGCACAGCTGAAATTCTCCTTGCGAGATGTGGCGGAGGATGTCTATATTGCGGCATACTCGCGAAAGTATCGCGTTGCGCTAACACCTGAGATTTCAAAGTTTATCGATAAGTACAATTTGCAATATACAATTAGTGTAAACCAATAAAAAACTTAAAAGATTATGGCACTTAACATTACAAATGAGAACTATGAGGCGTTGCTCGCTGACAGCAAGCCGTTGGTAATTGATTTTTGGGCAGAGTGGTGTGGCCCTTGCCGTGCAGTTGCTCCAATCGTAGAGGAGTTGGCAGAGGAGTATGCCAACAAGGTAAATATCGGCAAGTGCGATGTTGATTCGTGCGATGATATCACCGCTTCGTACCGCGTACGCAATATCCCTACCCTCGTATTTATCAAGGGAGGTGAGGTTGTTGACAAGCATGTAGGTGCAATCAACAAGGCTGATCTCAAAGCAAAGATTGACGCATTGCTTTAATTCTTAAAGCAATGCATTCATATTGACATTCCCCCTAAATCCCCCTGTTGAAAAAGGGGGACTTGTCGCTTCGCTCCGATTATGGCGGTTATGCAAATAAGAAAATGCGGTGATATTTCTCACCGCATTTTCTATTCCTTCCTAAATTCCAAGATATCGCCGGGTTGGCAATCGAGTACATCACAAATAGCATCGAGTGTTGAGAGGCGCACAGCTCGTGCCTTGCCGGTTTTTAGGATTGAAAGATTAACAATCGAAATATCTACACGCTCGGACAACTCCGAAAGCGTCATCTTGCGCTTGGCAAGCATCATATCGAGATTTATTATAATAGCCATACTACTCTACTTCTATACGGTCATCACCTCATCTTCATTCATTACAATAGCCACCTTATAGAGCTGCGCCACAATTATGAGCAACAATGGCACAACCAATGTTTCAGCATTCATATAAAACTTACCGTGGAGGGCTATTGACGCATTATCTGCATAGAGTTCGCTTATTGCATACTGCTTGAATGTATAGAAATTATCATTGGCAAGCAGATAGAGAAACGATATCGGAGCAAGTGAATACACAATATGTAGGTTACTCTTTGTAAAGAGAACTCCCGTACGAGAGCCACGCAGGGTTATAAGCGCAAAGTAAAGCAGCATCACCACCATAGTCATAAGTAGTAGAGTGCGAAGATAAAACATAGCCTTCCACGCCTTGAAGCCCCAATGATTTGGCATCACAAAGTTCTCAGAATCGGAATAGAGCAACACTTCGGTTGGCTTAGCTAAAATCTGAGGCTCGGTATCGCTACCCTCAACAACAACGATAGGCTCGGTAACCCTACCATCATTGTGCAGGGAGTTGCCCGTATCCATAATTCCGATTGCATTTTTGTACTCTTCGCCTGCAACTGGCATTCCATTGAGAATCTGCACCGCAGTATGCACAATTACCAATGCTCCCAACAAACTCGTTACCACAAATGAAGTGGTAAGCAACAATTTACTCTTCTTGTTCAGTTTCATAGTTTTTAACGATTAAGATTAAACTTTTAATGTTTCTCGTTGCGAATATAGAGCAAAGATTTTAATTCCGCAATCTTTTTCGATAAAAATTTAACGATTTTCGTTAAAAAACAAATAATGAGAGATTATGAAATTTAGTGGGTGGATAGGAAATTCATGAATTTAGGGGAAGAGTAACACGCAGGACTTTTGCAAAAAAGCAAAAGTCCCCCTCACAGGAGGGGGATTTAGGGGGTGGGTAACACACAGGATTTTCAGGACTTATACAAGTCCTGAAAATCCCATAAATGCCATTGCGAGAATAGACGCCGTAATCAGGGCGATAGGTACTCCTTGGAACGCCTTTGGAGCCTCCTCGAACTCGATGCGCTCACGCAAGCCCGCAAAGATTACGAGTGCCAACGCAAAGCCGAGTGCTGTCGAAACATTGTACACCAAGCCCTGCAATAACGAAAACTCCTTCTGA
>SUZQ01000048.1 GCA_015059875.1 Rikenellaceae bacterium | reverse complement strand
TACCATAAAAAATAGAGATTAGTAGAAACCGTTTTCTACTAATCTCTAAAATATCGCTGTAATTTACAAATTTATAAGCAATTACATCTTTAGTCAAGCGCCGCTTTTGGCATCATTACCCAAAAAATAGAGTATCGGCAGACACTCTATTTTTTTTAAGAGCAAATATTATACCTCGCTACTTATCCGTAGCCCACTCCCCCTTCGCGCCTTCGTAGATAACAAGGCTCATTGGCGAGAGCGACTTCATAAAGAGATAGGTATCGTAGATATTTACGCCCGAAGTCTTGCCCTTCGCAATGGCATAACCAATAACGGCGGCACTACCCTTTGTCGTGTGGAGAGCGTGCATATTGCGCCAGAGATAGCTCTCTGTCCACATCGGATCGTTGCTCGGATTTCCTCCACGACGAATATGGTCGCCAAGTGACGAGGTGTCAATAGGAGTTCGCACCACAACAAACAAGCCCCGTTTCTCGCACTCCTCGATAACCTTTGTGGCATTGCGGTCAAGCGTAATGATAACTCCGTTGTACCCAAGTTTCTGCGCCTCCTTAATATTTTTGAGTGCCTCCCACTCCGCCAAATTTGGCTTCACAAGTTCATTGTTGATATACAGTTCGCCATTGCGCAACTCAGCTTGTCGCAGACTAAATCTACGGCTTATGCACTCCGCAATGCGATTTTCGATGCGATTTTCGACATCAAGTCGCAGCATTGTCGGACTCTTTGGACTCCACAACATCTTAGCTGGCACTACGCAAGCGAATCGCACCGTATCCTCACGACGCATATCGAGCGACAATTCGCGATAACCCTCCGCTATCACCTCCTTATCATTCAATCGCAAAACATAGTGCAAGCGTGTCGATTTGCGATTCAGCGCATCGCACTTAAGCGGAATTGCAAACTCGACAACTCCGTCACCCGTATTATTCAAACGAACACTCGAAACCATATCGCGCACGCGGATGGTTGGTTGCGAAAAGACCTCTATCCCCTCAACAACAATCTCCTTTGGTGCATACAATTTGTTGGCGAGCAACGATTTATCGAGTACAATAGAGACCTTGTTTCTTCCCTCCTGTGTCGCCTTCGTGATATTGAACTCCGCACCCATAACACCCGTTGGGGCATAGCCCACTTCGCGACCATTAACTAAAATCTTATATGCCGACGAGGCGTAACCCACGCGAAGAATAGTTTGGCGGTTGAGCCAACTTACGGGCAGTGCAAAGTGGGTAGTAATGGTTGTTACACTACCCCCCTCGCTGCGAGTAGGCTCCTCGAGTGCAGCCACAAAACGCGACTGCGAGGTCTTGCCACTGACAGCTTCCGTCATATTGTGGAACGGAATAGTTCGTGGGCGTGCAGGCTCAACATTTCGAGCCGACAAATCGTAGCTCTCTTGAGCAGATGCCGTAGCAATATTTGCGAGAGCTGCTACAAGCAATATGGTTGCCGAATATATCAATCTCTTCATATTTTTTTGTATCTTTGTCGCAAAGGTACAATTTATTTCGATAAAACGCTATGCCCGACAGCATTAAACTTATATTTCCCGACATTTCAGCCCGAATAAAGGAGATGGAGGGTGAAAAATACATTTGGGACGATCTGCGACAAAAGTGGTTATTACTCACCCCCGAAGAGTGGGTGCGTCGCCATACCATAGCGTGGCTTATCGCAAATAAGAGCATTCCGGCACTCCGCATATCGCAGGAGTATCCTGTAAATATCAACGGGCAGCACCAACGCGCTGATATCGTTGTAATAGATGACTTTGCCAAGCCATACATCTTAGTTGAATGCAAAGCTCCCCATATCGAAATCGACAACGAAGTGGTAATGCAGGCCACACGCTACAACGCGACTGTCCGTGCGCGGTATATTCTGCTCACGAACGGCAAAAAACTCTTCTGCTACGAGTTCAAAGATGGCAAGTATCGCCCAACACAAGAGTTTTAGGCTGACTAAACTACGACGGTTGTCACGGCGCGGCGATTCTAGGGGTACTAGGGGTTCTGGGGGTTCTAGGGAGCGCGCACTCTTACTAGCCGTTACTAGCCTTTATCTAATTGCGCCCAATTAAATAATAGAGGTTGGCCTAATCGCCAACCTCTATTATTTCGACAGTCCAGCCGAACAGGTCATTAGCGCAAGCACTCTGCATCTGCGCAATTTGCGAAGTCTGCACCGTGTCGGCAACAATGGCATTCAGTAGCTGGCCGACATTGGAGTAGGTGTTATCTACGGCATTGGCAAAGCACTGATAGAAGGCGTTTTGCTGAGCTCTATTCAATCCATCGGGCAGGACATTTGCAGCAACGAGGTCGCGATACGGGTAGATGTGTCGCATATTCGAAGCATCGGCAGCAAGTTGCTCGACGATAGTTGTAACTACATAGACCTGCACCGTATCGTTCATACCAGGCATCTCGATAAATGTCGTATATACGGGATAATCCTCCTCAACAGAGGCGAGAACTTGATCGGCAAAGAGCATATACTCCGCCTCGGTAAGATTATTCAGATAGACCATTCTGCGATAGTCGCGCAAGAGATTGCGCATCGCTTGTCGCTCCTCGCGACTCCATTTTGTCTGTTCACCGCATGCAAACAAACCTCCGAAAATAAGTGCCACAACGGCAAACGAAAGTAGAAACTTTTTCATTGCGTAAATCTTTTATATGTTAAACCACCCAATGAAAGAGCAACCTTCGTGCCATACAAACGGAAAGCGGAAAACTGAAAACTGAAAACTTTTTTTAGACGAAAGACGAGAGAGCCTAAAAATTGGAATTTAAGCAGATGGTTGCAAGGCTTGCGATTACGAAAGAGCCGTTCAGAATGATTTTATTTTATTTCTTGTTAGAAGCCGTGAGATGCGGTGCATCGCAAAAGAAAGACCTCCTACCAACCAACAAAAAATTGGAATTTAAGCAGATGGTTGCAAGGCTTGCGATTACGAAAGAGCCGTTAAGAATGATTTTATTTCTTGTCAGCAGCCGTGAGATGCGGTGCATCGCAAAAGAAAGGCCTCCTACCAACCAACAAAAATTGGAATTTAAGCAGATGGTTGCAAGGCTTGCGAAAATCCCCGAGGCTGAGGAATACTTGGCGTATTTCTCTGTCTCGGGGATTGAGCGTAACGCAGCAAACGCTGCTTAAAAACAATTTTTATTTGAGGGGACGAATCACAAACTTAAACTCCTGATTCTCATACGGGAGGCGATACTCCTCGCGTGGGAGTCGGCCCCAAGAGTTGATACAACCTACACCCATCTGAGCCTTGTCGATATTGAGATAGGTGTTGCCATCCTTCTCAAGACGCTGTGCGAACTTGCGATAGTTCTCGGAGTGAACATCGAGCTGATCAGGTGCATAAGGGAGTGCATTTGCCTGGAAGAGAGCCTCACTAACAACCTCGAAACCACGACCAGCGGTGTCGGTTACTCGCCACCAACGGAGGTCGCAATGCGCGCCACACTCCTGCGGACGAGCGTAGAATGGCCAGAATTGGTCGTGAACGCTCTGCTTGTAGACGCCTACAAGAGCTCCACTCGTGCGGTCAATATAAGTCTCATGCTCGCCTGCGCCATAGAACTCGATAGTATCGAAAACTCCTGGCATAGCCAATGCCACGCCATAGCGGAGCAAGTTCTTAACGCTTGCATCACCTGCACCCTTCGCCATACGCTCCGACACCGCAATTGTGCCATCAGGAGCAACAACATAGGTCATAACAACAGTAGCACCAATCTTTGCATACTTATACTCGGCCTTAACCTCAATGCGCTTATCTTTGAGTTGCTTAGCAGCAAACTTCACAAGTGCAGGCTTGTCGCTACGCAAAGTGAGCCAACCAGCGTGATAGTGACGATTGTTCTTATTCTTACGCACACCATAGTCATTCTCTACCATTGCGCGATAGAACTCTGGTACCATTGGCTTCGAGAGGAGCTGAGTACCCTTGTAGATGTACGACGAGAGGAATCCCTGCTCGTTGAACACTGCTACAAAGCTATCGCCCGAAACTTTGCGACCATCAAGCACCAAACCACAAGGCTCGTTCTTTGCTACGCCCTTTGGCTGAACAGCTGCGAAAGCTCCTGCAAGGTCGTATGGAGTTACAACCATCTGATTGCGAGCAATCTCGTATCCTGCATCGAGAAGTGGCTCTGCATCCTTCAATACGAACGACACTGTGAGCAATACCTCACCCTTCAACGCCTTGATGTGGTTAGCGTTATATCCGAGCTGAACATCGACCTTCTGCTGCGGTGCAACTTTAAGATCCTCAACAACGCCACTCTTTACAACTTTGCCGTTAGCAGCCAACTTCCAAACGAGGCGGACATTCTCCAAGCCCTTAAAGAAATTCTCGTTCAATACAGTAACACGACCACACTGGAGGTCTGCTGCCGAAGCCCAGATATTCTGATACTGCTGCTTAACCTCGTATGCCGATGGGTGATACATGCGGTTTGCAGCGATAAAACCATTGCAGCAGAACGAGTCATCCGATGCATCGCGCTTGTTCCAGCAACCGCCATAGCGATAGGTCAATTCGCCACTCTTCTCATCGCGCCAAGCTAAAGCCTGATCAACGAAATCCCAAATAAATCCGCCCTGATATGTAGGATACTTACGCACCAAATCCCAATACTCCTTCAAGCCTCCGAGCGAGTTGCCCATAGCGTGAGCATACTCACACTGGATAAGAGGACGCTTGTAAGGGTTCTTGCCCTCGGCGTGCGCGATACACTCCTCGTATGTAGCATACATCGGGCAGTCGATATCGGTGTTGTAGATGCCCTTGTTCTTGTGGTAGCGAATAACATTAGCCTGCTCGTAGTGTACAGGGCGCGACTTGTCGTAAGCCTTGATCCAGTCGTAGCACTTGTGGAAGTTCGGGCCGTTGCCCGCCTCGTTACCGAGCGACCAATATATAATAGATGGGTGGTTGAAATCACGCAACACCATACGCTGATCACGAATCAAGTGCGCAGCCTCATAGTCCTTACGCTTTGCCAAGGTCTTATCCTTGTAGCCCATACCGTGCGACTCGATATTACCCTCGTCGCAGACATAGATACCATACTCATCGCAGAGGTCGTACCAGAGTGGCGAGTTAGGATAGTGACATGTACGAACAGCGTTGATATTCAACTCCTTCATAATCTGAATATCGCGAATCATATCCTCACGGGTTACATAGTAGCCAGTGTTAGGATGCATCTCGTGGCGGTTTGCACCCTTGATAAGTACAGGGCAACCATTTACCAAAAGTTGTGCATTCTTAATCTCAATCTTGCGGAAACCTACCTTAAATGCAGTTGCCTCGACGGTCTTTTCGCCATCGAGAACCTCGACTGTAAGGCGGTAGAGAGTAGGAACTTCAGCACTCCAAGGCGACACATTGTCGAGATGCCAGCAACGCTCAACTACACCCTTTGCAACCGACACCACCTCCTGCTTAATCTGCTTACCACAAGGGGCGTTGAGAGTCAATCGCAACTCCTTGACACCCTTTGTAGTGGAGATGTTCAAATCGAGATGACCTTTTGTGTAGTTGTCGTGGAGGTCAGCAACGAACTTAACATCCTTGAGATGCTTCTTATCGCGAGCGTAGATGTAGCAGTCACGACCGATACCCGAAAGGCGGAAGAAGTCCTGATCCTCAAGGTAAGTACCATCGCACCAACGATAAATCTGCATTGCAAAGAGGTTCTCTTTACCAGCCTTTACATACTTTGTAATCTCGAACTCAGCCTCCAACTTAGAATCCTCGCTATAACCTACATAGTGACCATTAACCCACAACGAGATATTCGATGTAGCCGAACCGATATGGACAAAAATACGCTTACCACGCCACTCAGCAGGAACATCAACCTTGTGACGATACGAGCCTACGGCGTTACGCTCGGTTGGCACATACGGAGGATTACTCGTGTAGAAGTTCTTCCAAGCATAGCCCGTATTCTTGTAGAGAGGTACACCATAGCCGTTCATCTCCCACAAACCCGGAACAGGCATCTTGCCCCACGACGAGTCGTCGTATGTCAGCGACCAAAACTCCTGAGGCTGAGGGTCTGTAGCATTCTCAGTCCAATGGAATTTCCACACACCGCCAATCGAACGATAGAGAGGCGACTGTGTGTAATCGTGCTCAGCCACTGCATTCTCGGCTGTTGGAGTAACAATAAATGTTGAGCGCATCGTCAAACGATTCTCCTCAAAGCACTTTGGATCCTGCCACTTAGGGTCCTTGGCAGCCATTACACTCACACCCATTGCAAGCGCAACTACACCTAAAATAAGTCTTTTCATTTTTTGTCTGTTTTAAGTAATTCTTAATTATTTAAGTTGTATATTTCTTACTTATCTCATCGTATTCATTCGGATACTCGCCTTAATCAGCGCAATGGCACGAATGCGGCTCAAAGCAACCTCTTTATCAGCGTGGTGCTGATTCTGCGACACAAGGCGAACATACCCCTCGCGCTCGGAGCGTTGGATATACTTCACAGTCACATACTCCTCCCCCTCCATATCCAGCGAAAGGAGATACATATCGCCCCAAAATATATCGTTCAAGTCGTGCAGCTGCTTGTAGAGTACGATATCTCCACTCTTTAGCAGCGGATACATCGAATCTCCCGCCACATATACAGCCCCATCGCACTTGGGAAGATTTGGGATATGAATGTAGTTTACTGGAATATACTGTTCGCGCTGTTCAAAGAGTGGAACAAGCCCTGCAGTCGCCTCAATCGAGTAGAGAGGTACCGACTGCAACGGCATCTTCATCTCGCTACCGTGAGCATAGGATGCCGAGAGCGACGGATCGGCATTAAACATCTCGCCACGCCCCGATTCGAGCCATTCGGGATTCACATTCAATTCTTGAACAAGGATATTTCGGTTTCTGGTCGATAATCGAGCCTTTCCTGTTTCAATCATCGAAAGAGCTGTCTTGCCAACTCCAAGTCGTTGAGCCAATTGCTCTTGCGTCATACCGAGTGTTTTGCGTATAAGTTTTACTCGCCCTTCCATATATTATATTCAGTTCTTTTTATACAATTTTTGAACTTTTATCGGTATCAATATCCATTTATTGAACTATATTTGCACTCGCAAAGTTAAACATTTTATCTGAGACAAACAAGTATTTACTTAACTAACAAACTAAAAAAATATGGAAATGAAGATTTACAAACTATCCGACGAGGATTATGAAGCAATCGCCACCGAGATAAAGGGGCGATTGACAACTCCGTGTTACTTCACGGGAGTAATCGAGGTAATAGGGCGAGAAGATACTATTCTACGCCTGACAGCATCTCTGATTCTCTACCGCAGACGCCCAGACGGTCGTTCAAACTATGCACAAACAGACTCTATTTATGACATCTCGGCAGTATGGTGGGACTTCGTGTGCGAGGGCGAAGAGGGGGTTATCTGGGATGACTTCGATTTTGAACGATTTAGAGAATTTTTAATAGACGAAGAGTAGTATGAAGAGCAGTAAGAACTTTATAGAATTTGCAACCGAAATATATCCCTTTTTGGAGATACAACCCTTTCACTCGGTATATTATCAGGTGTTGGATGCCTTTGCTAAAGGCGACATTCGCAGACTTATTATCACTATGCCGCCACAACACGGAAAGTCGGTGGGGGCAACCACCCTACTACCCGCATATATGCTCGGACTGAATCCCGATATCCGCATCGCAATTGCCTCATATTCGGGAAGTTTAGCCTCGCGATTCAACAGGCGTGTACAGCGCATTCTTGAGAGCGACGAGTACGGAGAGCTATTCCCCGAAACGAGCATAAAACGGGGCAGCAAACCAGCAAACTACATCCGAACAGCCGACGAGGTTGAGATTATCGGACACGATGGGGCTCTGTTGTCGGTTGGGCGCGAAGGCTCGCTCACGGGAAATCGCGTAGACTGCTTTATTCTCGACGACCTATACAAAGACGCAATGGAGGCGAACTCCCCCATCATCCGCGAAAACTGCTGGGAGTGGTACACCTCGGTTGTACGCACACGAATGCACAACTTCTCGCGCGAGCTGATAGTCTTTACTCGTTGGCACGAGGAGGATCTTATCGGCACAATAACCAGCAAAGAGCCTTGCCGCGAATTGCGCAGATTTAGCGACTTGACAGAGGTGGGCGAAAACGAGTGGCTATACCTAAATTTCGAGGCTCTAAAAGCCTCTACAGCAACCGAAATAGATCCCCGAAATATGGGCGAAGCACTATGGGAGGAGCGACACTCGGCTGCCCTACTGCAACAAAAACGCAAACTCGACACCCTGCGCTTCGAGTGTATGTATCAAGGTCATCCATCCTCGCGCGAGGGGTTGCTATACGGAGATTCGTTCGCGGAGTACGAAACCTTACCTCGCGACATAGTTCGCTACGGCAACTACACCGACACGGCAGATACGGGCGACGACTATCTGTGTTCAATATGTTACGCTGTAGATACGGATGGTGTAATCTATATATGCGATGTGGTCTATTCGCGTGAGCCAATGGAGGTTACAGAGCAGGAGGTGGCAGAGATGCTATGCCGCAACAAAACTCGCGCGGCAGCGATAGAGAGCAATAACGGAGGTCGCGGTTTTGCCCGCGCCGTGCAGCGTTTGGCGACAACTACCAAGGTTGAGTGGTTTCATCAGTCGGGAAACAAAGAGGCACGAATACTCTCTCACTCCGCCACCGCGTTACACCTACTACGATTCCCAAAGGGATGGAAGGGGCGTTGGCACGAGCTGTACTCGCACTTGACAACCTATCGCCGAACCTTCCACTCGAATCGTTGGCACGACGCAGCCGATGTAATAACGGGCATTGTTGAGCGCGAAACTCGCGATGCATTTCGACCAAAAATATCGTTCATCAAATAAACGGAGAAGATATTACATTTTTTCAAATTTTAGAGAGAAAAATTTGGATTTTAATCAAATATATCATACTTTTGCAAGAGAAACAAACACCTATACCTCTCCCCATACACTGGGGGGGGGTATTTTAAGTTTTAATACACTGATAATCATTGTTTTGACAGGAACTAATTTAGATACTTCACACGATAAATTTATACAAATTTACATACAACATTTATATTCATTAACTTAATTTTATTCACAATTTAATTTTACGCAAAATGAAAAACATTTTCAGAACACTTGCGATTGTAGCGTTGGGATTTTTCGCTACATCGTGCGTATCGGCTGATGTCGATGAAGTTCAGATGGCAAGCGGCGACGGTGTGGTAAACTTCACCTTGGCTGCTCCTCAGCACAATTCGCGTGTTATTGCAGACGGTAAGTCGGCTACCGACCTCACTTGCGCTGTGTATGACGCTAATTGGAACTATCTCACTACTGTAAAGGGCGAGTTCACTGGCGGTGCGCTCACTACTACAGTTTCGATTCGTCTTGTTAATGCCAAGACTTACAACTTCGTTTTCTGGGCTGAGGTTCCTAACAACCCTCACTACACCAAGAACTTTGGTACAACCCCAGGCGAGCAGGTTCTTGAACCAAACATCACTGTAAACTACAACAGTGGTGTTGCAGGCGTTGCTAACGACGAGACTCGCGATGCATTCTTCGGCAAGTTGCTCAATCTTACCATCAACGGTACTATGAACGAGTATGTGCCTTTGAAGCGTCCTTTCGCACAGATCAACTTCGGTACTCTTGATACTGAGGCTGCTAAGGTTGGTGGTTTCGACATCACTACCGCTACTGTTTCGAAGTTCACTACTCGCGCATTCACTACTCTTAACCTTGCTAACGGCGAGGCTACTGATGAGGTAGATGTTGAGTTCACTGACAACGAGCTTCCAGTAGAGGATCTCTACCTTATGGCTGATACTCAGAAGACTACTCCTTACAACTGGTTGGCAATGAACTACATTTTGTGGCCAGAGACTGAGGGTTCGCTTTCGACTTGTACAATGGTTATCACCGATAACGATACTACTCCTGAGAGCGTAGAGATTAAGTATCCAAACGCACCTGTTCGTCGTAACTGGCGTACCAACCTCGTTGGTAACCTCTTGACTGACAATGTTATTATCGAGGTTGAGATTCTCCCTATTCCAGAAAATGAGTACAATGTTGATGTTCCTGAGACAGTTTATGCTACTGTTCCCGACAACAACACTGAAGATATTGTACTCAACTCCGAGAGCGTTGCGGTTTCTGTTCCTGCATCATCAGCTACAGCGGGTGATATCTATAAGATGGTGGTAAGCAACGAAAGCGTCGAAACTGACACTGCTACTGGCGAAACTACTGTTGCTTTTGACCTTACTTTGTATAAGAATGATCAAAAGGTCAGCGGTACAACTGTTTATGAGGTAACTAAGAAGATTGGTACTGGTAAGATTATTTCTGAGGTAACGCACAACGGAACAGTTTTGACAAACGCAACTACTGGCGCAGATCAAACCTATACATACGATTCTGCTACAGGTATTTTGACGATTTATACAGCATCGTTCAGTCCGTTTACAGTTACTTATATTGAACTCAAAGAGACCTTTGCAGACAATAGTTGGGGTAACATTATCCTCGCTTGCCAAAGTGATTCTGTTCCAGCATCTTGGAATGTAGGTAACAAAAAAGAGATGACTATCGGTAATTCCGCATACGATGTTGCGATTATTGGCAAAAATCATGATGTATATTCTGATGGCACAGGAATGGCTCCACTGACATTCCAGTTGACAGAGGTGTATGGTTCTGCAGCAATGAATGCAACTCAAACTAACGCCACAGGTTGGTCTGGTTCTAAAATGAGAAATACTACCATGGTCGAGGCTCTGGCTGCAATGCCTATCGAGGTTCAAAACGCTGTTAAGGCTGTTGATAAATTGACTCTAAAAGGTGATGCATCTGGTTTGGAAACCACTTCCGATAAGTTGTTCTTGTTATCATTGTTTGAGTGTTATGGTTCTACTTTCTACTCTAATGGTTATGAGGAAGGTTCTAAATACGAGTATTATTCTAGTATAGACAAGAGAATTATGAATGCTACTTGGTGGCTTCGTGGTCCTGGCGTAAACAACGGTAAGAACAATGGTATTGGTTTTACTCAAATCAATATGAGTGGTTATATGGCAAATGGTAGTGCCGAATACGCTAGTGGTGTAATATTCGGTTTCTGCTTCTAAGAGCTATATAGTACAAGTATTTTGTATATTTCATTGCGCTCCTCTCAGTTGAGGAGCGCATTTTTTTGTTATTTTTTTTTGTTTTTATTAAATATAGGTGTATATTTGCACTGTGAATGAGGTGAGGGGACAGTGAGTCCCCTCATTTTTGTAAAGGACAGAAGTGAACTAATTTAGTGTTAAGTTTATGGATATCAGAGAGATAATAGCGGTAGCCGAGAAGGCATTGGAGGGTACGGATATGTTTGTGGTGAACTGCACAATCACCCCAGACAACACCATCGACCTCGTTTTAGACAGCGACACATCGGTTTCAATAGATGCATGCGCAATGCTCAACTACGCCATTGGCGACGCTTTTGATCGTGACGAGGAGGACTACTCGCTTACCGTAGCGTCGGCTGGTATCGGAGAGCCGCTGCTATTGGCTCGACAGTACAAACGCCTTGTCGGAGAGTCGGTAGAGGTTCTACTCAAGAGTGGTGTGAAGATTCTCGCTACTCTCGATGAGGTATCCGACAGCGGCATCACAATCTCCTACGACGAGGCGATAGTTGTCGAGGGCAAGAAGCGCAAGCAGATGCAGCGCACCACCCACACCTACTCGTTCGACGAGATAAAGTGGACAAAGGAGTGGCTTGACTACAAATAAAGCGGAAAACGGAAAACGGAAAGCGGAAAACAAAAAAACATAAAGCGCTCCCCAGTAAGCGAACGAAGTGAGCGCCCCCAGTAAGGGCGGAACGCCCGCCCCTATAACCCCCAGAAAACTCTGCGCCTTGACAAGGGCAGGAGTTCGGAAAACAGAGAAAACAACAAACAAAACAATATAAATAAACACAAAACAATGAACAATCTTAATCTTATTAGCAATTTTGCCGAGTTCAAAGAGTTGAAGAACATCGACAAAGCAACAATGATTGGCGTATTGGAGGATGTATTCCGTCACGCATTGCAGAAGCAGTACGGCACAGACGAGAACTTCGACATCATCATCAATGACGACAAGGGCGACCTTGAGATCTGGCGTAACCGTGAGGTTGTGGCAGACGAGGATTTCACCGACGAGGTATCGCAGATTTCTCTCTCCGAGGTGTTGAAGATTGACGACTCGTACGAGGTTGGCGACGAGTACACCGACGAGATTCCATTCTCGGCTTTCGGTCGTCGTGCAGTATTATCGTTGCGCCAGAACCTTGCATCTCGCATCCTCGACCTCGAACACGCAGGTATACACGAGGAGTATTCGTCGAAGGTCGGTGAGCTGATCTCGGGCGAGGTTTACCAAGTTTGGAAGCGCGATATGCTTATTCTTGATGAGGATGAGAACGAGTTGGTAATGCCAAAGAGCGAGCAGATTCCTAACGATTTCTACCGCAAGGGCGACACCATCAAGGCGATCATCAAGAGTGTTGAGATGGTCAATAACAAGCCAAGAATCGTACTCTCGCGTACCGCAAACCTCTTCCTTGAGAAGTTGTTTGAGCAGGAGGTTCCTGAGATTTCGGATGGCTTGATCACAATCAAGAAGATTGCCCGCATCCCTGGCGAGCGTGCAAAGATTGCTGTTGAGTCGTATGATGACCGTGTTGATCCTGTTGGTGCTTGTGTCGGTGTTAAGGGTACGCGTATCTACACAATCGTTAAGGAGTTGCGCAACGAGAGCATCGATGTAATTCAGTACACCAACAACACCCAGTTGCTTATTCAGCGCGCCCTCGCTCCTGCAAAGATATCTTTGATTACCATCGACGAGGAGAAGAACACCGCTTCGGTATATTTGCAGCCTGATCAGGTTTCGCTCGCTATCGGTAAGGGTGGTCTTAACATCCGTCTTGCAAAGCTCCTCACAGGTTTTGATATCGATGTATTCCGTGAGTTGGACGAGGAGGATGTTGCTCTTACAGAGTTCGCAGACGAGATCGAGGGTTGGATTATCGACGCTCTTCACAATATCGGTTGCGACACTGCAAAGAGTGTGCTTGAGATGAGTGCCGAGACCTTGGCTAAGCGTGCCGACCTCGAAGTAGAGCAGGCAGAAAAGGTACTTGAGATTCTCCGCGCGGAGTTCGAGGAGGAGTAAAAACTCCGCACAATCTTAAAGCCAATGGCTAATAGCTAATAGCTAATAGCCTCGAATAATTGTTGAATAAGAAAAAGAAAAACAGATAATGGGAAACGAAAAAAAGATACGCCTTATACGAGTGGCAAAGGAGTTTAATGTTGGCTTGAACACCATCACCGACTTCCTGCATCGCAAGGGCATCGATATTGACTCGTCACCGAATACGCCGATTGATGCGGACACCTACGCCATTTTGGAGAGGGAGTTTGGCAAGAATCGTCCAAGCGGCAGCGAGCTCGATACCATCCGCGAAAAGATGAACAAAAAAACCTCAGTAACAATCGAGCCTGAGGCTAAACCAAAAGAGGAGAAGCGCAGTATCGAGATCAAGGATGAGGTTGTGCAACCTAAGATTCTCGGCAAGATTGATCTCTCGCCAAAGAAGAAGGTTGAGCAGACTGCACCTGCGCCAAAACCAGAGCAAAAGCCTGAGCAAAAGATTGAGCAAAAGATTGAGGCACCAAAGGTAGAGTCGAAGGTGGAGGCTCCAAAGGTAGAGCCAAAGCGCGAGGAGCCTACGCCACAACCTAAGGCGCAAGAGCCAAAGAATAGCAATGTATTCCGTGCAACCGAAACTCCAACCTTGGCAGGGCCACAGATTCTCGGCACAATGGATGTTACGGGAATGGTAGCTGGTGGCAAGCGTCACCGCAAGCGTTTGGACAAGGCGAAGGTTGATATTTCGAAACAGCACAACAACGCTCCAAAGGGAGGAAACAACAACCAGCAGAGCGACAAGAACAACAATAAGTTCAACAACAAGCAGAACAACCAAAACCAGCAGAATCAAGGTGGTGGCAAGAAGAACAAGCAGAAGCCTCAGCCAAAGCCTGTTGTTCGCCCAGAGGTGAGCGACGAGGAGGTATCGAAGCAGGTTAAGGATACTTTGGCTCGTCTGACAGCCAAAGGAGCAAAGAATAAGGGCGCGAAGTACCGTCGTGAGAAGCGCGAGGAGGTACGCGAGCGTATGAACGAGGCTTTCGAGCAGGAGGCAGCAGAGAAGAAGATTCTCAAGGTTACGGAGTTCGTAACCGTAAGTGAGGTGGCAACAATGATGAATGTGTCGCCTATGGAGGTTATCTCGGCTTGTATGAACCTCGGTTTAATGGTCTCTATCAACCAGCGTCTTGATGCTGAGGCATTGGTAGTGGTAGCCGAGGAGTTCGGCTTCAAGACCGAGTTCGTATCGGCAGAGATTCAGGAGGCTATCAACGACGAGGAGGCTGATGCAGCAGAGGATTTGCTCCCACGCCCACCTATCGTAACCGTAATGGGCCATGTCGATCACGGTAAGACTTCGTTGCTCGACAACATTCGTAAGACAAATGTCACCGCAGGCGAGGCGGGGGGTATCACCCAGCACATCGGTGCATACTCCGTAAACTTGAACGGTCAGAAGATTACATTCCTCGACACCCCTGGTCACGAGGCGTTTACAGCGATGCGTGCGCGCGGTGCAAAGATTACCGATGTTGCGATTATCATCGTTGCAGCTGACGACAAGGTGATGCCACAGACCGTCGAGGCTATCAACCACGCACAGGCTGCGGGTGTTCCGATGGTATTCGCCATCAACAAGATCGATAAGCCGCAGGCCAACCCTGACCACATCAAGGAGCAGCTCTCGCAGATGAACTTGCTCGTGGAGGATTGGGGCGGTAAGTACCAGAGTCAGGATGTATCGGCAAAGCAGGGCTTAAACCTCGACAAGTTGCTCGAAAAGGTGTTGCTTGAGGCAGAGATGCTCGACCTGAAGGCTAACCCTAACAAGAAGGCAAAGGGTACGGTCATAGAGTCTACTCTGGACAAGGGACGCGGTTATGTTTCGACAGTACTCATTCAGGAGGGAACTCTCCGCGTAGGAGATGTTATCCTTTCGGGTATCTATACAGGTCGTGTTAAGGCGATGTTCGACGAGAATGGTAACAAGGTTAAGGAGGCAGGGCCTTCGACACCTGTGCAGTTGCTCGGTTTGAATGGTGCGCCACAGGCGGGAGACTCTATCAATGTGATGGACGACGACCGTTCGGCTCGTGAGATTGCCAACAAGCGCGATCAGTTGCAGCGTATGCAGGGCATTATGACGCAGAAGCATGTAACTCTCGATGAGATTGGCCGCCGTATCGCTATCGGCTCATTCAAGGAGTTGAATATCATCGTTAAGGGTGATGTGGACGGCTCGGTAGAGGCTATGTCGGGTTCGCTCATCAAACTCTCGAAGGAGACCGTTCAGGTAAATGTTATTCACGCTGCCGTAGGTCAGATTTCGGAGAGCGATGTATTGTTGGCTGCTGCATCGAACGCCATTATCGTAGGTTTCCAGGTGCGTCCTTCGGCTGCTGCGCGTAAGGTTGCCGAGCAGGAGGAGATTGAGATTCGCCTCTACTCTATCATCTACGACGCTATCAACGATATCAAAGATGCTATCGAGGGTATGTTGGAGCCTGTGATGAAGGAGGAGATTGTTTGCTCGATTGAGGTACTCGAAACATTCAAGATTTCGAAGGTTGGAACTATCGCCGGAGGTATCGTGCGTGAGGGTAAGATTACCCGCCACACCCCTATCCGCGTAATTCGCGACGGTATCGTTATCCACACAGGTCGTCTCGGCTCGCTCAAGCGCTTCAAGGACGATGTGAAGGAGGTTACTTCGGGTATGGATTGCGGTTTGAATATCGAGTCGTACAACGATATCAAGATTGGCGATATTATCGAAGGATACGAGCAGGTAGAGGTAAAGCGAAAATAAACGGAAAACGGAAAACGGAAAACGGAAAACGGAAAACAAAATTATTTTTTCCAAATATTCAAAATCGGAGGCGATGAGGCTATTTTTGTGCGTTACGCAGTGGCGGAAACCGCAGCATAGTAAGCCTATGTGAGGATTTACGACGCAAGTAAGGTGCAAAAAGAGTCCATCGGAACGATTTTCAAGCAAATAGTAAAACCCTAAAACTAATAAAATTATGGCTATCAAGTTTGTTACTCCGGAAGAGGCCGTCAAAGCGATTAAATCGGGCGACCATATCCACCTTTCGTCGGTAGCTTCGGCACCGCAGTGTTTGATTAAGGCTATGTGCGAGCGTGGTCGCGCAGGCGAGTTGAAGGATGTACATATCCACCACCTCCACACAGAGGGCCCCGCACCATACGCAGAGGCTGAGTTCGAGGGCGTATTCCAGTTGGACTCGTTCTTCGTGGGCGGCAATGTTCGTAAGACCACACAGGCTGGTTTTGCTGACTATATTCCAATCTTTTTGAGCGAGACTCAGAAGTTGTATCGTTCGGGTGCTGTACCTTGCAATGTGGCAATGATTCAGGTTTCAACCCCTGACCAGCACGGTTATGTTTCGCTCGGAACTTCGGTAGATGCAACTCTCGCAGCTGTTGAGTGCGCTGAGACCGTAATTGCTGTTATCAACAAGTATGTTCCTCGTTCGTTCGGTGATGCGATGATTCACTCGTCGAAGATTGATATCTTCGTTCAAGATGACCAGCCACTTGAGGAGGCTCACTTTGCAGAGCCAAACGAGGTGGAGACCAAGATTGGTAACCTCTGCGCAGGTCTTATCGAGGATGGTGCAACCTTGCAGATGGGTATCGGTGCTATTCCTAACGCTGTACTCGCACAGCTCGGTAACCACAAGAACCTCGGTGTTCACACTGAGATGTTCGCCGATGGCGTTCTCCCACTCGTTGAGAAGGGCGTAATCAATGGCGAGGCAAAGAATATTGATAAGGGTAAGATGGTTTCGACCTTCTTGATGGGTTCGCAGAAGGTTTACGACTTTATCAACGATAACCCTGGCGTTTTGATGATGGATGTAGGCTACACCAACGATCCATTCATTATCGCAAAGAACGACCGTGTAACCGCTATCAACTCGGCATTGCAGGTTGATTTGACAGGTCAGGTATGCGCTGACTCGCTCGGTCGCAAGTTCTACTCGGGCGTAGGTGGTCAGATCGACTTTATCTATGGAGCATCGTTGTCGAAGGGCGGTAAGGCGATTATCGCTATGCCTTCGATTACCAATAAGGGAGTTTCAAAAATCTCTGATGTACTCACTGAGGGTGCTGGTGTTGTAACTACTCGTAACCACATCCATTGGTTTGTAACCGAAAATGGTGCAGTAGATTTGTATGGCAAGAGCTTGCAGGAGCGCGCACGCCTTATCATCTCGGTGGCTCACCCATCGGCTCAAGAGGCACTCGACGAGGCTGCGTTCAACCGCTACGGATCGCACCACCACTATATTAAAAGCTATATGAAGAAGTAGCAGATAGTGAAGGCTTTAAGGCGTGGGGAGGTTATCGGTAATGCGATGACCTCCCTTGCTTTTAATATAGTGGTGTAAACACCACCTTTTGTGTTACCTATCCCCCAAACCCCCTTTCTGTAAAGGGGGCTTTTGCTTTGACGCAAAAGTCCAGTGTGTTACCCACCCCCTAAATCCCCCGCCTGTGCGGGGGACTTGTCGCTACGCTCCAATTAAGGAATTTAGGGAAATTAGTGAATTTAGGGAATTTTCTTAAACTCCCTAAACTCCTTAAATTCCTTAATCACCTTTAATTCGCCCACCTCTTGCTCAATCAAAAATAAATTTCTAAATTTGTTGCAAAATTATGGAAACAATGAGAATCGAGGAATTTACAGAAAATGATATTCGTGAGGCTGCTGCTTTGGCATATCCAGTTTGGGGTGTTGGACACGCAGGCGGTGGCAATGGCAAGGAGTTTGGACTACTGATGTGTGAATATATTGTTCGCTATGGTTG
>SUZQ01000047.1 GCA_015059875.1 Rikenellaceae bacterium | reverse complement strand
CACTATGCTTATTTAGAACAAGTTGCAGTCTATAATTTGTAATTTCACCCTCACTACAACAAGTCGCCAAAGTCATTAATTTGTCGTGATCAATAGTGGTTATCCCCTCGCCAAATAATGATTTTAGATATGTTGTAACTTCTTCTGATAATAGACTTACAAGTGGCAACATAAGTACAACCTTATCGGGTTGTGTAGTTTCTTCTATGCGAGGGTTACGATAATTTGCAGTTTTCCACCCTTGTATAATTTTGTCTGCACCACTGCCGGCCTTCTCGGCTGAACCCAACAACATAAACATCGTCTGCAACGCCTTGTTGCGGCATACGCTATTACCACCTTGATAGTATTTCGATATAGGTAACAATAGCGATCCAGGATTAGAGAAAATATAGCAATCCTTATGCAACTCAATAGTTATATTAGAATCCACAGAGTAATCACAATGTACTAAAGCATTGATAAATGCCTCACGCAACGCAATATGAGTTGGAGTTTCGTCCTCTCTTACACCATCTTTCAAAGCAAACGGTTTTGGTAACACTGCCGCTAACTTTGGATAAACCCTGTAATAGAATTGGAATAGGTTAGCCTCCCAAGTACCATCAGGATAAATGCGATCCGTCCAACGGTCATTGGGATCGGAACTAAAATACTCACGATAGTCAGGGAAATATTGAGGGCAAGCATAAGCATCTGTAATGCTATCAGCCTTGCCAAACATCAAAAGACCTGCAAGAGTTAAGCCTTCAATGTTTTCACGCCTATCTTCACGATAACCTTTTAACTTTATCAAAAGATTCTTATCGTCAAGCAATAACCATGGATGGTCTGGACGTTTTGTTGCCACCATACGACGATACTGCTCAAGCGTCACTTTGTCAATATCTCGTTCGATTGTAAATTCGGGCAAAATTTTATAATCGCGTGGGTTATCCTCAATATCAGCATCAGCAAACATGCGTCTAACCTCACTTGTATCGCAGCGATAATCGCCCTCGTGATTGCGCTTAAAAGTATTGTCGGGATTGTTATGTAGATATACAGGTATTCTACTGCGAGGAGCGCGAGGTACATTAAACACTAAAACATAACTTCCATTATATTCGCCGTCTTGCACATCCTCATCACTAAGAATGTTTGCACTGCAATGAGACTTATTGTTTACATTGTCCCAGAACTCCTTTTTATATTTACGCACCTGTTCCAGAGTAAGACCATCAAGAGTAAATCTTCCATCTCGCTCCTTGACACCCAAAACAATGACACCTCCCTGTGTATTGGCAAATGCCGAGTAGGTCTCCCACAAACTTCTGGGGAAACCTCCTTTTGCCGACTTGAATTCAACCTCTGCCGATTCATAGCCATTCATCAGGGTTTCGATTCTCTCTATAAAATCGTAGTTTTCGAATAGCGTCAACTCCTTCACATTATCTTGCATAATAAAACCTTATTTTTAGCAAAGTTAAGAAAAATTCTTATTTATACACATATAATAATATATATACGATACTACTTTCCTGCGAAATATGGGTGATTCATCAGCTCCATAGCGGTCTGTTCCTCGGTGATTTTGATGTATTTCATAAACTCCTTCTCGGTCTTATGGCCTGTAATCTTCATAATAGCAATCGTGGGAATACCTGCTAAATACATATTTGTAGCTCCGCTACGGCGTGCGGTGTGAGTCTTAACAAGCTCACATTTCTCAACCATGTGCGACTTCTTCTCGCCACTCTCAACATACGATACCTCGACCATATCGACAATGCCAGCCTCGCGAGCAATCTCCTTGATGTACTTATTCACCTTCTGCTCATATGCTTTAGGCAAGCAATTTTCGTACTTGTCGAGAATCGCTTGCAACTCGGCACGAATAGGGATAACAACCTTATTGCCCGTCTTCTGTTGCTTGAGGTCGATAACCTTTTGACCGTTATCCAATGTGCGGATATTACCCTCATTGATAGTTGAGTAGTCGCTAAATCGCTGTGCGGTGTAGCAACCCACAAGGAAAATATCCCTCGCAATACTCTTGTGTTTATCTCCATTCAAATCAACTTCGGCGATGGCACGAATCTCCGACTCCGTGAGATAGATATTCTCCACCTCTGCTGTCAGCACACGAAACTTGCGACTCTCAATCAAGCCATTATCGTGCAAACCCTCCTCGCGAGCTGCGCGCATAATGATTTTAAGCTCCTTAACATGGCGACCAATCGTGTTTATGGAGTAGTCCTTTGCGGTGAAGTATGCAACAAAATCATCGTAAAACTTCAAATCAATATCGCCAAAGTCATATCGCTTGTGCATTGCTTTGCAAAACTCGTCAAACTGAATAATAAAACCTTTGTAATTCTTGATAGTAGATAGTCCATAACGCAATTTGTGAATATTAAGACGCTCACCACTCTCCATCTCCCTTACATATCGAGCAATATAATCCGAGAGCGACTCTCGGCTACGCACACGCTTGCCATTGACAACACTGCGAGGATGGTGGAACGCATAGATAATCTTCTCCAACTTCGTCTTTGTCATTGCGTGTTCGGGATCTTTGGCAATCTCTCCAAGAATGTAACTTCGCAACTCCGAGAGATTCTTCATTAGTTCTCTTCCCTGCTGCTCGGTGAAGTCTTCTACCGCAGTATAGCGACTCTTTACGGTCTGACGCTTATTATCCCACGCATCGGTCAATACCAGATACTGCGTATCGGCATAAAACTGATTCCCTCGACCAACGGTGAAGTGTATTTGCACCTTGGCCAATTTATTTTTTTGCGTTGATCGCACACGATAACAAAAGGTTGCCATAGTTTATAGGTTTTACTTTGGCAAAGATAGTAATTTTGTTATACATTTGTAATACCATCGCAAAATTTTCTCAAATTTTTATTTACATCTATTTACACAGAGTACATATAAACTATTGATATATAAGATAATTAAAATTAAAGGGGATTAAATCTGATTAAAATTTATAGCGTTCGCTTCAGACCTCTTGAGATGCAGAGCAGACGACTTTTTGAGTCGTCTGTTTTTGTTTTGTGAGGATTGCTGTGAGCAAGCTCCCGCACCCTAACAAAAATAGGAGTCAATGGTAGTAAACGATAAGAAAATCAGCACACTCTCTCCATACAAAAAAGCCTGCCTAACTTTTCTACTTGTTAGGCAGGCTTGTATGTTGCGGATTGTCACTTGCTACTACTTCAGCGGATCGGCAGCAACGCCCTCGAAGGTCATCTTTACAGGTAAGATATTGCCCTCTGCATCGAAGTGTAGCTCGTCGATGCAGGTACGACGGTCATTGCCGTCGGTAGAGCCGATAGGGTGGCGGTGATATACAATATAGTACTTACCACTGCGAGGGTTATGCATTACAGAGTGGTGACCTGCGCCCGTACCAATAGCTTCGTCGGTCTGCAAAATTACACCGCGCGACTCGAATGGGCCGAGTGGATTGTCGGCAATAGCGTATGCTACACGATAGTTTGCCTTGCGCCATTTGCCCTCCGACCACATGAAGTAGTATTTGCCATCGCGGATAAACATAAACGGCCCTTCGACATATTCGCCAGGAGTAATCTCTTTGAATATCTCGCCATCCTCGAATGGAACAAATCCTGTGAAGTCGTCATTCAGTTTGCAGACATTGCAGTGCTTCCAGCCTCCATAATACATATAGTATGTGCCGTCACTATCTTTGAATACGAATTGGTCAATAGGTTGTGCGCCATTGATAATATCTTGAATCAGCGGTTTGCCAAGCAGATCTTTGAATGGGCCTGCAGGGGTGTCGGCTACAGCTACGCCAATACCGCCTACTTCGCCCTGCTTGACATTGTTGCCAGAGAACATAAGGTAGTACTTGCCATCCTTCTCAATGATTGATGGAGCCCACAATGCGTGTGTAAGCCACGAAATCTCGTTGTTGTCGATAATGCGCTCGTGCTTTGTCCAAGTTACAAGGTCCTTCGACGAGAAAGCATCAAGATGCAACTGCTCTGGGAATGGCATCGACCAGGTAGGATATATCCAGTAGGTGTCGCCAAAGATTACACCCTCAGGATCGGCATACCATCCCTCGAAAATGGGGTTTCCGCTACGCTTTGGCTCTGCGCACGATATTGCCGCGACAGAAGCGACTGCGAGAATAAAAAGTTTGGTAATAGTTTTCATAATAGTAATAATTTGTTGTTTAAGTTAGTTCTTAACTCGGTATGCACGCTGCACCCCCTTGATGCGCAGAATGGCGTAAATCAACGAATCGACAACACCAACGGATGGCACTTCAACACTAATTGTTCCTACACCCGTGCCATCGCCACGCGAATTGAGATTGATGGAGCGAATATTCAGCTTCATATCGCGGCTCACAACCTCGGTAATCTGATTTACCAAACCAGCCGAGTCGTTTGCAGAGATTGCAATCGTAACACGGAACGCGCCCTGCGCACTCTCGCGCCATCTTGCCTCCATCACGCGGTATGGATACTGCTCGCGCATACGCTTTGCATTTGGGCAGTCGGTGCGGTGGATTGTGATACCTGTATTAATGGTTACAAAGCCAAATATATCGTCACCCTTGATTGGGTTGCAACACTTAGCGAGTTTATATACTATATTATTAATACTCTCATCGATAATCAACGCATCGCTTGACTGCTTTACTGGTGTAGCCGTCGTAGCGCGACGACGAGCCTCTGCCTCTGCCTCGGCAGCGCGACGCTCCTCATCGGCCTCGCCAGAGAGCCACTTTGTCAGCAACTCCTTAACCACTGCAAGATCGATCTTCTCCTCGGCAATCAACTCGTAGAGGGCTGTTCCTGTGCGTTGCTTGTAGTACTTGCAGAGGTAGGCAACCACCTCGTCGATACTCTTTACAATCTTCCAATTCTTCAACTTACGCTCCAGCTCCTCGCGTCCGAGGTTGGCACTCTTCGCCTGCTCCTCGCGGATTACCGACTTGATTTTCTGCTTTGCCTTTTGAGTTACCACAAAGTTCAACCAGTCGGCCTTTGGCTGCTGATTCTTCTGCGTTAAAATCTCGACAATATCGCCATTGTGCAACGGCTCGCGGATAGGCACGGCACGACCATTTACCTTGCCTCCCGAACAGGTACAGCCGAGATTTGAGTGGATGTCGAAGGCGAAGTCGAGAACTGTTGCCCCCTCAGGCAACTTGCGAATGTCGCCATTTGGGGTGTAGACAAAGATTTCGCCTGACGCAGGTTTTGCATCGAAACGCTCGGCAATATCCTCTTTGGTTTCGCTCATCAATTCACGCAGACGCTGCAACCACTTCTCGCTTGTTTGCGCACCCTGATTTACACCCTTGTAACGCCAATGGGCAGCGATACCGAGTTCGGCAATATTATCCATTCGTTCGGTGCGAATCTGAATCTCCACCCACTTGCCATCGCCCGCAGCTACGGTTGTGTGCAGCGACTCGTAACCATTCGACTTCGGAATCGAGATCCAATCGCGCATACGATCGGTGTTAGGTGTGTAGAAGTCGCTCACGATGGAGTAGGCTAACCAACACTGCGCCTTCTCAAGCTGCTGGGGGCAATCGATGATGATACGAATTGCGAAGATGTCGTAAACGCCCTCGAAAGGCACTTTCTGCTTGCGCATCTTGTTCCAGATGGAGTAAACCGACTTGGTGCGGCTCTTGATGTGGTACTTGATGCCAGCCGCATCGAGTCCCTTGCGAATCGGCTCAACAAAGCGTTCTATAAAGTTCAAACGCTCCTGCTCTCCCTCGCGCAACTTGGTGGTAATGTGCTTGTAATCCGCTGGTTCGAGCTGTGCAAGCGAGAGATCCTCAAGCTCACTCTTTATATTGTATAATCCGAGTTTGTGGGCGATTTGTGCGTATAGATTCATCGACTCCCACGCCTTCTTCTGCCGCTTCTCTTCGGGGAACATCGCTATCGAGCGCATCACTTCGAGGCGGTCAGCGAGTTTAATCAAAATTACGCGAGGATCCTCCGAGTATGATACAATCATATCGCGGAAGTCCGATGCTTGGTCGGAGTGGGTATTGAGTTTCAATTCTGAGATGTTTGCCAAGCCGATAGCGATTCCTATAACCTCCTCGCCGAACTCATTGCGGATGGTCTCAAGTAGGGCGTCGAGGGACTCCTCGTCATCGTGCTTCGCCTCGATGCGCACTACATCGTGGAGAATTGATGCAACCGTCGAGTTGCGACCAAGTCCCACCTCCGTTGCAACAATGTGCGCTACCTCCACTGCGTGGTCGAGCATTGGGCGTCCATCGTAGCGAGTCAAACCCTCCATTCGCTCCGCTGCGAATGTCAAGGCCTTATCCACCAACTCCTGTGTGGTGGTCGAGAACTGATTTTTTACAGCCTCTCTCAACCTCTCGTATCTCTCAAACAATTCCATATTCATCTGGCTTTTAGCCATTAGCCATTGGCTATTGGCTGAAAAAATAAAATGCTAATGGCTAATAGCTAACAGCTAATGGCCTCTTTATAATATACAAACGCTCTCCTGCCGTTGCGTATTGTTTTCGCTCCTCTTCGGAGAGTCGCTTTTCGTACTCTATCTCCTCCACCTCAAACCCACATTCACGCAGGCGGTCGGCATAGTCGCGCCCATAGATGCGGCGGTGGTCATACTGCCCGAATACCCTTGCTCGCTCCTCTGGCGAAGTTATCGAATCATCCTCAAAGGTTGTCGCGCGCTCCAAATCTTGCGGCACAAGCACCACGCCCCAACCCCCTTTTCGGAGTATGCGGTATAGCTCCTGCAGAGCCTTTCTATCATCCTCGACATGTTCGAGGATATGGTTGCAAATCACCACATCGACGCTCTCGTCCGCGAGTGGAATATCCTGAATATCGAAGTGCAACTTCGCCAGCGGACTCTCCAAGTCGGCTGTGAGATAGTTGTCGGCATGCTCCTTGCCGTAGTGCTTTTCAAATTGGCGTTTCAGTGCCACCTCGGGGGCGATATGCAGTAGCGTAGGGTAGCCACTCAGGAGGTCTGTTTCTCGCTCGATGTAGAGCCACAACAAGCGGTGTCGCTCCAGTGCCAAGCAGCGTGGACATAGGGCATCGCGGCGCGATACGCCGTAGCCGTATGGCAGAAACTCGCGCACCCGCTTACCGCAGATTGGGCATTTGCGACCTCTGCCAGCATACCACAAGCCGAGAATCGGCACGCCCCATCCCGCAACCCTCTGCAAGAAGGTGCGTGGCAGATGATTCAACGCCCACTTGACTATTTTTTGAATTGCACCCATATCTTTTTAATTGACAATTGACAGTTGATAATTGATAATTAATGGTAAAAACGATAAATCGTTTTTGCTGTATCTATTATATAAATTTCATATAATTGTCAATTCCTCAATTGTCAATTATCAATTATGGAATTTACATCGTTTTCTGCTTTGCGCAGTTTCTCGCGGCAAAGAGCAATCAGTTCGGTTGCCCGTGCCACGCGCTCCGACAATGTGTCGATGCTGTTCTGCTCCTCTCTGAGCGACTTCAATATCTGCTCAATCTCTGCTATTGCCTCTTTGTAAGTCATATTTTTAGCTATTAGCTATTGGCCATTAGCCATTAGCTTTTTAGTTGAAAGTTATAAAGTAAAATACCTTAATTGTCAATTGTCAATTGTCAATTCTCAATTTTTTCAACGACTTTGGCATTGATTACTCCATCAGCCAAAGCGACTTCGATGCCATCTCCGATACTTACACTATCCACACTCTGCAACGCTTTGCCCTCCTTGCGGGCTATGGCGTAGCCGAGTCGGAAGATGCGCTCAGGAGCGAAGTTTGCCACTACGGTTGCTATGCCATCTAAGCGTTGCTTCTCGCTTTGCAGTGTTCGCTCCGCAAGGTGGCGCACATCTGCCGAGAACTGCTCCAAGCGGAGTGCTGCCGAATGTGTTGCCTGACGACAGATATCGCGCAACGAGATGGCGCAATACTCCAACGCTCCATCAAAATCGGCTGCCCGACCATCTATCCACGCCGCCACAGCGGTAGGTGTTTTCAGTGGCGTATGTGCCACCATATCGGTAACGCTTGTGTCTTTGTCGTGTCCTATTCCTGTCAGCACGGGCAATGGAAATTGCGTTACGGCAAAAGCCAGCGAGTAGGAGTTGTAACACTCCAAATCGCCCGTTGAGCCACCACCACGAATTATTGCTACGGCATCGAACTCATCGCTTCGCTCGGCAACCGCATAGAGTGCCGCCACGATGCTCTCGTCGCACCTCTCGCCCTGCATTGTAGCCTCGAACAACTCGGTTTCGATGCGGTAGACACTGCGCTCCAACTCCTTCATAAAGTCGCGATAACCCGCAGCCGTAGCACTCGAAATTACCGCCACGCGCTGCATGACCAACGGCATCGGCAGCGAGCGATTCATATCCCACACTCCCTCCTTTTGGAGTTGCTCGATGGTCTGCTGTCGGCGGCGTTCCATATCGCCTATGGTATGCAGAGCGTCAATCTGCTGAATCTGCAACGACATACCATATACAGCGTGGTGCTGCACGGTAGCCTTGAAGAGTATCTTCATACCCTTCGTGAGCCGTTGCCCACTCTCCTGCTCGAAGCGACCGATGGTACTCATCACCTGCGAACGCCAAATTGTCGCCCTCGCTTGCGCCTCGGTTGCCCCCGTCTTTTCGTTCTTCTCGATAAGTTCGATGTAGCAGTGTCCCGAAGCGTTAATCTTTATGTCGGCAATCTCCGCACTTACCCACACCGGCAACGGCAATGCGTCCGCCAGAGCGATGGATATTCGCCCCTGCAGCTGCGCAAGTGTTATGTGTCGATTAGAGTCCAAACTAAAATTAGTTTTCCGTTTTCCGTTTTCCGTTTTCCGTTTTCCGTTTATCGTATCACGATATACGGCTCTTTCGGCATTGCCTTTCCGCGAGGGAGTTGCACGCGCAGAACATACTCGCTCTCAACCGCGATGCCCTGCTTGGTGGCGGGTTGCCACGCAGGGAGCGACTGCAACACCTTCAACACCCTTTTGCGGAATTGATGGTCGGTAGACTCTAACTCTGTGCCGAGCTTAAACGAGCCATCTGTACCAATCGTGTAGCGAGCCACATATCGCGCCACGCCCCAATTCTCATTCCACTTCACGCGCTCCGAAACATAGTCGGCAAGAGGTTTATCGCCCAAAAATTGCGCCTCCTTGTCGTAGCGCAGCGTAACGACAATAACGCCATTGTTCGCTCTCTCGCCATACTTTGCTACGGTCGCCTCGTTGGCGGCAAGGTGGTCGATATGTTCGATATTCCTCTCTGGAATATGCTTCACACTCTCCATCTCCACGCCATTTACGATATAAAGCGGAGTTTGCGTCTGCGCTGTGGCAGACACAAAATGCAAAATGCAGAATGCAAAATGCAGAATGATAATATAGAAACTTTTAATTGTCAATTGTCAATTCGTCAATTGTCAATTGGATAAACAGAGTTTATCCCAACTCTTGCTCCTTCAAACGCTCCGCATTCTCGGCAACGATAAGATGGTCGATGCAGTCCTGAATATCACCATCCATAAACGCCGACAAGTTGTAGATCGTATAGTTTATGCGGTGGTCGGTGATTCGACCTTGCGGATAGTTGTAGGTGCGAATCTTTGCCGAACGGTCGCCAGTCGATACGAGCGTCTTGCGCTTCGAAGCAATCTCGTCGAGGTACTTCTGATATTCGAGGTTGAAGATACGGGTACGCAACTCCTCAAACGCTTTCTCGGTATTCTTAATCTGCGACTTCTGATCCTGACACTGCACCACGATACCTGTCGGAATGTGGGTGAGTCGAATTGCCGAGTAGGTGGTATTTACCGACTGACCACCTGGCCCCGAAGCGCAGAAGATATCCTTACGAATATCGTTCCACGACACCTCTACATCGAATTCGTCTGCCTCAGGCAAAACTGCCACCGAAGCTGCCGAGGTGTGAACACGACCTTGTGTCTCGGTCTGTGGCACACGCTGTACACGATGTACGCCCGACTCATATTTGAGAGTGCCATATACGCTGTCGCCCGTAACTTTGAGGATTACCTCCTTGTATCCACCGACAACACCCTCCGAGAAAGAGGTTACCTCGTAACGCCAGCCCTTCGACTCGATATATTTGGTGTACATACGGAACAAGTCGCCTGCGAACAATGCCGCCTCGTCACCACCGGTACCGCCACGAATCTCAAGCACGGCGTTTTTGCCGTCCTGCGGATCTTTCGGGATAAGGAGAATCTTAATCTCCTCCTCCATCTGCTCGATTGCAGGCTCCAACTCAGCAATCTCCATACGCGCCATCTCGCGGAACTCCTCGTCCTTCTCGTTTGCGAGGATATCTTTCGCATCGGCCAACGCCTGAATTGCCTTGCGGAACTTCTCGGAGGTCTCGATAATCGGCTCCAACTCCTTGTACTCTTTGTTGTACTGAACAAACGACTTGACATCTGCAATCACTTCGGGGTCGGTGAGCTTCTGCCCCAACTCCTCGTACTTGATCTTCAGACCATCAAGACGCATCAAAATTGAACTATCTGCCATACAGTTTTTTTGCTTTTAGCCATTGGCTATTAGCCATTAGCTCTATTAAAAATATAATTTTACTTTTTCACTTTTGCTTATTTCAACTCGCCCAACCAGCGGAGCAACAGATGCTGCCACTCCTTCTGGTAGGAGAACTTGGCGTAGTTGCCCCAGCCGTGACCACCCTCAGGGAATACATACATCGCAGCCTTAACACCATAGTAGCGGAGCTGTGCGTAGTAGATTGCCGCACCTGCAGCGGGAACTGTGGTGTCGTCGTCGCTCAAAATAAGGATTGTTGGCGGAGTATTCTCGCTTACGCACTTCTCCATCGAGTATTCGTCAGCCTCCTTTGCGGAGTGCTTCTTGCCGAGGAGATTGCGGAACGAGCCCTTGTGCGAGCTGAATGAACCTGCAACCAACACTGGGTAGTAGAGAATGGAGAAGTTAGGTCTATCCTCTACGGCAGGGATATTCGATGCACAAGCTGCAAGGTGACCTCCAGCCGAAAAGCCCATAATACCCACCTTTGCAGGGTCCAAACCCCATTTTTTTGCCTTTTTGCGCACAATGCGGATAGCCTCAACCGCATCTTCGAGTGGTACCTCCTTATGCCCGTTTGGCAGGCGGTACTCCAAGACGATACCAGTGATGCCATTCTCGGCAAGCCACTGCGCCATCATATAACCCTCCTGATCCATCGAGAGCTTCGCATATCCTCCACCTGGGCAGATAACCACCGACTGTCCTGTAGCCTTCGCTTTGTCGGCGTGGTAGATATACATCACCGCCTTGGTGGTGTTTACTAAACGATATGGTGATGCGTAGTACGCCTCGCCAGTCAAGCCATTCGAGTGAGGGGCTTTATCGTTGTTCCATATAACAATCTTCTCGTCCTCGAACAGCGGGGAGTTGTTCTTGTCCTGCTGCTGCGCCTCTGCCGAGAGGATTGTTGTTCCCAAAATTGCCATTGTTAAAAGGAACTTTTTCATTCTTTGTTCCTCCACTATTTTTTCTCCTTATTCAGGAACTCCAACCACTTCTTCAACTGCATTTTCCACTCCTTGTCGTAGCGGAAAGTATCTTTGCATACCCAGCCGTGACCACCCTCAGGGTAGATGTGCATTGATGCTGGTACGCCGTAGTGTTTCAGTGCGTTGTAGTAGAGAATAGAGTTTACAGGTGGCACTGTGCGGTCATCGCTACTGAGTAACAAGAGTGTTGGCGGAGTAGTTGTTGTTACACGATTGTTCAACGAGTAGTACTCACGAAGGTAAGGTGCGTGATTCTTGCCAAGCAAGCGGAGGAATGTATTTTGGTGTGTCATGCAGCTCTCACCCGAAATTACAGGATAGAACAACACCGAGAATGCAGGCTTCTTTGCATCCTCTGTAAAGGTTGAGGTGTAGGCTGCAAGGTGACCTCCTGCCGACGAACCTGCAATACCCACCTTTGCAGGATCGATACCGAGCTTCTTTGCATTCTTGCGCAAGTACTCCAAACCCGCTTGTGCATCCTCAAGCGGCACCTCTTTGTGTCCATAGTTTGGCAAGCGGTACTTAACAACGAGTGCTGTTACACCGATGCTCTTGAAGTACTCTGCCAAAGCAAAACCCTCACGAGTGATGCATACTGCACCGTAGCCGCCACCAGGGAGAACAACTACTGCCTGACCTGTAGCCTTGTCAGCGTCCGCCTGATAGAGATAGAATACGGTCTGCGAAGTTTGGCGAATATGTCCATTCTTGTCGCGGGTTTCATCTCTGGTCTCCTCGTTCGAGTGTGGAGCCTTCTTATTGTCCCAATACTTGATGGTCTTGTCTGCCTTGCAAGGGAGTTCTACGAATGTCTTTTGAGCCGATGCTGACAGTGCAAATGCTGCAATCAAAGTTAAAGTGATGAAAAATCGTTTCATATCGTTATGTAGTTTTATTTGTTATTACTCGATAATTTTAAGCCATTTGAGCCAATCAATAATTGCACTCTGGCACTCCTCAAGATGCTTCTTGATGCTGTGACCACCGTATGGGAATATGTGCATCGAAGCCTTTACGCCATTATTAACCAAAGCCTCGTAGTACTTCGTTGAACTTGTAGATTGAACGGTAGGATCGTCGTAGCAAAGCAGCAGTAACGATGGTGAAGTGGTAGGTGTAACCATTGTGTGTGTCGATAACTTGAGAGCGTCGTTATAGGTATAGTCCTTGCCTAAAAGTTGGAAAAGACCTTTACCCTCTGCCGACGATGTACTCTTTGTCAAATCAATCCACGCATAGAGCAAGAGCGCAAATGCTGGCTTCTCTCCGTCAGGCATTGAGTTTGATACCCACGATGAGAGGTGACCTCCAGCCGACGAGCCTCCTACACCCACCTTTGCGGGGTTGATGCCGAGGTCGGTACGAGTGCGAAGATAACGAACTGCCCCCTCTGCATCTTCGATTGTAGCCTCGTAGTGACCAAAGTTCGGAAGGCGGTACTTTACTATCGCTGCAGTAATACCCTGTGATGCATACCAACGAGCCAACGAAATGGAGAGGTTCAAAGTGGAATAGCCGCCACCAGGGAACATAGCTATCGCCGCACCGGTATTCTTCTCAGGCGCAGCCTTGAAGATATACAACTCGCACGAAGAGGATTGGCGAATAGCGGTTTTGTTCTTGTTGCGCCAAATCTCATCACGAGTTTCATAGTTAGAGTGTTTTGCGGTTTTGTTATCCCACAAGCGCACAATCTCGTCTGCACCCTCATACGACACGGTCTTTTGTGCCATTGCCGAGAAAGTTGCTCCAACCGTTACGGTGAGTAGAATAAAAAATTTCTTCATAGTAGTGGTTATTTTTTGATGTTATACAATCCGAGCCAATTGAGCCAATCGAGCGTGGCGTCGTACGACTCCTGAGCGTGTTTTTTCAGGCTGTGACCACCGTATGGGTAGATGTGCATCGAAGCCTTTACGCCGTTGCGAATTAACGCCTCGTAGTATACGGTCGAGCTGTATGGAAGTACCACTCTGTCATCGTCGCAGAGGAGCAACAGTGTTGGTGAGGTGGTAGGCGTTACCATATTCTGCACTGACATCTCCACTGCATCTTGATAGCAGAAATTCTTGCCGAGCAGAGCGACATTTGCCTTCGAGCCTGTGTAGAACTCCACACGCGACATCGCACCGTACTGCGGAATCGAGAATGCAGGCTTCTCGCCATCTGGCATTGCGCAGGCAACCCACGCAGCGACATGACCACCAGCCGACGAGCCAGTTACGCCCACCTTTGCAGGGTCGATACCGAGATCTGTGCGGGAGCGAAGGTAGCGCACTGCACCCATCGCATCCTCCAAAGTAGCCTCTTTGTGACCATTTGGCAGACGATACTTCACGATGGCTGCGGTAATACCCACTGAAGCGTACCACTTTGCCAAAGTCTTGCTCATACCTACACTTGTGAATCCTCCTCCAGGGAAGATGGCAACAGCTACACCAGAGTTCTTCTCAGGTGCAGCCTTGAAAATGTAGAGCTCGCACGACGAGGTGTAGCGGATGCGGGTATTCTTCTTGTACCACTCCTCGTCACGGGTTTCGTGATTCGAGTACTTGGCTGTGGAGTTATCCCACAGACGCACTGTTTCATCCGCCCCCTTGAGTGATACGGTCTTTTGTGCCGATGCCCCTGCTGCAAATGCGAGAGCAAGAGCAAAAGTTAAGATTCGTTTCATAGTTCAGGTTCTATTTTACAATGTTGATAATCTTTCCAGGGACGACGATAATCTTCTTTGGAGCTGCACCCTCCAACCACTTTTGAGCCTCCTCCTTCGTTACGATATCCGCCTGAATATCGGCTGGCGAGGTTGTGAGTGGGTACTCCTGCTTGAAACGGAGCTTGCCGTTAATCATTACAGGGTACTCGAACGCGCTCTCCACCAAGTACTTCTCCTCGCATACAGGGTACGAAGCGTTGCAGACGCTCTCCTCGTGTCCCATCATCGACCACAACTGCTCGGCGATGTGCGGAGCAAATGGAGCGAGCAATACGGTAAGTGGCTCCAAAATCTCGCGCTTGTGGCACTCGCCCAACTCGTTGATGCAGATCATAAACGCTGCCACCGAGGTGTTGAACGAGAAGTTCTCGATATCCTCGCGAATCTTCTTGATGGTCTTGTGTAAGGTTTTCAACTCCTTGTCGGTTGCCTTCTCCTCGTTCAAAGCCCACTCGCCCGTGCGGGTGTGGAACAATCGCCAGAAGCGGCGGAGGAACTTGTGAACGCCGTCAATACCGTTGGTATCCCAAGGCTTCGACTGCTCCAATGGGCCGAGGAACATCTCGTACATACGGAGCGTGTCTGCACCATACTGCTCAACGATGTAGTCAGGGTTTACGACATTGAACATCGACTTCGACATCTTCTCAACCGCCCAGCCGCAGATGTACTGTCCATTTTCGAGGATAAACTCTGCGTTTGCAAACTCTGGTCGCCAAGCACGGAAGGCTTCGAGGTCGAGAATATCATTTTTCACGATATTTACATCCACATGAATCTCCTGTGTTTCGTACTCGTTGCGGAGATTGAGCGATACGAATTTGTTTGTACCAACGACGCGGTATACGAAGTTTGAACGACCTTGAATCATTCCCTGATTCACAAGTTTGCGGAATGGCTCGCTCTCGCAAACATATCCGAGGTCGTAGAGGAACATATTCCAGAAACGCGAATACATCAAGTGTCCCGTAGCATGTTCAATACCACCGATGTAGAGGTCTACACTACGCCAATACTCGTTTGCCTCCTTCGATACGAGAGCCTCCGAGTTGTGAGGATCCATATAGCGGAGATAGTATGCCGACGAGCCTGCAAAGCCTGGCATTGTCGAGAACTCAAACTCCCATCCCTCAACGCGTGCCAACGGAGGCTCGCCCTGCTCGGTTGGGCCGAAGTTCTCGATTGGAGGCAGGGTAAGTGGCAACTCGCTCTCGTCAAGAGGTACGGCAACATCGCCCTTGTAGCGAATTGGGAACGGCTCGCCCCAATAACGCTGGCGCGAGAATATAGCGTCACGCAAACGATAGTTTACAAGTCGCTTGCCAAGACCGCGCTTCTCAACCTCCTCGAACATCTCCACGATGGCAACCTTAACATCCTTGCCATTGAGGAAGTCGGAGTTGATAAGGCAACCCTCCTTTGCGTCGTACGACGACTCCTCAGGGTTTCCACCCTCTACTACTGGCACGATATCCAAACCGAAGTGGCGAGCAAAGGCGTAGTCGCGCGAGTCGTGTGCAGGAACTGCCATAATTGCTCCCGTTCCGTAGCCCGCCAATACATAGTCCGAAGCATAGATAGGAATACGCTTGCCGGTGAATGGATTTACGGCATACGAGCCAGTAAACACTCCGCTTACGCGCTTTGTTTCAGCAATACGCTCACGCTCCGAACGCTTCTTGGTCTGCTCGATATAAGCATCAACTGCCTCCTTTTGCTCGGCGGTAGTCATATCTGCAATCCACTCATGCTCTGGTGCAACAACCATAAATGTTACACCGAAAATAGTGTCAGGACGAGTGGTGAAGATTTCGAGTTTGCGGGTTTTGCCATTTGCCATCTCGGCATCGAAAAATACCTGCGCGCCCTCCGAGCGACCAATCCAGTTGCGCTGAATCTCTTTGAGCGACTCGCTCCATTCGAGCGAATCAAGACCGTCGAGCATACGCTGTGCGTAGGCTGTAACGCGCAACAACCACTGCTTCATTCGCTTCTGCTCTACGGGGTGACCACCACGCACCGACAAACCATCCTTAACCTCGTCGTTTGCGAGTACTGTGCCGAGTGCAGGACACCAGTTTACCATCGTGTCGGCACGGAAAGCAAGGCGGTAGTTCTGCAATACCTGCTCCTTCTCTGCCTCGCTCTTTGCGTTCCACTCCTCGGCTGTGAAGTGCAACTCTGCGGTGCAAGCTGCATTCACTCCCTCTGTTCCATGCTCGGCAAAGTGAGCTACGAGATTTGCAATAGGCTCAGCCTTCTCGGTTGTGCGGTTATAGTAGTGAGCAAACATCTTCAAGAATGCCCATTGAGTCCATTTGTAGTACTCAGGCTCGCAAGTGCGCACCTCGCGACTCCAATCGTACGAAAAGCCGATTTTATCCAGCTGCTCACGGTAGCGAGCGATATTCTGCTCAGTAGTTACGGCAGGGTGCTGACCTGTCTGAATTGCATACTGCTCGGCAGGCAATCCGAATGCGTCGTAACCCATTGGGTGCAGTACATTGTATCCGCACAAACGCTTATAGCGCGAGTAGATGTCCGAGGCGATATATCCGAGTGGGTGTCCCACATGCAAACCTGCTCCCGATGGGTATGGGAACATATCCAGTACATAGAACTTCGGACGCGAGTTATCGACATCCACCTTGTAGATGCCGCGCTCCTGCCACTCCTTCTGCCATTTGGCTTCGATCTCCTTAAAATTGTATTCCATATTGTCGTAATTGTTTGATTATATGCAAGCTGTAGGCTCGCGCATTGCGCGTATTATGCACTCGCGCGAACATTCAACCGCCAAAGATAGCGAAAAAAGTTGAGAATAGAGAGCCGAAAGAGGAGATTTTTGAAAAATAACCATTATATTTGTGAAGAACAAACTTAAAAACATCTATGGATATGAGAAAAATCACAACCTTTTTGGTGCTTATTTGCGCCTCGATTTTTGCGGTTCAGGCGCAGAGCCAACTCAAACAATTTACCATGAAAAGTAAGCTCCTCGGAGTGGAGAAAACCTACACTGTTTATCTCCCCGACGGATACAAAAAATCGAACGAAAATTACCCCGTTCTCTACCTCCTTCACGGAGCTAAAGGAAACGACAGTTCGTGGGCTGAGCAGAAGCGTGGAAATGCCCAAAATATTGCCGATGCGGAGATAGCCGCAGGGCGCGCAAAAAAGATGATTATTGTGATGCCCGATGCTCGCGGAATAGGTGAGAAAAATGCAGGAAAAAATATGGGCTATTTCAATGTTGAGGGGTGGCCTTATGAGGATTTCTTCTTCCAGGAGTTTATCCCTCATATCGACAAGAAATTCAGAACAATAGCATCGAAGGAAGGTCGTGCAATCGCAGGTCTTTCGATGGGTGGAGGAGGCTCTTTTGTGTATGCTCAACGACACCCTGAAATGTTCTGTGCGGCCTACTCTACAAGTGGACTTCTCGACCATCGTTATCGCCCGCTGCTTCCGTCAAATTACGACATCGGATGGCTCTGGTCTGTGGCTCAAACTTCGCCCGTCGAATATCTCCGTGCTGCCACTGCCGAACAGATCGAAAAACTCCGCACAGTACGCTGGATGCTTGACTGTGGCGACGACGATAAAATCATCTTTACAAACATCGATTTTTTCCTCGAAATGAAGCGCGAAAAAGTGCCCGTTGAACTCCGTGTTCGCAATGGCAAACACAATTGGGCTTTCTGGCGTGAGTCACTGCCTTTAATTCTAGCATTCTCCTTCAAGTAAAAGATATATTGCACGGCTCTTTTTGCACGGCACTTCGGGTGGCGAGTCCTCACATACGCTTTGTATGCTGCGGGCTCGCCACCTTGTTTCGCGCAAAAGTAACCGCACACTCTGCCCCTAACGCCTCTAAATTTTCTCCCCTCCCCCGCACTTCCTCCCAAATTGTTAATAACTCGCAAAAATCGCAGAAATGCAAATTTTCAAACCGCTAATAATCAGTCATTTGCAAATTAAGTGATAAGTGCAGATTATTTTGTTGTAAAAAATATAAGAAAAAAGAATGAAAACAGGGGTAAAAAAAGGATAAATAGCTGAAAAATCGGGGCAAAAAGGAGAAAAAAAGTGGCATATATATATTGTAATCCAAAAAAAATGCTTACCTTTGCGAGCCTTTTGGCACAATGAAATAGAGATTTGGGGCGTCAAACCCCCGTGATTATTAACAAATTAAAGGTTTAAAATGCCAACAAT
>SUZQ01000046.1 GCA_015059875.1 Rikenellaceae bacterium | reverse complement strand
TAAAAAATAGAGATTAGTAGAAACCGTTTTCTACTAATCTCTAAAATATCGCTGTAATTTACAAATTTATAAGCAATTACATCTTTAGTCAAGCGCCGCTTTTGGCATCATTACCAGAAATTTCTCGCCCCCATCTTGTGTATATACTTGCCTCCTACAAGAAGCGTTTGCTCTCGGTAGAACGAACAGCCGCAGGTGCAGTAGCGTTATCAACTACCTCGGCAGGGATGTCGGTTGCAGTGTAGATGCTGACATCTTCTGTATCATTCTGTCGAGTGAGTTTAATCTGCTTTGTATCGCCATTATTATATTTAATGGTGTAGTCAGCCCACTTTACTCCATCGGAATATACTCCGCTGAGGGTGTTGCCCGAAAGGGTATAGGTTCCCTCATACTTCTCCCACAACACATCGGAGTAGTGCTGATAGAGAACAAAGGTGTTATTCTCGTTGAGGCTCAAATAGACGCCAAGCGAGAGGTCTGTCGTACCGTTCCACTCAGTCAATACCCAGTCGCCTACATGCGAGCCACTATTGCTCCAAGAGCTGTCGGTGTCGCCGCTATTGTCGCCGCCACCATTGCCCTTATTTGGGTTGCACGCTACAATAGCGCACATTGCCAATACTGCTAATACTATTTTCGATATTTTCATAACCCTTGCCTCCTTTTTACATCCAACCTCCGTTTGTTGCGTGACCATCGCGAACGATGATTGCCAATCGCTTGCTGGTTACACGGCCTCCCATTGAGTCATCCGAACCAGCACTCTTGCCTCCTACAACGCACGACACATTGATGATAGCGTGTCCACTCTTCTCGCAAGTGATAATCAACTTGCCGTTGTTGATTCGTGGTCCATTTGTAATGCCCAAACGCTCCTTGTCCTCGTCTGAGATAATGGTCGAAGAGTCGGTAGTGTTATTCACGATAGTAACATCGAGTGTTCCGTCGCCAAAGTATGGACGCAAATCAATCATTGCAAGTTGTCCCTTTGGAATATTCACGCATGGAGTACCCTCTACATTCATGATCATACGCAATGCATCAATGCTTCCTGAACCCATCTTGCCGGTATACACCGTCGAGTAGAGCTCGTTCTCATAGTTTGCCATTGTGTTGTCGATGTTATTTGTTGAGAGTAGTAACATTGCCGTAAACTCCTCCAAAGTAAACTTCTTGCCCAACTTTTTGGCGTACGACAGACCGAGAGCCGCTACGCCCGATACATGAGGACAAGCCATCGAAGTTCCTTGCATATAGCCATAGCCGCTGCGTGCAATCTTATTTGGTAAGGTCGAGAGTACTCCACCTCTTTCGCCATGATTCTTTTGGTCACCACCTGGAGCTGAAATATTTGTACCTGGTCCATAGTTCGTGTAGTATGCAGGCATTCCGTTGCAAGCGGTCGAAGCTACAGAGATAAAGTCGCGATATGCAGCTGGATAGCCCGACATATAGAGCGAATCGTTGCCAGCTGCGAATATAACCAAACCTCCATCTATAACATCGCTATTCTTAACGCTCTGGAAGTAGAGGATTCCGTCATACTCAGCACCTGCACTCAACTTAAACTCCTTGTCGCTCTTCATTGTGCCACCATCATAGCCCCATGAACACTGCGCAATTACAGCACCATTGTCTGCGGCATACTTGAAGGCGCGCGCGCTGACCTCGGCAGTACCTTTGCTTTTGCCGCTGAACAACTGAGAGGACATAATCTTCACACCATTGCCTGAGCCGTCGCCACCAGCAATGCCACAAACTCCCATGTGGTTGTTGTTTACGGCTGCGATAGTACCTGCAACATGGGTTCCGTGTCCTGAGTCACCCTTCTCTGCCCAAGTTATTTTGCCATCGGTTGATTGGTGATTGTAACCGTAGACATCGTCCACATAGCCATTGCCATCGTCGTCCTTGTCGTTATTCGGAACTTCTCCCTTATTTACCCACATATTAGCCTTCAAGTCTTCGTGAGTGTAATCGACACCCTCGTCAATTACAGCCACGATGATTGATGGATCGCCTGTAGTGTACTTCCAAGCCTCCTTTACATTTACATCGGCACCTGCAACCTGCTTTGTGTGGACGCCCTCGCCAGTATTGTAGTAGTGCCACTGATCAACAAATCCAGGATCATTAACATTATCTACAGCAAGGCGTGTAGTAGCTTTAATATCAGCAGGAGCTACAGCAGATGGCTGATGTGAGAGTATTGAGTTGTACTGAACAATATCTACATCCTGAATCTCTGCCAAGGTCTTTGCCGCCTCCTCAAGTTGTTCGTTGCTATCGAAGCGAACAACATACCAACGATGCAGGCCCGCCTTGCGAGTTCGAGCCTCGTGTGTTGGGTTCACAGGGAAAAGACGCTCTATGGTAGTTGCACCAATCTTGTGTAGGGCTACGGTCAAAGGCTCTATTCCCGAACGCGATATCATCTCTGCACCTGCGTTTGCTCTCTCAAAGGCTATAGCCGCATTTTCGTTGAACTTAATCAACAAACTACCAGCCTCGGCAGAGCGCGACGAGTTGATAATCTTTGTTGAGGAGGTGTTTTCAACCTCTCCAACAGCGATATCTTGCTCGTTAAACGATACGCAACCGACAACCATTGATGTTACGAGTGCGGTTAAGCCGAATCTCTTTATAACTGAAAACATAAAATAAAAAATGTTAAGTTGTTATTTAGACACCACAAGCCGACTAAAAAAATTTAGGTCGGCTTGCAGTGTTGTATAGCGCGAGAACTACTCTGTTGCGCCCTCTACATAGGGAGCGATAGTAGTACTTGTGCTGTTGTCAAACATACAGTGTGTTCCTGCCGAAGCACTTGTATTTACATCGAAAAGTGAGATAGAGAACAACTTATTTTGCTGACCACAGAGAGCCTTCGTCTCCTTATCTACATTGAATACGAGTGGCGAGTTAGTACCCGACTCCAAACGCGAAATGTAAACATACTTGTACTCAACCTCCTTGTTGTTCTTGTCGAGGAACTTGCCAGTGCCGAACTCCTTACCGAAGAGGTTACCCTCCTTCTCACGGCCCTTAACAGTACCGTCGAGTGTCAAAGTACCCTTCTCTGCATCGTAAGTAGCGAACCACAGCGAGCCATCGTTGTAACCAATGTTCGATACTACGAAGCGTGTCGAGCTACCCTGGTGGCTCTGTACCTCTACGATAGTCTCGTACTTGGTGTTACCCTTCTCATACTTCCAATGGTACTTACCAACCTTGAAATCACCCGAATATACTGGAGCAACGCCTGTCTTGTAGGTCTCAGTTATTACGGCGCTCTCCTCGTAGTCGTTTGTAACGATTGCAAATACTGTGTAGTCGCTCTCGGCATCGAGGTTGATGAGCGCACCACTCTTACCTGCCTCTGAGTGAAGTTCTGCAAACTCCTCTGCTGTGAATGGCTCAAGCTTCTCATCAACGATAAGAGTCTCGTACGACTTGCCCTCCTTTGCGAGGTAGTTGGTCAATGCCGTAGTGGTCAAAGCACCGATATAGAGTTGCTTGATGTTCTTACCCTTAATGTTGTAACCGATAGCGTTGTGGTTTGCAGTGTCATCGTTCGCATCGTCAGTGTTGAAAGCGGAGTAATCACCTACAGTGAGTGTGATATCGCAAGGGTGGCTACCTGTGTCGCCAAGACCAGAGTAGTAGAACGAATCTACAGCTGCTGTCTTTGCAACCAACTCGCCAACACCATTTACCGCTGCGATAACGATAGTGTAAAGACCACCATTCTTAATAGTAGTTTTGAACTGCATGGTCTTACCGCCCTTTGTGAAGCCTTCAACCTCGCGGATGTCGGTTGCAGTGCCATTTATGAGAGCCTCGATTGCGCTCTGCGGATTAGCAACTACATTGCCCTCTGCGAAGTAGTACTTAAGACCAGCTACATCGCCACCATAGTTCACATTGAACTTAGCGATAATATCCTTCATGTTGGAAGATACCTCCATTCCAGCATAGTCAACCGATACGCCGTAGTCCATTGCAACCTTACCAGGGAACACTACGCGGAACATACCCTCGAAGTTGCTTTCGAACATCTTGCCACTCTCATGCTTTGTAGCACCTGCCAAGATAGACTCAGCTGGGAATACTATCACGCCATCCTCGAAAGTTCCTGCAAGACCTGTTGGGTTGGTCTCAGGGTGATAGTCCGAAGCGATCATCAAGTCGCCCGCGCTACCATAACCTACACCCATATTCTGCTTCTCGATGTAGCACTTCTCCTTGTTAGTACAGTTGATAATAAGGTCGGTAACAGTGTGAGTGAAGCCCTCGGTGATAGTTGCAGCCTCCTCGCTCTCGATGCCGAGAGTAGGAACAATCATCTTCAACCAAGGATCCTGAACCATATAGACACCCTTTTGTGTCTTGTGCTCGTAAACCTTTACGCTAATCTCTGCAGATGTAGTCTCCACCTCAAAGAGAGCCGAGAGAGCATCGCCACCGCGGAACTTACCCTCCTCGATGCCATCCTCAGTTGCAATCAAGTCCCAAGGGAAGAGTTTGATTTTAGCAGTGAATGCGCCATTTCCATAAGGAGTGCCCTGCTTCTCGTCTGCAAGGAGCAAACTTACCTCGTAAACTTTGTTCTCCTCCAACTTTGCGCCATCAACGGTAATCTCGTAGTAAGCCTTGCTCTCGCCCTCAGCGAAAGTTACCTTGTCTGGCAAAGTGAACAATGCTGCGTTATCGCCCGCATCAGCAATGATGTAAACATCCAACGCGTTGTCGGTAACCATACGGGTAAGAACCACCTTCTTAACATTGTCATCTGCCTCGCCCGAAACCTCCAAGAACTCTGGATTATCGTTCGTATCGTTCGAGAAACTCACCTGTGGGCCCGCAGGTACCTCACCAGGTGTGTATGTTGTGTCGGTGGTACAAGCCACAAAGAGGCCTGTAACCACAACAACCAACAATGAATATATCATTTTAAGATTTTTCATACTCTTATAATACTTTATATATTATTATTTCCACAACTTAATGAGTCCGTCAGGATTAGGGTTGTTCTTATCCTTGAGTGCAAGATTCTGGTTAACCTCGCTCTCTGGAATACAGAAGTTCCACCATGGAGCACGGCCCGAAACATTTACGCGGCTGTCCGAAGGAACATTTGTGCCTGTATATCCATTCTGAATACCCATATTCAAACGCTTGAAATCGTAGAATACGATGCCTTCGCCCCACAACTCAACGCGCTTCTGGAAGATAATCTCGTCAATGAGATCCGATACACCATTAGCCGAGTATTTAGGGTTACGGTGTGTCATAAACTCCTCGAGAAGACGCTTACCCTCAGCCTCGTTGTACTGTGCGATAGCCTCAGCCTCAATAAAGTACATCTCCTCAACACGCATCAAAGGTACATCGGTTACATTTCCGATAGTATAGCTGACAGTGTTGCCATTTGCAGGGTGGAACTTCATATTTGCGTAAGGTGGAACCTTCTCCATGAACTGCTCCTCGGTCAAGTTTGTGAGCGACGAGTACTGCTTGTACCAAGCTGCAGGGCTTGCGCCTACAAACGCCTTACGACGCCAATCGCTCTCCGACATACGGTTATAGAAGTTGTTGGTAACACCCTCAAATACGAACTTACCGCCATAGCCCCAAGTAGCCTCGCTCGAACGCCAAGCGATGTAGTTCACCAAGTTGGTGATACCCTCAGCAGTCTGTGGCAAGTACCACAACCAAGCGTTGTTAGCCTTGTTAAAGCCCGAAGTTGGGTTTAGCCACTCACCCTCAGTCATAATGGTTGCACCCGACTCAGTAATTGCCAAACGAGCATATTTTGCAGCCTCTTGGTAAGCCTCCATTCCAGTCTTAACATTCTTGTAACCCTCGTCGAACTGACCTAACCAAAGGTATGCACGAGCTTTCAAACCGTAAACAACAGCCTTTGAAGGGATTGTCTTCTTTACCGAAAGACCATCGAGCAATGTCTCTGCATCGTTCAAATCTTTGAGGATAAACTCGAACATCTTATCACGCTTTGCACGAGGATTTTTACGAGCCTTCTCCTCGGAAGTATTCTCGTCGATGATAGGTACGGTAAGACCCTTAACCTCCGAGATGTCATACTTACCAGCTGCAGCCTCATCTGTCACTTCGAGAGCCTCGAACTGACGAGCCATATCAAGGTAGAAGCAAGCACGAATAGCCTTTGCCGAACCGAGCGACAGCTTCTCTCCCGATGAGAGGTTTGCCTTGTTCATATCTACCAAGCCGATAACATCGTTACACGACTTCATAAATGCGAAGTATGTGTTCCAGAAGAATGGGCAGATTGACATAGTTGGACCCAACATTGTACCACGCTCCCAATACCAGAACCAGTCGTAACCAGCTGCATCGTCACCTGCGGTGCAGATAACATCACCAGTACAAGCGTCCAATGCACACATCATACCTGGGTAACCAAAGTCAAATCCATAATTCTCGTCACTACCAAATGCCGAGTACGGATATGCCATGTTTACCGCGATAGCTCCAACCAACGACTCCAACGCAGTTGTCGATTCCGAAACCTGCTCCTGTGTAGCACCGTCGGTAGGGAAGGTCTCCTTAACACAGCCAGTAGCCACTACTGCTGCGCAGAGAACCATTGCCAAAAACTTATATATATTGTTCATTTTCATAATTTTAATCTCCTTTCTGCGTCAAATATTAGAATGTAACATTGATACCTCCCGAAATGGTACGGATAGGAGAGTACATAGCATTGTTGGTTCCTCCGGTGAACGACTGACGAGGGTCAAGACCCTTACGACGCGATACATAACCAACATTGTCGCATACAACATAGATACGCAACTTGCTTACGAGGAACTTGCGAGTAATGTTCTGTGGAAGAGTGTAACCCACAGTGATATTCTGAATGTTCAAATACGAAGCATCTACGAGGAAACGGTCAGACATTGCTACCGAGTACTCGTCGCCGTACTGCAAACGAGGAATGTTCGAACCAGTGTTCTCTGGGCTCCATGCATTGAGAATATCGCGGTGATAGTTTCCACCTACGCTAGTACCCTGTGGCGATGCCATAAAGCCAGCGTAACCAGAGTCGTAAACCAAACCACCAATCTGGTACGAGAAGTTTGCCGAAATATCTACACCGTAGAACTCGAACGATGTTGTGAAACCACCATATACATCTGCCATAGCGTTACCAGCGAGGTAGCGAGTTGCGCTGTTATAGTCGGTAGTCTTCTTGCGAACAACCTGTCCGGTCTTCTTATCAGTCTCCTCTACCCACCACTGCGACTCTCCAGTCTTCTCATTCACACCTGCGTACGAACGCATGTAGAATGTATAGAGAGGAAGGCCCTCAGCGATATAGTACGAGCCACTCAAGTAACCTGGATATCCATTGAGATTCAGCGGCTTGTGCTCGTCAGCAAGGTAGGTAACCTTGTTCTTGATGTGAGTGAGGTTGAGGTTGAGCGACCAGTTGAAGTTCTTGCGACGAATAAGGTCTGCACCCAACTCAATCTCGATACCCTGGTTAACCATATCACCGATATTAGAGTAGTAACCGCTGTAACCGAGCGACGAAGGTACCGAGAAGTAGAACAACATATCGGTAGTCTTACGGTGGAAGTAGTCGATATTACCGTAGAGGCGATTCTGCCAGAAACCGAACTCAGCACCGATGTTGAGGTTACCGTTGGTCTCCCAAGTGATGTTTGGATTACCCTTCGAGTTGAAGAGTACAGCAACCTGACCGTCGTTGTTTGCGTAGGTATAAGTATCGGTGTAACGATATGTACCAATCTCGTCGTTACCCTGCGAACCATACGAAGCCTTGACCTTCAACATATCTACGAATGGAGCGTTGAACCATCTCTCACGGTTAATCAACCAAGCTGCACCTACCGACCAGAAGTTACCCCAACGGTGATCAGGGTGGAAACGCGAAGAAGCATCGCGACGATACGAACCGCTGACAAAGATCTTGCTATCAAAGTCGTAGCCTGCGCGGAAGAAGATACCCTCGGTGTTATACATGCCTGTATAAGAGTTTGAACTTGCACCATCAACAACTGCTCCAGCCAACTCATCGTTGTCGTACGAAGCCAACATAGTCTTGTATGCGCTAAGGTAGTACGAGCTGTTGTTGTAGTACTCGTGACCGAGCATCAAATCAACTGTGTGGCGGTCTGCGAAAGTTTCCTTATAGGTGATCAACTGCTGCAAGTTGTAGGCCAATGTACGGCCGTGTCCCTTACCTACCGAACCGCCCGACGATGCGAACTGTCCGTAGTATGGGTTGCTGGTGCTTGTCATACGAGTCTCGTCGATATTAGCAGAAGCATTGATCGTAACCTTCAAACCTTTGTAGAGAAGGAAGTCTGCAAAACCGTTTACGAGGAATGCGTTACCCTCGCTATACGACTTATTCAACCAGCTGGTCTGCAATGCATTCGAGTCTGGCAACAATGGACGAGTGTGACCTGCGTTACCCTTCGAACCATAGTCGTACATCTGGTAACCATGCTCGTCAACCATAATATTACCCTTTCCGTCACGGATATAAACCGGATAGATAGGAGCCATCTGCGATGCGAAAGCAAAGATGTTTGCAGTCGAAGTGCTCTCACCCTCGCTGTCGTTACCATTGCTCCAACGGTAGTGGGTATATGCCATATTGACACCAACCTTCAACCACTTTTTAGCCTGATAGTCAGCCTTCAAACGAGCAGTCAAACGGTTCATCTCCGAACTCTTGATGATACCAGTGTTGTCGAGGTAACCAATCGAAGCGTAGAAGTTTGAACGCTGCGATGCACCCGAAATGCTTACATTGTACTCCTGACGGAACGATGTGCGATAAGCCTCATCCATCCAGTTGTCAGGGTAGAGCATATACTCCTTGCCCTTGTACGAAACAACATTACCGAGTGTTGCAGCTGGGTTCAACTTACCGTTTGTACCGATGAGGTACTGTCCTGCAGGCACATTGTAGACATTGTAACCCAAACCTCCTGTACCATTTGCTGTCAAGCCGAGAACTGCATCCAAGTATGGATTCTTCGAGTTGTTGCTCTTGTAGTAGTTGTACAACGCTTTGTAGTGAGTCTCGTAGTACTCGCCTGGGTTCTCGATGAGGTCATACTCCTGCAATGCGCGCGAGTTAACACCCCACTTTGCGTCAACATTTACAACAGCCTCGCCAGCGCGAGCATTCTTGGTAGTGACCATAATCACACCATTCGCACCACGAGCACCATAGAGGGCATTCGAAGCAGCATCCTTCAATACGGTCATCGACTCGATATCTGCCATGTTGATGTTGTTCAAGTCGCCATCGTAAGGCATACCATCGACAATCCACAAAGGCTCTTTACCTGCGTTGATCGAACCGAAACCACGCACACGAATCGAAGGGCCCGAGCTGAGATCACCTGATGAGTTGGTCATCTGCAAGCCGGCAACCTTACCACTCAGTGCAGTTGCAGCGTTCGAGGTCTGAATCTTCGACAAATCGTCTGACGAAACAACCTTAGCCGAACCTGTAAATGCCTCCTTCTTTGCCTCACCGAAGGCGATGACGATGACATCGTCGATAGCCTTTGATGCCTCCTTCAGGGTGACATTTACGGATGTTTTGCCATTGATGGCAACTTTTGAGTCTTCGTAACCGATGAACGAGAATACGAGTACACCATTAGTCGGAGCTGACAAGATGTACTTACCCTGCAAATCGGTTGAAGTACCCAATGTGGTACCCTCTACCACTACGGTAGCACCGACAACCGGAGTTCCATCCGGGCCGGTAACTGTACCCGTAACCTGCTTATTCTGCGCAAACGCCGAAACGCAAGCGAACAGAATAGCAACAATTGATAGTACAATTTTTTTAACCATAAGCATTTAATTATTTTATACCAATTATATAATATCTAATGCATTTTCCCGCAAAGATAAAAATAAATTAAGCCACTGCCAAATATTTCCCGAATAAAAATGCGTGTTTTTGACAGTCTAACGCTAAATTATTGCAAATTAGTTTCAAATTGAAAGCAAAATTGCGATAAAAGTTAAAAATTAAAATGTAAAAATTTTAATAATTGCTTAAAACACCAATTATAGCATATTTTAGCCCTAATTTGGGTAAAAATAGCTTCGTTGCAATTGCTGCTATAATCCGCATGCGGGCGAGTACCCTCAATAGTGGTTTTACTCTTAAAGTGCCTATTTGTTGAAGCGAATCCTTTATAAACGGTCTAATTTATTATTGTATAACGATTAAAGGCGGTGATGGCGAGGGGTGATGATGTTTGCTGTGTTACGATTTGTGACCATCTGTTTATGGATGCAAAGAGTGGATGTGTGTGAAGTGTAACTTGAGGGTTTATTGCAATTAGTGCATAAATATGCAATATCGTAAATCGAGCAACTTGTCAATATTGTGTTGAAAAATAAAACTTGCAGGAAATCTATTTTTTCTTGCCTTTCTGCTCGGTTGAATCGCACTTTTTTATTATCTTTGCGCACAAATAGAGAAATCAACAAATAAATATAGTATATGGAAGCTATTGTTAAGACAAATTTGCAGTTGCCCGGACAGAGTGCTCACTATGTTGGAAAGGTGCGTGATGTATATAGCATCGAGGGCGACTATCTCGTAATGGTTGTTTCGGATCGCATCTCGGCATTTGATGTTGTGCTGCCAAAGGGTATTCCTTTCAAGGGGCAGGTGCTGAATCAGATTGCAGCAAAATTCCTCGATGCAACCTCAGATATCCTTCCTAACTGGAAAATCGCTACTCCCGATCCAATGGTAACTGTCGGTCACAAGTGCGAGCCTTTCAAGGTTGAGATGGTTATTCGTGGCTACCTTTCGGGACACGCTTGGCGCGAGTACAAGGCTGGTAAGCGAACCATTTGCGGTGTGGAGATGCCAGAGGGAATGGTTGAGAACCAGAAGTTCCCTGAGCCGATTATTACCCCTACAACCAAGGCTGCTGAGGGACATGACGAGGATATCTCGAAAGAGGAGATTATTGCGCAGGGTATTGTTTCGCGCGAGGACTACGAGCAGCTTGAGAAGTATACCCGTGCTATCTTCCAGCGTGGAACAGAGATTGCAGCAAAGATGGGCTTGATTCTTGTTGATACAAAGTATGAGTTTGGAAAGAAGAATGGTGTAATCTACCTTATGGACGAGATTCATACTCCAGATTCGTCGCGTTACTTCTACGCTGAGGGTTACGAGGAGCGTCTTGCAGCTGGCGAGAAGCAGAAGCAGCTCTCGAAGGAGTTTGTGCGTGAGTGGCTTATGGCTAACGGCTTCCAAGGACAAGAGGGACAGCAGGTGCCTGAGATGACTCCTGAGATTGTTGCAAGCATCACCGAGCGTTATATCGAGTTGTATGAGAATATCGTAGGCGAGAAGTTCGAGAAGGCTGAGTGCGACGATGTTGAGGCGCGTATCGCGAAGAATGTTACTGAGTTCTTGGCAACTCTTTAATTGAATTACAAATAGTTATAACAATCAAAGGCGGCACTAATTGTCGCCTTTGGTAGCGTAAAAAGTTATGAAAAAAGGTGTATATTCGGGCACATTTGGTTCTTTTATCGTGTTCGGTTTTTTGATGTATATAATGTTGAGTCCGAGCGAGTTTGTGATTCTCTCGACCAACGATATGCACGCCTCGCTTGGCAATATGCCCCGTTTGGCGACCGCCATTAAGGAGTGTCGCGATACGGTATTTACCATTGTGGTCGATGCGGGAGATCGCTGGACAGGTAATGCCTATGTCGATTTGGCAGAGGGACGATTGCCGATAATTCGCCTTATGAATGCGGTGGGGTATAATGTTGCTACACTCGGTAATCACGATTTTGATCCTGGACAGCAGGTTTTGGCAGGCGCAATCGATGCAGCCGAGTTTGAGGTGGTGTGTGCCAATATGCACTCAAAAGGAGGTGTACTTGATGGCGTTGCTCCAAACTATCAGATAGTAACGCCCGAAGGCGTAGAAATCGACTTTGTAGGAGTTGTTACAAGCTACTCCAACGGTCATCCCGATGGTAACGATGTCAATTTCGAGGGGTTGTCGTTCAGTGATCCGCAGAGTACAGCGGAGCGCGAGTGCGAGGGCTTGCAGGGAGATGTAAAGGTGCTGCTTTCGCACATGGGAGATGATCGCGATTTGCAATTGGCATCCCGATTTGGTGGCTATGATTTGATTATTGGCGGACACACCCATCGTATTCTCGATACTCTCGTTAATGGTACTGTTGTAGGACAGGCGGGGAATAAATTGAGAAATATAGGCGTTACAAGGGTAAAAATGCGTGGTCGAAAGGTGGTCAATATTGAGTATGAGAATATTCCATTGAAGAGCTACGATCAAAATGCCGAGGTGGAGCAGATGATTGAGGAGATTGAGGTGAATCCCGATTTGAAACTCGTGGTTGGCTCAATGGCAAAGGGTGTTGATCATGTAGGTCTTTGCAATTTGCAGACAAAAATTATCAAGGAGGCAACGAACTCGGATATCGGCATCTATCATCGTGGAGGAGTTCGTCTCAAGGAGGGTTTGCCGGCAGGCGATGTGACGATAAAGACACTTTTCGACAACGAGCCTTTCTTCTCGCAGGTGCATACGGCATTGATGACTCCAGCTCAGCTTCGCAAACTGATTATTACGAAGTATAATGACACCGTGAACGCAAAAGAGTCACATGTGATAGACCTCTATGCCACAACGCCCTACAAGATTATTGTTGATGAAAACGACATGGCGTATGATGTGGCGTTTCCTCGTTTGCGCGAGGGTAAGCAATACAAGGTTGCGATAGCCGATTATGTGGCGCGCAATTACCAAAACTTTGAGCGCGAAGCGGAGGTGCGAACGCCGCTTCTGGTTTTCGATTTGGATGTGGCTTACTTTATGAAAAATTCGCCCGTTCGCATCTCGAATGAGATGAAGCAGAGGGTGGTTATGCGCAAAAAAGAGTAAAATTTGCTTCAAAGTGGCAAATTTTAATTACCTTTGCACTTTGTGCAACAAAAGCTAATGGCTAATGGCCAATAGCTAATAGCCGAAAAAATAAAAAATATCGAAATATATGGCAGTAGAATTGAAAGATTTGACCAAGAGCGATGAGAACTATTCGCAATGGTACAACGACCTTGTAATGAAGGCAGGTTTGGCTGAAAATTCAGCAGTGCGTGGCTGTATGGTTATCAAACCTTACGGATACGCTATTTGGGAGAAGATGCAGGATGTTCTGGATGGAATGTTTAAGGAGACAGGTGTGCAGAATGCATATTTCCCACTCTTTATTCCAAAATCGTTCTTCTCGAAGGAGGCAAACCATGTAGAGGGTTTCGCCAAGGAGTGCGCAGTGGTTACTCACTACCGTTTGAAGAATGACGAGAATGGTAAGGGTATCGTAGTTGATCCTGCGGCTCGTTTGGAGGAGGAGTTGATTGTCCGTCCTACATCGGAGACCATCATTTGGAACACCTACAAAGGATGGATTAACTCATATCGCGACCTTCCGATTCTCTGTAACCAATGGGCAAATGTAGTGCGTTGGGAGATGCGTACTCGTCTGTTCCTTCGTACCGCAGAGTTCTTGTGGCAGGAGGGACACACCGCACACGAGACTCGCGAGGAGGCACAAGAGGAGGCTCTCAAGATGATTAAGGTCTACCAGAAGTTTGCCGAGGAGTGGCTCTGCTTGCCAGTAATCGTTGGTCACAAGTCGCCAAACGAGCGTTTTGCAGGTGCAGAGGATACCCTCACTATCGAGGCGTTGATGCAGGATGGTAAGGCTTTGCAGAGTGGTACTTCGCACTTCCTCGGTCAGAACTTCGCAAAGGCGTTCGATGTTAAGTATGCTAACCGTGAGGGTAAGTTGGAGTATGTATGGGCTACATCGTGGGGCGTTTCTACCCGTTTGATGGGTGCGCTCATCATGGCTCACTCGGATAACAATGGTTTGGTATTACCTCCGAAGTTGGCACCTACACAGGTTGTTATCGTTCCTATCTACAAGGGCGAGGAGCAGTTGGCTGCCGCACGCGCTAAGATGAACGAGATTGCCGATGCTTTGAAGGCTAAGGGCGTTCGTGTGAAGGTTGACGACCGCGATAATGTTCGTGCAGGCTTCAAGTTCGCAGAGTATGAGTTGAAGGGTGTGCCTGTACGCCTTGCACTCGGTCAGCGCGACCTCGCAAATGGTACTATCGAGTTGGCTCGCCGTGATACCTTGACCAAGGAGACTGTATCGCAGGAGGGTATTGTTGATTATATCGTAAACTTGCTCGATGAGCAGCAGAAAAATATCTTCCAGAAGGCTCTCGACTATCGCAACTCGATGATTACCAAGGTTGATACTTGGGATGAGTTCGTTGAGGTGTTGAATAATAAGGGCGGCTTCATCTCGGCTCACTGGGATGGAACTCCTGAGACCGAGCAGGCTATTAAGGAGGCTACAAAGGCGACTATCCGTTGTATTCCTTTGGATGTTGAGCCTGAGGAGGGTAAGTGTATCTTCACAGGTAAACCATCGCCATATCGTGTTCTGTTTGCAAAGAGTTATTAGTATTATGAAGCGTTTTGCGATAATTATTGCGCTCTTTTGCCTTGCGTTACCCGTAGTGGCAAAACCAAAGGCGGAGATTAAGAGCCAATGGCAGGGTGCGCGTGTGGCATATCTCGGTGACTCTATTACGGATAAGCGTCAAGTTGAGAAGGGACAGAACGACACCTATTGGGTGTATCTTGAGTCGTTACTCGGCATAAAGTCCTATGTCTACGGCATAAGTGGTCATCAGTGGAGTCATATCCCCGGTCAGACCGACAAACTTATAGCCGATCACGGTCAGGATGTGGACGCGATAATGATTTTTGTGGGAACAAACGACTACAATGCCAGCGTTCCTCTCGGAGAGTGGTTCACAGAGGATGTTGTGCAGGTTGAGGTTTCGGGACCAAAAGGCGCAAAGTCGGGTGTGATAAAGAGCCGTAAAAAGCGCACAATCTCGATGGATAAAAACACCGTGCGTGGTCGTATCAATATCGCTATGTCGAAGTTGAAGGAGATATATCCTACCAAGCAGATTATACTGCTTACGCCGATACACAGAGGTGATGCTTTCCTCAGCGATAGAAGCAGACAACGCAATGAGCTATATACAAATGGTATAGGCGAGTATGTTGATGCTTATGTCGAGGCGGTAAAGGAGGCAGGCAATGTTTGGGCAGTGCCTGTAATCGACTTGAATGCTATCTGTGGACTCTATCCACTTGCAGAATCGAACGGATTGTATTGGCGTCGTCCATCGTTGGGTAAGAGCGAAAAGACGGGAGGCCCGCGTATTGATCGACTCCATCCAAATAGTGCAGGTCATCTGCGTATGGCGCGAGCATTGGCATATCAGTTGCTTTCATATCCAGCTAAACTCGACTAATATATAATAAGTATATGGCTGATAAGCGCACAAAACAGATATACCGAGTTACAATACTCGGTATGTTTGTAAATATGGTCCTCTTTATCTTTAAGCTCGTTGCAGGTATCTTCGGACGAAGCGGTGCAATGATAGCCGATGCTGTGCATTCAGCATCGGATTTTGCCACTGATATTGTTGTATTGGCATTTGTTCAAATAAGTGCGAAACCGCGTGACGACGACCATAAATGGGGACATGGCAAGTACGAAACTCTCGCTTCGCTAATCATTGGTGTGGCACTCTTTGCTGTGGGCGTAGAGATTCTTGTCGATAGTGCCGAAAAGATTGTGGCTGTTGCTGCGGGTAAGGAGTTGCCTCGTCCGGGCGTTATTGCGATTATCGCTGCTGCTATGTCTATTGTTGTTAAAGAGGCTTTGTATCAATATACAATGCGCGTTGGCAAGAGACTTGATAGCCCTTCGGTTGTGGCGAATGCGTGGCATCATCGCAGCGATGCGCTCTCATCTATCGGAGCATTGTTGGGTATTGGCGCAGCATACTTCCTTGGGGAGAAGTGGCGCATTGCCGATCCTATTGCTGCTATTGTTGTGGCGGCACTTATTGTGAAGGTTGCCTACGATCTCTGTCGTACAGCACTTGCAGAACTGCTTGAGAAGAGTCTGCCAAAAGATGTCGAGGATGATATACTTTCGATAATTGCAGCAACACCAAATGTCCATAAACCGCACAATCTTCGCACGCGTCGTATCGGTTCCGATATCGCTATTGAGGTGCATATTCGTGTTGATGGCTCTATGACGGTTACGGACTCCCACGAGATATCGCGAGAGATTGAGATGGCGTTGCGCAATCGTTTTGGCGAACGCACAGCCGTGGCTATTCATATCGAGCCGTTGAAATAATCGAGAAGCGAATAGCTGGGAACTGGGAGTAAAAAACTTAACTCTCTTTATAGGACGGTATCTAAATACCGTTTTATAGAATCCTTTAACGCAGACGAAAGTTGCGTTGGGACGGCATTACCTATTTGTAAATTCTTTTCTGACCGAGTACCGTAAAATATATATGTATCGGGGAAACCTTGTAGTCTAGCCCCCTCTCGCGTTGATAAGGGCCTTGCTGCACGAGGGTGGATACATCGTGATGATGATGGGCAACTAAGATTTCTTGTAATGGTGGTTGATGGTTTATCCCACCATAATTTACAATATGTGTTAGCAAAGCCACTTGATGGTCGTAATTCTTCTGGAATATCTTGAGGCGTGCCACCATCGGGTAGCGCCTCCATTAGTTTTATAAGTTTCTCATTGTTCTTTGGGGTTTCGTGATCTGCAAGTTCTGCTGTTGCACCTTTGCGCATCTCTTTCTGATACTCGGTTTGTGGTGTTGAATTGTATATGGAACATTTTTCACCACTTTTGATTGGCGGCAAATCACCTATTGCTTCCCCAAGTGTAATATATGGATTCAAATGAGCGTTATATAAATTGGTATTGTCTGCATCCCTATGTGTTGGTAATGGATACTCGAATTTGTCGTCTATAAGCGAGCCGACAATAATAACACGCTCTCTTATTTGAGGCGTACCATAATCGGCTGCATTTAGAACTTCCCATTTTACAAAATATCCAATGCTCTGAAAAAGCGAAAGTATCTGCGAAAAGAGAGCTCCATTTTGGATGGATAGCAGTCCCTTTACATTTTCAAATACAAATATCTTTGGTTTTATCTCTGAAAGTACACGAAAGTACTCTTGAAATAATTTACCTCTTGGGTCATCAATCAGTCGTTTGCCTACTGTTGAATATGCTTGACATGGAGGGCCTCCAATTACAATATCAATATCTCCTTTCTTAATTCCAAAATCATTTGTCAAATCATCCAAGGAGAAATCCTTAACATCTTTATTATAAACCTTTACGGTAGGGTGATTCAATGAATATGCTATTGCCATAGGTTTAAGAATTTCATTTGCAGCAATGATGCAAAAATCCGAGTCATGTGCAAATCCATAACTTAAACCTCCTACGCCAGCAAATAAATCTACAACCTTGTAAATCATATATCGCTATATTTGGGTGCAAAGTTAGCGAATATTGTTGATATTCCAATATGGAATATAGGTTTTTCTATATTAAATTTGTTTTCATGAAAGCGACAGAACAGAAGAAACTAAAACAACAACTTGCGAGTCGACTATACCAAACTCGCACTGAGTTAGGTATCAAGCAGATTGATTTGCAAAATGAAGGCATTATATCTCAAAGTCATCTTTCAAAGATTGAAAATGGAGATATTAATGTGTCGGCAATTATGTTGTATAGGTTGGCGCAACGCTATGGAAAGGATTTGTCGTATTTTTTCAAATGATATATTGAAATGAAGAAAAGCGAGATTTTGGCAACCTACAAGGTTGTGAAGGGATATCATGAAAAGTATCTGAAAGAAAAAGGGGTTGAATTACCAAACTTGATGAAAGGGGATAATTTTACTAAAGACGCATTAGTGTTGGTATATTTAGCAGAAAATTATCCCAATACCCGAATTGTTACAAAAAATGAATTAACCAAATTTATAAGGCAATATTACGAAGATACAACAGATGTACAACAAGGGCGTCATCTTGCAGCTCAAAAAGGGTGGTATATATTATCTGGGGCTAGAAAGGATAATAACTCATTGAACCTCAAAAATGGGGAGTATAAATTAGTTTCATTGACAGAGTGCTATCCCGATTTCACAAAAGAGCGCAGAGAGTACAAAGAGGATGAAGATTTCTTTGAATCTCTCAAAAAGAAGTATAGCTATTGTTGTGCTACTTGTGGTTCAGAAGAGGGCAAACCTCACAAACATTGGAAAAGAACAAAAACTGTTCTGCAAAAAGGACACATGAATCCATTAAAACCATTGGAAGAGGGCAATATCATACCGCAATGTGAGAAATGCAATAGAGCCGATAGGAATTATTGGATATATGATAAAAGGTAATGATGCCAAAAGCGGCGCTTGACTAAAGATGTAATTGCTTATAAATTTGTAAATTACAGCGATATTTTAGAGATTAGTAGAAAACGGTTTCTACTAATCTCTATTTTTTATGGTAAAAAA
>SUZQ01000045.1 GCA_015059875.1 Rikenellaceae bacterium | reverse complement strand
TCCTCACCAAGAGGTGCTGAAGCAACGCCATTCAGAGCAATCTGGTCGCCCTTACTCCAATAGAGAGGATAACCCTCCTCACCCTTTGCGCCGAGATGTGTACGAGTACCATCCAACGAGAGGGTAACAGTAGTTTGACCATTGCCTTTGTTGAAGTCTACGGCAAGGTCATCAGTTGTGTCGGTAACGCAAGAGAATGCGAACATTCCCGCCACAACTGCCATGAAAATTTTTGTCAAATTTTTCATCGTTTTTTTGGTTAATAATTAAATTAGTTATGCTTAAAAGTGTCTTTCGCACATTAATATACAAAGTTAGAAAATAATTTATAATTATCTTCTATTTTTTACGGAAAATGGCATTTTGGCATAAAAAAACCGAATCCCTTATCGAGATTCGGCATTTTTTATTGGGGAGTTTAAGACTACTCCTCCTCGCGACGATGCAACTGCTCTACATAGATAGCGTGAGCCATCTTGTCGCGCTTTGCAATCGAAGGCTTAGTGAAGTACTGACGAGCGCGAAGCTCCTTCAAAACACCTGTACGCTCGTACTTACGCTTAAACTTTTTGAGAGCGCGCTCGATGTTCTCGCCCTCCTTAACTGGCATGATAATCATAATTATTCTCTGTTTTTTGTGTTTGTATTCAAATCTATATTAGCAGATTTTAAGCCATCTGCTATGGCTGATCCTGAAATTTTGCTAATCGAAACTCTGCGGGGTTGTACCGAAAAGAAGATAGGGTGCAATGGCTTTCGCCTGCTCCTCGGTGAATATTTCATCTTCAATCATCTCCTCAATACTTGTCCAACCTCCTTTCGATTCTCTTGTTTCGGTTATTGCTCTTACGGCTCTTCGCGTCATATATGGATGATGCTCAAAATCGTAAGCGGGTGCAAAGTTAATATCTATTTTTGAAATTTTGCAACTATCGCAATAAATTTGTTCAGAAATTCGTGCAAAATTTTCTGGTGTAACGCATTTTAGCTCCGCAATTTGCTCTTTTTTGTAGAATCCGCCTAAAAATTTACGATATTGCATCACGGCAACAACAGTTTTTGCACCTATACCTCTCACTCGGCGAAGTGTCGCGGAGTCGGCTCCGTTTATCTCAATTAGACCAGCAAAGGGATCTCGCTTGCTGAGGATAACAAAGTGAGATAGCGAGTCTGCCATCTCCTCACTTACGGCGTAGCAATCGCGCAACTCGTTCATTGAGAAGATTCCGCCACCACGACGGCGATATTCGATAAGTGTTTCGGCTTGTCGAGTGGAGAAGCCAATCAAGCGCAGATACTCAACGCCCACTGTATCAATGAGGAATGGCTCGAATGGGCGTGGCGAGAAACGCGGTTTGCGATTTAGCCTTGAACTATCCGCTGTCACACTCTCTCGCCTTTTCGGCTTTGTGGCGTAGCGACTACCAATTTTAATATACGGGCGCACGCGCGCGAACATCGAATCTGTTACTCCGTAGCACAATGCAAACTCCTCGGCAATGCCAAAAACTTTGCCTGCGGTGCGATACTTCACGATGCCCACAGCCGTGCGTTTGTCGAATCCGAGTAGCAATAGTTCGTCGTATGTAACTGTATTCGGATCGAATGCAAAGAGCGTATCGCGTTGCATAGTGGTTGCTTGCGCGGTCTCGCTCTTCTCCTCTCGAAGTGTCAGTGCTTTGCGAGGTTCGGCAAAGTAGGCGATAAGCGCAATGACAACTACAATTGCCATCAGGAATAGTATACCGCGTATGTTCTGCCGTGTAAACATCTGCTATCCGTGCCACTCAGCACCTTCGCAAAGGGTTAAGTTCTTGTAATGTCGCGATGGTGAAGCGATAAACTCTCCAATACCATACTCGCTCCACCTCTTATCCACAAGGGCGATTGTTGCATCGTCTGCTGTTACAACATTTGGCCAACGCGATGGTTTTTTGCTATTTGTAGTTGGGAGTTTTGCTCGTGCATCAACGACAAGCGTCGAGCCGTGTAGCTCAAAGTCGCGCGAAGGCTCGGTGTTTGCTGCTCCAAGCCACAAAAGCTCCTGTGCGGTCATCTCTTGAGCGCGTCTGTCGAATACGACAACAAAGTTGCAATCTGCCGCTTTGGCGATCTGTTCAAAGTTGAGTTCCGACTCGTTATCCGCAAAGAGAATGAGTGCGCTCCACTCTTCAAGCAACTCGTCACTTGCCTCTACGCCCGAAGGTAGGGCAGTGTGGTCGAATGTCGATTTGCGCTCAGACTTTGCCACCGCAGTCAAATCGAGAGCCACCTTGCCTCCAAAGCCACAAGTCGGAGTTGCATGGTCAAGGACATCGTAGATACCCTCGCTGCGGATAAGTGACGAACTAAGGTCGCAACTGCGCATCAACGCAGCCATCTCTTTTGTGGAGCGAATGTTGGTCGTAGCAGGAGTGAGAAGTAGGTATTTATTGAACATCATCTGTCCTGCGCCCCACAAGCCAAGAGCCACCTTCGATGCTTGTCGCTCGTAGAGTTGTCGCATCGAGATAATGGTGATGTTGTGTTGCGTGCCTGCCGCTGGCATATACATATCTTCTACCTCTGGTTGCATTACAAGGCGTATTGGAGCGAGGAAGATTCGCTCTGTTGCCATTGCTATGTAGGCATCCTCTTGTGGCGGAATACCCACAATAGTTGCAGGGTAGACCGCATCACGACGATGAGTAATTGCCGTAATGTGGAACTTCGGGTAGTAATCTTTCAGTGAGTAGAATCCCGTATGGTCGCCAAAATCGCCCTCCAAAACCTTCTCCTCGGCTGTATCAACATAGCCCTCAATTACGAAGTCGCAATCTTCGGGAACATAGATATCGTTCGTTACGCACTTAACCAACTTAACGGGTTTTCCGCGTAGCAAACCTGCCAAGAGGTACTCGTCGATGTTGTCGGGTACGGGAGCTGTCGCCGAGTATGCGTATACGGGGTCTCCGCCAATAGCTACCGCTACGGGCATTCTTTCGCCACGCGCCTTGTATGCTTCGTAGTGGCGTGCGCCCGTCTTGTGGCGATGCCAATGCATTCCCGTAGTGTGGTCGTCGAAAACCTGCATACGATACATACCAACATTGCGAATGCCTCTATCAGGGTCTATCGTATGAACCATCGGAAGCGTTACAAAACGCCCTCCGTCGTGTGGCCAACACTTCAGAATTGGCAACAACGAGAGTTTTGCCTCCTCGCCCTTGAGAACGACCTGTTGGCACTCTCCTCGCCCTTTGCGCTTGCGAGGAAACCACTGCGACGCCTCGCCCAAGAGAGGTAGGAGTCGCAACTTGTCGATAAAGTTCTCTTTAGGCGATGTTACAGTGCCGATTAGCGTGTTGAATCGCTCCGAAATATCCTCCAATCGCTCAACGCCGAGAGCCATAGCCATTCTGCGCTCCGAGCCGTAGAGGTTTGTCAGCACGGGGAATCCCTTGTCGGTTTTCTCGAACAAGAGAGCCTTACCACCGCCCTCGCTCTTGACTACACGGTCAGTGATTTCAGCTATCTCCAACTCGGAAGATACGGGAGTGCCGATGCGAATCAACTCACCAGCACTCTCCAATGTTGCTATAAACTCTGCGATACTCACTGCGCTATGTTATTTATTTCTGTTCTGCTGCCTTTGCTGCTGCAATACGCTCTGCAAGCATCTTCTTCTCCTTGCCCATTGCTACGAAACAGATAATGGCTGCGATAATGCTTGTAGCGAAGAAGCACTCGAAGGTGAAGTTCCAACCGAGTGAACTCTCGGCAACATATCCAAAGGCGATCTTCGACAAGATAGCGTCACCAATCAGGTAGCCGAGCAAGCCCATAAAGCCTGCTGCTGTTCCCGCTGCATTCTTCGGAACAATCGAGATTGCCTGAATTGAAATCATCGCCACAGGGCCATAGATTGCTGCACCGATAAGTGCCAACGAGCAGTAAACAACATACTTAACATCCATAGAAAGTGCCTCTGCCAATGGTGCAGCCTGCCAATATGCCAATACTCCAACGGCAACGAGAATCATATAGATAACATTTACTGGGGCGCAACGACCTTGGAAGAATTTAGACGACAACCAACCGCAGAGCAGAGTTCCTACAATACCCGCATACTCACGAATGGTGTACGCCAACGAGCTATCCAACTTTGACATTCCCAACTCATCCTGCAAGTAGATTGGCGACCAATCTGCAATACCGTAGCGAATGAAATAGACGAAGATGTTGGCAAAACCGATAAGCCAAAGGGTAGGGTTTTTGAGGATGTAGTCCACGAAGAGTGTCTTGAAAGGAATCTTTGTCTCCTCGCCCTTCTTTGCCTTTGCGCCTGAGAAGTCGTTACGATACTTCTCGATAGCAGGCAGACCGCACGACTCTGGTGTATCGCGGATAAACCACCAACACATTGCTGCGAAAAGCAGTGCTACCAATGCAGGAGCGATAAATGCGGCGCGCCAAGTCTGCTCGATGCCAAGAGTTGCAAAGATTGCAATGCCAGCAGGGATAATAAATCCGAGTGAGCCGTTACCGATATTGTGAGCTGTATTCCAGATAGACATCTTGAATGAACGCTCATTTGTAGAGAACCAATGCGACATCACACGACCGCATGGAGGCCAGCCCATACCCGACAACCAACCTGCAAATAGCATCAGTACGAACATAATGCCGATGGTAATCGAGTAGTTGCCATTGACACCAACAGGGTAAGGCACTAAACCTGCCACAATCATTACGAGTGCCGAAAGAATCAGACCAATGGTCATAAACTTACGGGCGTCGGAACGGTCGGAAAGACTACCCATCAAGAACTTACTTACGGCGTACGCGATAGGGATACCCGCCATTGCGATACCTGCACCTGGCTTGTCGATAAGACCATCTTCAATCATTCCGTTTGTGGCGAATGAGAGGTTCTTTCGCACGAGATAGTAAGCGGCATAGCCAAAATAGATTCCGAGGAATACCTTTAATCGCATCGACTTGTACTCCTTGTCGACCTTCTCTGCTGGCAACTCCGCTTTGTGTGCCGGTGGTGCCATAAAATCTAAAAGTCCCATAATTCTGTTATTTTGTGTTTTTATAATTTATAGCTTTATGTCGTATATCTGAATTACTCCCACGAGGTGTTCGTCGTAATCAACCACAAGCAACGAATTGACTTTGTGGCGCGTCATCGACTTCTCGGCCTCGATAAGTTTACTGTCGGGGTATATGCACTTCGGTTCGCGTGTGGCTATATCCATCGGATGAATATCGAAGAACGCAGCCTGTCGGCTCTCCATAGCTCGACGAATGTCGCCATCGGTTATAATGCCTAAAATCTTCTCTTCGCGTTGCACCACAATCAACCCTAAACCTCCACGCGATATGGCGTGAATCATCTCGGCTGCCGTAGCACTCTCCGAAACGATAGGGAGATCGTGTCGGCGCATCACTTGCCCCACTCGCATAAGCAGTCGTCGTCCAAGACTGCCGCCTGGATGGAGTCGTGCAAAGTCCTGCGATGTGAAGTTGCGCATCTTCATCAGAGCGCACGCCAAAGCGTCACCCAATGCGAGTTGTGCTGTTGTTGAGGATGTAGGCGCGAGATCGAGAATACACGCTTCATGCTCTACCTCTACATCGAGGTGTAGATCGGAGTTTTTTGCCAAAGCCGACTCCGCATTACCCGTTATAGAGATTAGTTTATTGCCATTTTCGTGTATAAATGGGATGATTTTCAGCACTTCATCGGTCTCGCCCGAATGAGAGAGTGCAACCACAACATCCTCCTTCGATATCATACCAAGGTCGCCGTGAAACGCCTCGCTCGGATTGAGATAGAAGCTCGGCGTTCCCGTACTTGCCAATGTTGCGGCAATCTTCTTTGCGATGATTCCCGATTTGCCAATGCCTGTAAGGATAACCTTTCCGCTGCATGCGAGTATCATCTCCACAGCAGCGACAAACTCTCCGTTCAGCTTCTCCTTGATGCAGAGAAGGGCCTCTGCCTCGTTGAGCAAAACCTCGCGAGCCGTCTCAAGAATCCTGTTTTTCTGCGTTTCGTTCATCTACATAAGAGATTTTATTACACCCTTCAAATCATCGAGGTGTAACATATTCGGACCGTCACTCAACGCCTCTTCGGGCGAAGGGTGTACCTCGAAGAAGTACCCCGTAGCACCAAAAGCCTTTGCCGCCAATGCCATCGCTGGGACAAACTTTCGATCTCCTCCCGTTGTGCCATTAGCCGAACTTGGGCGTTGCACGGAGTGTGTACAATCCATAATTACGCGCGGTGCAATATCAAGCATATCCGAAATGTTGCGGAAGTCTACGACGAGGTTGTTATAGCCGAATGAGTTCCCTCGCTCTGTAAGCCACACCTCTTTTGCTCCCGCCTCCATTGCCTTTTCGTATGGATAGCGCATATCAGCACCCGAAAGGAACTGCCCCTTTTTGATGTTTATTGCTCGCCCCGTCTTTGCTGCCGCCACTATGAGGTCGGTTTGGCGGCAGAGAAACGCTGGAATCTGCAAGATATCGCACACCTCGCCAACGGGAGTTGCTTGCCACGCCTCGTGAATATCGGTCAGCAGTTGCAGCCCCCACTTCGTGCGTACATCCGAGAGCATCTGCAAGCCGCGCTCCAACCCTACACCACGGAAGGAGTGGAGCAAGGTGCGATTAGCCTTATCGAACGACGCTTTGAAGATGATCTCGATGCCGAGTTCTCGATTTATCTCGCAGAGCCTTGCGGCTACCGAGTCGAGCAACTCTGCCGACTCGATAACACAAGGGCCTGCAATAAATGTCGGTTTCATTCTTGTTGATTGTTATTTCAACGACTTGATTACACGCTGGTTAATGTCGTGGATGCGCTTTACATCCATCTTGATAACCTTGCGGTCATAAGTTACAAATCCATTAACCTCGCCCTCAACATCGGTAGTCTGTGTATAGATAGCACCCGACATACCCTGCTGAACGAATGGGAGAATCATCTCTGCATACTCGATGTAGGTCTTTGTTACATCCTCCTGATCCTTGCGGTTACCGCCGTAGCCCCAGTTGAGCATATCAGGATTCCAGAGGTGTCCCTTCACTGGGAGTCCCAAACCTCCGTACTCGCCGAGCATAAGGATATAGTCTGCGTGGTGAACGCCCATGATTGGCTTTGGATAGTTGTGCCAATCCATAATGTCGCCGCACTCGCGCAAGTTACCACCGCTGGCAGGGTTAATCAAGCGGGTATGATCGCGCTTGTAGGTCCAATCCACAACCCTCTCGGTGTCGAACTGCGCCCAAGCCTCGTTGAATGGTACCCATACAACAACCGATTGGAAGAAGTTGCAGAAATCCATAATCTCGCCCCACTCCTTGTAGTAGTTACGCTTATACTCCTCGGTAAGCTCGGTATCCGAACCTCCATTTACCTGATGACGAGCCCACGAGAATGTATTTTTGTTAGCTTGCTCGCCGCAAGGCATATCCTGCCATACGAGCATACCGAGTCGGTCACAGTGGTAGAACCAACGAGCTGGCTCAACTTTGATGTGCTTACGGATGGTGTTGAAGCCGAGATCCTTTGTAAACTGAATATCCCAAGCCAAAGCCTCGTCGGTCGGTGCAGTGTACAATCCGTCAGGCCACCAACCCTGATCGAGTGGGCCATACATAAAGATTGGCTTGCCGTTGAGAGTAGCGCGGAGGTGTCCGTACTCGTCGCGCACCTTACCAACCTCACGCATTGCAGTGTACGACGAAACGCTCTCGATGACCTTGCCATTCTGCTTCAATGTAACCTTTAAGTCGTAGAGGTGAGGAGTCTCAGGAGTCCACAACTTTGCGTTAGGGATATGCACCTTAACTGCTGTGCCGCATGGTGCAGAACCCTCGCCAACTTTTGTGCCGTTGTCGAAAACTTCAACTGCAACTACACCATCGCAAACTGCGGTCTTGGTCTTAACGATGATGTCGTTATGACGAAGGCAGCTCGATGGAGTGATGCTTACGATGTGGTTCTGCTTCGATACAGGCTCCAACCATACAGTCTGCCAAATACCCGAAACTGGTGTGTACCAAATCTTGCCGAGTTTGCTGAGCTGCTTACCTACAGGCTGCTCGCCCTTCTCGGTTGGATCCCATACACGAACTACCAACTTCTGTGCGCCCTTCTTGTTGAGGGCAGCTGTAATATCGCACGCAAATGGGGTAAATCCTCCAGTGTGACCACCTACATAAACGCCGTTTACATATACATCTGCGCTCCAATCTACCGCACCAAAGTGAAGCATTACGCGCTGCGACATCCACTTTGAAGGTACTGTAAACTCGCGCTCGTACCACAAGAGCTGATTCTCTTTGAGTGGCTTCTGAACGCCCGACAAAGCTGACTCCAATGCGAACGGAACGAGAATTTCGCCGTTGAAAGTGGTTGGTTGCGCGGCATTAATCTCTGTGATGGCGTAGTTCCATAAACCGTTGAGGTTTTGCCACTCACCACGAACGAGTTGTGGACGAGGGTACTCTGGAAGAACATTCGAAGGGTTTACCTCCTCAGCCCACTTTGTACGAATCTTGTCGCCTGCAATTTTCCACTCCGCCGATGCTGTCGAGATGCCGACTGCAAAGAGTGCAACTGCTAAAAAGATTTTTTTCATAATAGTTAAGTTTTTAAGTTGATTGAATTTTATTTTGTGTAGATTATAAACTCTGTTGCTTCCGCAAAAACTCCTCTGCTCGCTCTAAATCTTCGGGCGTATCGATGCCGATAGTCTCACTGTCGGTAATTCCAACCTTAATTTTGTAACCATGCTCCAACCATCGCAACTGCTCTAACGACTCCGCCATTTCAAGTGGCGATTGTGGCAGCACTGTTACCGCTTTCAATACATCGGCACGAAAGCCGTAGATGCCAATGTGCTTGTAGAAGGTGTGATGCTTTAGCCACTCGCAACGCTCAACGCCTCGGATATAGGGGACGACCGAACGCGAGAAGTATATCGCATTGCCACAACCATCAAATATAACCTTCGGGGCGTTTGGATTTTCGATCGCCTCAATGCCGTCGGCCTCTGCAAATGGCTTTGCGAGGGTTGCAATTTCGGTGCTGTCGTCACGAAAACACTCTATCAATGTTGCAATTTGAGAGGGCGCGATAAATGGCTCATCGCCCTGCACATTGATGACAATATCCGCATCGCAATGCAGCCTTTTGTACGCCTCGGCACAGCGATCTGTGCCACTGCGATGCTCGGTTGATGTCATTACTGCCTCGCCACCAAAGGCGACTACAGCTCTATAAATGCGCTCATCGTCGGTTGCGACCACTACTCGCTCCACCGCCTTTGCCACCTGCTCATATACGCGTTGCACAATGGGCTTACTTCCTAACATAGCGATAGGCTTTGCCGGAAAGCGTGTGCTGGCGTAGCGTGCAGGGATGATGGCGAGAACTTTCATGCTACTTTATTGCAATGCGAGTTTAAGAACTTCGTCGTTCGAGCGAACATAGTGGAAGGTTAGGCCCTCGATATACTCCTTTGTAATCTCCTCGACATCTTTGCGATTCTCCTCAGGGAGCAGGATAGTGTGAATACCAGCGCGCTTTGCTGCCAGAATCTTCTCCTTTACGCCACCGATAGGCAATACACGACCACGCAATGAGGTCTCGCCCGTCATTGCGATACGCTCCTTAACTTTGCGCCCCGTATAGGTCGAAACAATCGAGGTGATCATCGTGATTCCTGCCGAAGGGCCATCCTTTGGAACGGCACCCTCTGGAACATGGATGTTGAGGTCGTTTTTCTCGAACATTTCAGGGTTGATGCCAAGCTCCTTGTGGTGTGCCATAACCCACTCGTGGGCAATGGTTGCCGACTCCTTCATCACATCGCCCAAGTTACCCGTCAGTGACAACTTGCCCTTGCCAGGTGTGAGAATGCTCTCAATGTAGAGAATATCGCCACCCACTTGTGTCCATGCCAAGCCCGTAACAACACCGATCATATCCTTGATCTCGTACTCCTCGTTCAGATACTTTGGCTTGCCGAGTACCTTCTCAATCTGCTCTGCAGTAAACGAAGGGGTAAACTCCTCCTCAAAGGCGATATTCTTGGCGCGTGAACGAGCCAACTTCGCCAAGTGCTTATCCAACGAGCGCACACCCGACTCGCGAGTGTACTCCGAGATAATCTTCTTCATAATATCTCGCTCTACCACCATATCCTCCTCCTTCAGACCATGAGCCTCGCATTGTTTGCGAACGAGGTGCTTCTCGGCAATCTCGATCTTATCTTCGAGGATATAACCAGGGATATTAATCAACTCCATACGGTCGCGCAGTGCAGGATTTACCGCACCGATATCGTTTGCCGTAGCGATAAAGAGGACCTTCGAGAGGTCATACTCCGTATCGAGGTAGTTGTCGTGGAATGTGGTATTCTGCTCAGGATCCAACACCTCCAACAACGCTGACGAAGGGTCGCCATGGTTGCTGACGGTTATCTTGTCCACCTCATCGAGGATAATCACAGGGTTAGACGAACCACAGCGTTTAATAGTTTCGATAATTCGTCCCGGCATTGCTCCGATGTAGGTGCGGCGGTGTCCGCGAATCTCCGCCTCATCGTGCAGACCACCGAGTGCAATACGACCGAACTTACGACCAAGAGCCGTTGCTACCGACTTTCCGAGCGAGGTCTTACCAACTCCTGGAGGGCCATACAAGCAGAGAATAGGGGATTTCAAATCGCCCTTCAACTTGATTACAGCGAGATGCTCCAAGATACGCTCCTTAACCTCCTCCAAACCGAAGTGGTCGGCATCGAGTTGCTCGCGTGCGCACTTGAGGTTGAGGTTATCCTCGGTGTACTCCTCCCACGGAAGGTCTACCATCAGTTGCAGATATGTCATCTGCACCGAGTATTCCGCTACGGCAGGGTTTAGACGCTCCATTTTTGAGAGTTCCTTCTCGAATATCTCGGCTGTCGCCTTGCTCCACTTCTTCTTGGCAGCTGCCTCGCGCAGACGCTTGATGTCGCCATCCTCGTCCTCGCCAAGCTCCTGCTGAATAGTGCGCATCTGCTGTTGCAGATAGTAGTCGCGCTGCTGCTTATCAATCTCCTGCTTTACCTTACCCTGAATATCCTGCTTTATCTCAAGTAGCTGCTGCTCGCGAATAAGAATTTCGAGCAACTTGCGCGAACGCGCCAACAAACCCGGAGCTTCGAGCAACATCTGACGATCATCGTCCGAAAATTCGAGGTTCGAGCAGATGAAGTTTACGATGCCTCGACGCGAATCAATATTCTTGATTGCGAAGGATGCCTCTTTCGGCATTGTAGGTGAGGTGTTGATTATGTTGAGCGCAACATCCTTGATAGACTCGATGAGCGCGTCAAACTCTACGCTGTTATTCTCTGGTGTTGAGTCGAGCAGTGGCGTAACTTTCGCCTTGAAGAATGGCTCTGTCGAGATATATTCGCCAACCTCAATCTTCTCCAAACCCGAAAGGATAACGGTTAAGTTTCCGTTCGGCATTTCGAGAATTTTCAATATGCGTGCAGCTGTACCTACTCGGTACATATCGTCAGGTGTAGGAGTCTCAATCTCGGCATTGCGCTGCAAAACTGCGCCGAGCAAACCTCCCTCTGCTTGAACGGCACGCACCAACGCGATGCTCTTCTCACGACCTACGGTGATTGGGGTAATTGCCCCTGGAAATAGTACCGAACTGCGAAGTGTAAGTATCGGCAAAATCTCTGGCAACTGCACCTCCTCAACTGTGTCGTCATCGCCACTTGCGATGATTGGAATCATAGGGGACTTCTGGTCTGTAACCTCAGGCGAGAGCCCCAAATCGTCGAAAGTGATGTCGTTATTATCTTTCTTTCCCATAGTCTTAATTTAGTGTCAATTAGCTGTTAAATTACCCGTTTTGGGATGTCGCGCACTCATGCGCGCGTATGCGCACACGATGCAATTATCTGCAAAGATAGTACTTTTTTCGAGAAAATTATCAATGAAAATGGCTTTTTTGTATATCAATAAAAAAATTGTTACCTTTGACTTCGTAACAAACTATAAATTGTAAATTTATGAAACAGATTGTTAGCTTGCTTGCGTTGTGCGTAACAGCGTTGTTGTCGGTTTGGCTCGTAACCGAAACACAGAAGAAGAGTGGGGTAGTCGATGCCATCGAGGCTCGTCGTAGTGTCCGCGCCTACAAGGATACTCCTGTTGAACGCGAAAAATTGCAACTCCTTGCCGAGTGTGGCGTGAAGGCCCCAAGCGCGATGAATCGTCAGGAGTGGGAGCTTCGCATCGTCGATTCGAAGGAGTGGATAGATGCTTGCACTGCCGACTACTTGAAGGCGGTGGAGGGGACGGATAAGGCGAAATATATGCATACTCCGACCTTCAAAAATATCTTTCGCAATGCCCCGGCTGTAATTTTTGTGGCTGCTCCCGAAGGCGAGTTCTCCGATGTGAATATCGGAATGCTTGGCGAGAATATAATGCTCGCAGCTACGGAACTTGGCTTGGGTACATGCTGCTTGGGTAGTGTGCTATTTACCTTTGCTGAACCAGAAATGGGTAAATATGTTGAATCGCTGAATTTTTCTGAGGGCTATCGCCTGCGCTATGCTTTGGCTGTAGGTTATCCCGATGAGACTCCCGAAGCGAAGGCTCGTGATTTGTCGAAAATCAAGTTCGTAGAGTAGGGTATATTGTTGGTTATGAATGGCAAAGGCGACACTCGAAAGTGTCGCCTTTGCCGCATATTTGTGTCTGTAAGAGGGTTGTCTACTCTGTGTAAATTAATGCAGGAAACAGCTGCTGCATCTGAGCCAAAACATCCTCGCGTACAGCATTTTCATGCAGAATAAGCATGATATTATTATCGCCAGCAATCGAGCCGATAATATCCTTGCTTTTTCGTCCGTCGATAATCACCGAAATTGCGCTTGCATAGCCCGATTTTGTGGCGATTACAGCGATGTTGTGAGAGAATTTGATACTGAGAACGGCATCTCCTATATTGGCAACATTTGTCACTATGTCAGAGCCGAGTTTCTCGCTCAAAACATAGATGTAGCCCTTATCAGGATGGGGCATTTTCGAGATATTTATCTCCTTAAAATCTCTTGATAATGTACTTTGTGTAGCTTGAACGCCAAGCTCCGCGAGTCTTACGATTAAATCCTCCTGCGAGCCAATAAGCTCCTCTCCAACAATTCGTTTAATCAGGTTAAGTCGTTCGCTTTTATTTCCCATGGGTTAATTTGTTAGTTAATTTGTGTATGCAAATATAGTAAATATTTGTCTAAGTTGTACTAAAAAATAGAATTATCTACCCAAGACCTGCAAAATAGCCCTCTTTTTGCCTGTCTGGGGTAGATAATTGCTTGCTGACGCTTATAGCATCACAGCGTAGATAGTGAGCGCGCGCGAGGTGGGGTTACTCCATCGGAAATACCCTGACATCGCAAACGCCATCGAGCGATTTTACCAACGCCTCAATGTCGGTTTTCTCCTCAACTTGACCATAGTGGTATGGATAGAAAATCGACGGCTTGATAGCCTTAATCGCGCGAGCAGCTTGCTCGACCGTCATTGTATATGGCTGATTTACAGGCAGGAAAGCAATATCCACTCCCTGCAATGATAGCATATCTTCGTTATCCTCAGTATCGCCTGCAACATAGATTGTCGTGCCGCCCAAGGTGAGAATATAGCCGCAATCCTCGCGCTCCTTTGGGTGGAAATCGGTGTGACCTTCACTTATGTTGTAGGCAGGCACAGCGCGCACCGACAACCCCTCAAACGGCTCGGCTACGCTACCCGGCAACATCGTTGTACAGTCGTGTTCGAACGCCTCGGCAGAGGTTTTATCGCACAATACCGCGCACGCCTCGCTCGCTATCTTCTCTACTGTTGCCATCTCGAAGTGGTCGTAGTGCGAGTGAGTTATGAGTATCGCATCTGCCTTTGGAAGCTTCTCCCACGCGAAGTCGCCTACGGGATCGATGTAGATATGTTTTCCGTTATGCTCGATAGCGAGCGAGGCGTGCGCGAAGAATGTAAAGACAATCTCCGAGCCATCTTTGGCAACAACCTTATCCTGCGGGTATGCAGGGGCTTTTTTGCCACAACCGAATAGCGATAACAATCCCATAAGCAGAAGTAGTTTTTTCATTGTTTACACCTATATATATTAGATAGACATCAACGAGGTCACTGGAGCAATCTTCTCCAAACGAGCCTTGCCGTTTATCTCCTCAATCTCCACGAGGAAAACAAACTCCTTGATTTTTATGTTGTAAGGCTTGTTGTCGCGGTAGATAGTGAGTTTTTCGAGAGCCTCGGCAACACCGAGAGCCGTGCCACCCGTTGCCAACACATCGTCAAGGATTGTGATGTAGAATGTGTCGCCCTCGGGAACTCCAGCGGCGATATCACTCAAGCGGAAGTAGAGCTTGTCGAAGCCGTACTCCTTCTCGATGCACACCTCAATCAAATCGCCATCGTTGAATGGCAGCTTGCCGCTTTTGCGCATTGGGATAATATTCTCCACGATACCCTCCTCCGACAAGAGAGGTGCGGTAAAGAGAAATGCGCGCGCTTCGGGAGCAGCAACATTTGGAGCTGTGGTAGCCTTTTTCAGAGCCTCTACAACCTCGCGAAATGCCTTTTTAGACTGCAAGAAAGGGATAATGTCAATAAAGTTTATGCCCTCCTTTGGGAAGTTCTTGTAAAATTTCAGTGTCTCAATCATATAGTAAATGTTCTATAATACCATAACTACCTACAAAGATAGTATAAAATAATTAAAAATTGAGAATTAAGAGTTAAAAATTCTTCGGCGGAGAGTTTAGGGGGTAATTAGGAAAGAGGGGAGAGATTATAGGAATGTAGGGAGTTTAGTGAATTTAGTGAATTTAGTGAAAATATCCCTATACTCCCTAACTTCCCTAACTGCCTCTAATGAACCTTGTCGCATTTTTTTGCACAAAAAATGCGCCCCTCGAAACCGAGGAGCGCAGTCAATGTATTTGCTTACTCTCTATTAGTATGTTCCTTCGATGTTGGTTTTTCCATCGACAATACCACTAATCTTGGTAGTTCCCTCAAGTGTAGTATTTACAAATTTCAAAGTAGCGTTTTGAGCCGATGTACGAACAATAATAACAGCGTCACCATCCTCGCAAGCTGATTTTAAGTTGCAATCTGTGAAAGTGAAAGTCTTAGCCTCGTCAGGGTTTCCACCACTATTCACGCCTACACGAACGGCAAGACCTCTAACATCGAACTTGCAATCAGTAAACTCTGCTTTACAAGTATAGTTCAAGTTAGCACCATTCTTCGAATAGACCTTGCATTCCTCAACTTTCAAGTTACCAAGAATATTATTTGTTTGGATAAGAGAGTGCATAGAGCTATCAACAACACAATTTGTGATAGTCCAATTCGAGTCGCCACCATCCTTATGACGAACTGCGGCGCACTTAGGATCGTCAGAAATAGGACACGAGAATGTGCAGTTGTCTACTGTTACACCATGCGAATACGCATATACGCCAGTAGATTTTCTGTCCTCACCTACAATACATGCATCAGAAGTTGCACTCGCTGCAGTGAAGTGAATATCCTTAATTGTTAATGTTGATGTACCATACTGCTTGTAACCTCTGATAGAGAGCAAACCATTAAAGTTCTTATTTTTGCCCTCGATGATAACATTAACGCCCTCCTTCTGCTTCAATAGAACAGTACTAGTAGCCTCAATGTCGTTTGCAAGTACCACTGTGGTATCCTTTGTAGCATCGTTTACATACTGAGCGAGTTGCTCAGCAGTATATGCTAAGACAGCATTAGCCACACCGTCCACATATACAGTACCCTTAGTTCCTTTCAAAGCGTAGAGACCAGCCATAGCAGTCTGCGAGCAGTTGTTCAAGTTAACGGTTGTGGTTGCATAAGACGCATCAATTTCTACACCACTCTTGTTCAATGTGGAAGAGGTGTATTCGCAAGTGTTGTACTCGACATCGAGAACGCCGCCAGAGCCATAAACTTTTGCTGCACGATCAACACCGCTGAAGCTACAACGGTTAAAGGTTGCCTTCTTTGCGCCATAAACAAATGAAGCATACTTGTCCAATTCGGTGCTTACAAAGTCACAATCGTTGAAAATCCAAGTTGCACCACCATTCAAAGTTGCTTGACCCTCAAAATCGCAATTCTCGAAAACTAATGTAGCATTAGCACCGCGGCTTGCAAAGCCCGACTTCAGCCAATCACCACCAGTAGGGAACTTAATATCAATGTTCTTGAAAGTGATAGAGTGATTTTCTGCTCCATTTATCAACCAGTAACCCTCATCATTACCTGGAGTATAGTTGCGAGTGCTGAGAGCAGCAGTATCATCTGCACCGACGATAGTTCCACAGTAGTTATTCAAATTAACTTGTGCAAGGTCAATCTCACCGTTAACAATGATAGTAGCCGCATTTGCTGCAATAGCAGCCTTCATCTCTGTTTCATTATTAGCACCTGTGCCGATATTCACATTTGTCTCGGTGTTATTCTCGTATGTTACATTTGAACCCTGACGACCTACAACACCACCCAAAGTAGTAGGGGTAGCAGCCTCATAGTCAACCGAAATATCCTGAACGATAGTGATATTCTCAACCGAGCATCCTGTTACAGTGTTATTGTCGTGAGCCATACCTGCGATACCGCCCAAATCGCGATAACCCTTGATGCTTACATTCTTTGCAGTACAGTTCTTTGTGGTCGAAGAACCCTCCATCATCTGACCGATAACACCACCAGCCTTGTCGCTCCAATCATTGTTCTTAACCGAGAGTGTAATATCAACATTGTTTACATGGCAGTTCTCAATATCAACATAACCACGACCAACAATACCACCTGCATAATGATTTGCAACAATCTTAACATTCTCTACAGTAAGATTCTGGATAGGGCCACCAAGAGTGATATAACCAAAGAGACCAGCGTGTCCCTCCAAAGCTGTAACTTGGAAGTTTCTTACAGTGTAACCCGATCCATCGAACGAACCAGAGAATGCGTGTTCAAAAGTTCCGATTGGAGTCCACTCTGCCAATGTACGAGTAGCCGAGAGATCGATATCGCCATCCAAAACAAACTTTACTCCGCTAAAGCTGTTACCACCATTTACCTGCTCAGCCAACCAATCCAAACCGGTAGCGTTCTGAATGTGGTAAACGCCATCCTTAACATAGTAGCCGTTAGGGTTGTTCAAGTCACCCTCAGTACCTGGCTTAACCTCAACATTAACATTTGCGCTGTCGGTCAAGAGCGCGCCGAGGAGGTTTGTGCGATAGTTGCGACGAGCTGGAGCTTGTGGATACTTAACGCCAATTGTCTTTACGCCATCAGTCATTGTCAAAGTACACTCGCCAAGCGACGACTCCTCTGCAGTCCACAAAACATAGTTCATCGAAATCCAATCGTAATCGGTGTCCAATGTAGTCATTTCAGCGTCGCGAGAAGCTGATGCGAAAGTTACTTCAGTAAGACCATCTACTGCACCGCCGTTCAAGTAGAGAGTGTTGTAAGCCGAAACCTTGAGCTCAGTTTTGAGAGCAGCAGTATTGAAACCTGCATCAGCAGCCTTTACGAGGTCGTTTGTACCGTGATTGATCTGCGCGAAAGGACGCTTCAATTCAACCGACTTGTTGGTTGTTCCCTCAACTGCAACCTCAACCTGACCGAAGAATGCGTCGCGGCTATCGTCGTTTGCAGCAACATTGGTGTAGTCGATAGTTACGGTTGGAACAGACACCTGACCTACTGTTCCCCACTCAGGAGTGTAAGTACCCTCTTTCTGTGCCCAGAATACAAAGTGATAGGTGTAACCCGTCAAGAGCTTCTCCTCAACCTTGTAGGTGAGAGTTGCAGGAAGCTCCACATCGCGAGTGAAGAGGAGTTTCCAATCAGCATCATAAACAGCGTAGAGAAGTTCGTTTGTGTCCTCTCCCTTCGCAATAGCACGCGATGCCGAACCGTTACCTACCGAAATCGACACGAGAGCCTCGCTACCAATCGGCTGTGTTACGCTGGTATCCTCCTGAACGCAAGATACTGCCAACAACGACACGATTGCTACCAAAGAGTAGATAATTCTTTTCATAAATGTGTGTGTTTAATTTGTTAGTTATTTAATATAAATTTAAGTGCAAATGTGTATAAACCGCACAAATATACCTATTTTAATATAAATCGCCAAGTAAATTGACAAAAAAATCACATTTTTCTCTCTTTAGCAAAAATAATTCCACGCTAATGTGTGCTATCTCAAAAAAAAGACTTACCTTTGCGGGCTATGTTTAACTAAATTAAATTTTTACGATTATGCCAAAAATGAAAACTAATGCCGCTGCAAAGAAGCGTTTTGCTTTCACCGGCACAGGTAAGATCAAGCGTAAGCACGCTTATCACAGTCACATCCTGACCAAAAAGACTACAAAACAGAAGCGTAACCTCTGCCACACCGGAGTTGTTTCGAGAGTGGACGAGCCAAAGCTTTTGAAGTTGTTGGTTAAATAGTTTTAATCACAATTTCGCGAATTAACAATTTTTTTATTAACCGAGGTGAAACAGCCCTAAAGAGTACGAGAGAATCGTGCCGCTGTTAATCTCATCAAAAACTTTTAACTATGCCACGTTCAGTAAATGCTGTCGCATCACGCGCAAGAAGAAAAAAGGTTTTGAAGCTTGCCAAAGGTAACTTTGGTTCAAGGGGAAATGTTTGGACAGTAGCAAAAAACACTGTCGAGAAGGGTTTGCAGTATGCTTATGCACACCGCCGACTCAAGAAGCGTACATTCCGTTCGTTGTGGATCACTCGTATCAACGCAGC
>SUZQ01000044.1 GCA_015059875.1 Rikenellaceae bacterium | reverse complement strand
AACAATCTTTCCATCTTTTGTGATGCGAACATCCATTTCATAGGCTTTTATACCTGCTTCCAAACTACGCTTGAAAGAGCCCTCGGTATTCTCCATACCCTCGCCCATACCGCCACGATGGGCCAATATCATAATCTCATTTTCCTGTGCAAATGCCTCGAAACCGAAGAGTACGAGGGCAGCCAACAAAATAGTTTTGATAGTTTTCATAATGTTTTGTTATTTAAGTTAATATGGTTTAATATTTTACTTTCAGCCATGGAGTCTGCTCTGCGGCAAACTTCTTTACTTTGATAGGAATATCTGTGCACATAAAATCCGCTCCGAGATATGCACCAAGCACAAAATCTTCAACGGTTTTGCCTGGCCACAAGCTCACGGTTAAACCCTCTTTGTGAGCCTTTTTTACCGCATCGTAGGTAGTGCCTGGCATCTTTGCTCCAATGCGCTTAATACCAAGAGCTTTAGCCATGCGGATTGTCCACTCGTTCAGAGGTTTGCTCGTAATCATCAGCAAATCGACTCCAGGATATTTCTGCTGCAAGTAGCGCAGACCGCGATAGTCGCTCGATGTGAATACATACTCTGCATCGGCTGGCTTATTAGCCATAACCATTGCATAGAGTTTGTCGCAGTAGTTGTGCAGAACCTCCTCGGGGTAGAGCTTTTCGGGCTTTGTCTTCATCTCAAACTCAACATAAAGACCTTTTTTATCCTTTAACCACTCAAGTAGTTCAGGCATAAAGGCGAGCTTTCCGCCCTTCTTGGTGCGCAACTCTCGCAGTTCGGCAGCGGTCTTCTCCTCTACCACGCCAGAGCCATTTGTTGTGCGCTCAAGCGTAGAGTCGTGTGTGATAACAAATTCCCCATCCTTTGTTAAGCGAATATCGACCTCAAAACCTCGATACCCTGCGTCGTAACTCGCTTGAAATGCCGCCATTGTATTTTCGTCGAACTCCATACGACCTCCGCGATGCGAGAATACTCGTATCTCCTGCTCTTGAGCCACCACAATGCCCATTGAAAATAGCGCAGTGATGAGCAATAGTAACTTCTTCATAATCTTTGTTTTGTCTGTCGTTATATTAAGCGATTTCCCAGCGTCCGCCCTTGCCAAAGACCTTTTCCACAAGTTCATCATAGAAACAACCTCGTTTTGCAAGGTCAAATAGATTGATTCTCCATCGCATCAACTGTACGAAAGGCATCATATCCTTTAATTGCTGACGGGTTACACCGATGTCGGCAGGATCTGCCGGTGCACCAACCTTACGGAAATACTCCTGCATCTTCTCAAACGGATATACCTGCTTGCGATATTGGGCCTTCAACAATGGCCAATGCTTCTTAAATATAAGCAACTGCTCACGAACAGTCTCTTTGTCGTTGTACTTGGTTGTAATCTCTTTGTATCCCAATTGTGGCGATACGAAATCTTTGAAAATATCGAGTGCGCGCTGTTGCTCCTCTTCGAGCGAAGGCCAGGACTCTACGCACCTCTCCACATCTAAGTTGCGCAAATCCATTTCGAGGAAAGCATCGAAGAACGCACACATCGTTAAAGTTCCGATAGCCACCTGAAAACCGTGTGATTGCAACTTGCCATTGAATGTATGGTGAGTCATATCGAGGTAGTGGCTGAAAAGGTGGTCTGCACATGATGCAGGGCGGCTTGAACGAGCCGCTTGCATGGCGAAGCCACTCAATGTTAAACCCTCGAAGAGAGCAGCGATAGCCTCTTTGTTGCCTGCTGCGACGCCATCAGGATTTGATAACTGCTCGTCAAGAACATCTTGCAATACATGCCACGCCTCCGGAATAAGCGGCTCTGTGCCCATAATGTCGGCAATCATCCACTCTGCACCGCATGGAATCTTTGCTGCAAGGTCTGCGTAACCTGCGGCAGTCATCTCCTTCGGAGCATTAGCGATAACCTCTATGTCGGCTAAAATGGCTACGGGCGCAGGGCACTCGAAGGTCTGTTTAAGTCCTTCGTAGCTAATCGAAGCACCAAACGAAGAGTATCCATCAACCGAAGCTGCAGTTGGTATAGTCAGATATTGCTGCCCAAGATGATGCGATGCGAGTTTGCAGAGGTCGTTAATAACGCCTGAACCAACCGAGACAATGATTGCACCAGCCTCTTTAGTTGCCTCTTCAACCTCCATAACATAGCACCACTCAGCATGGAACTCATCCTGCTGGATAATATGCTTTGAGGTTTCGATAGCCGCAGCGACGAGGTGGTTGTAAACCTCCTCGCCGGCTGCGCGCCAAGTATTTTTGTCAGCTATAACGATAGCTCGCTTATCGCCAAATTGCTCTTTGAAGATGGATGGTGCAAGGTGTAGTACATTGCTATCCATCTCAAAGACTTTAGTGTCGGTAGCGACTGCTAAAGCCTTTGCTATCCTCTCCTTTGTGGCCATAATATATTAGTTGAGATTCAACTCTGCTTTGATAGCCTCGATCTTTGCATCAAGTTCTGCCTGAACCTTGTCAAACTCTGCAACCGATGCAAGAGGAGCCTTCACACCGAAGTAGAACTTGATTTTAGGCTCTGTTCCCGAAGGACGCACAGAGACCTTTGTTCCATCTTCGGTTACCCACTGCAAAACATTACTTTTATCCTCAATACCTGGGATAGGAGATACCTTGCCCGTTGCGGTATTCTTTAACTCCAAGGTCTTGTAGTCGTAAATCTCCACTACCTTCGAGCCGAGAATCGACTGAGGAGGATTCGAGCGATAATCGACCATCATCTTCTGGATCAACTCTGCACCATCTTTACCCTCACGAACAACATTTACCAAGCCCTCGCGATAGAAGCCGAACTTAACATAAAGATCCTGCAACCACTCGTAGAGTGTTACGCCCTTGGTGTCACGACACCAAGCTGCTGCCTCTGCTGCCAACGAACAAGCCGAAACTCCATCCTTGTCGCGTACATAGTCGCCTGCAAGGTATCCGAATGACTCTTCGCCGCCACCGATATATTGCGCCTTGCCCTCGTTCTCGCGGATAATCTTTGCAATATACTTAAAGCCTGTGAGGCAGTTGTAGCACTTTACTCCGTACGCCTCAGCTACAGCGTCAGGCATCATCGAGGTGACGATAGTCTTAACTACATAGTCGCCATCCTTGATTTTGCCGAGTTCAACCCAACGAGTGAGCTGATAGCACATCAAAAGCACGAGAGTCTGATTTCCGTTCAACAATACATACTCGCCCTTTGAGTTGCGCAGGGCCAAGCCGATACGGTCAGAGTCGGGGTCTGTTGCCATTGCGAGGTCTGCTTGCTCTTTCTCCGCAAGGTCAATTGCCATCTTCATCGTTGCGCGCACCTCAGGGTTTGGCGAGGCTACGGTAGGGAAGTTTCCGTCAAGTACGGTCTGCTCTGCAACCGAAATCACATTTGTGAAACCGAAATTTTTAAGCGACAGTGGGGTAAGACGAACACCTGCGCCGTGTAGTGGGGTGTAGATAATCTTCATATCGTGGAAACGAGCCACGCTATCTGCCGAGAGCTGCAACTCCTTGATCTTTGCGAGGTACTTCTCGTCGAACTTCTCGTCAAGAATGGTGATATTCTCCGAGTGCTTGCCAGTAAGCACCTGCGATACCTCGGTAATCTTCTCCACCTCCTTAATAATATTAGTATCGTGTGGGGCGGTTACCTGTGAGCCGTCGCTCCAATACGCTTTGTAGCCATTGTACTCCTTCGGATTGTGCGAAGCAGTAACCATTACTCCCGATTGGCAATTCAACTCTCGAATAGCAAACGAAAGCTCTGGGGTAGGGCGCAACTCATCAAACAGGAATACCTTGAATCCGTTCGACGCAAAGATGTCGGCTACTCGCTCTGCAAAGAGTCGAGAGTTGTTGCGCGAATCGTGAGCGACTGCTACACGAATCTCCTCGTTAGGAAAGTTTATTTTGAGATAGTTCGCTAAGCCCTGAGTTGCAAATCCGACCGTGTATTGATTCATTCGGTTCGTTCCCACACCCATAATACCGCGCAAGCCTCCTGTTCCAAACTCCAAATCCTTGTAGAAACTCTCTACGAGCTCTTTCGGATCGTTATCAATCAGATTCTGAACATCTTTGCGAGTAGACTCGTCAAACTCTGCTCCGAGCCACTTCTGTGCCTTCGACATCACTAGTTGTTGCAAGTTATCCATAATATTAGCTTTTATAAGTTTTGTTTATAGTTTTTATTGGTCTTATTTGATTTTTTATCTCTGCAAATATACAAAATTTATTTGGAATAGTAGTAAATCAGCGAGTTAAATTTTATCAATAAAAATTACGCCCCTCTCTCCATAACAAATAATATTAAATAAACAATAGTTGTGACATTTTTTTTTCCACAATTTTATTTCCACCTTTGCAATGTCAAACCGCGCAAGTTACGCTGCTTGACGCGGAAATATAACCCAAACTATTTATACTCAATTATTTATGCTTGCAAACGCAACGACATACAGCGATGCTTGGCAAAATTGCCTTAGTGAAATCAAGACAAAAACCTCAGCGGAGGAGTTTGCCAAGTGGTTTCTCCCTATCGAACCTTTAGAGTTTGATGGTGAGCGACTCCGTATTAAGGTGCCAGATCGCGACTTTGCAAGAATGATTGAGGATAACTACAGCCAGGTGCTGAAGCCTGTTATCGCGCAATTGTTTGGTCGCGATACTCGCCTCTTCTATGCTATTCCAAAGAACAATCATCCAATTGCGGTGCCGAGCGAAAGTGATGCTACAACAACGGAGCATACCTTTAGTCAGCAAACCGACACCTCAAATATACGAAATCCTTTTGTAATTCCAGGCATAAATCGCCTAAGAATTGAGCCGCAACTCAACAAAAATTACACTTTTGATAATTTTATCGAGGGAGAGTGCAATCGTTTGGTGCGTTCGGCGGCTATGTCGGTATCCGTAAATCCTGGCAGTCATACGCCATTCAACCCTCTCTATATTTATGGTGATTCGGGTTTGGGCAAAACCCATGTTGCTCACGCTATCGGCAACGAGGTGCGTCAGCGTTTTCCAGAGTTGCAGGTGTTGTATGTTGCAATGAGCAAATTTCAAGCCCAATTCCAAGCGGCAACGCTAAATCACGATGTGCCTAACTTTATCCACTACTATCAGGCGGTTGATGTCTTGATTTTGGATGATATTCAGGAACTGTCGGGAAAACCAGGTACTCAAAACGCATTCTTTAATATCTTCAACCACTTGCAGATGTCGGGTAAGCAGTTGGTACTTATTTCGGATAAACCACCTGTGGAGTTGAAGGATATCGAAGAGCGACTTTTAACCCGTTTTAAGTGGGGATTGTCTGCCGAAATTCGCATTCCAGATTACGAAACAAAGGTTAAGATTATTCGCACGAAAGCCTCCCTTTTGAACGCAAATATTCCAGATGATGTAGTTTGTTATTTGGCAGAGCATATTTCAGCAAATATCAGAGAGATAGAGGGCGCAATTTCTTCGCTTATTGCAAATGCGCAATTTATGAATAAGCGAATTACAATTGCGTTGGCAAAAGAGGTGCTGAAGGTATATGTTTCGATGTATCAAAAGGAGATTACAATCGACCATATTATTGAGGTTGTATGCGAGCAGATGAATGTGGATCGAGAGCGTATGAGTTCGTCGGAGCGTACCCGCGAGGTGGCAATAGCTCGACAGTTGGCGATGTTCCTTGCTAAGAAACACACCAAACAGCCGCTTACAAATATTGGTGCTGCCATCGGAGGAAGAAATCACGCTACGGTACTGCACTCTTGTAAGACGATTTCGAACTTAATGGATACGGAAAAGATCTTTAGGCAGCAAGTTGAACATATAGAAAAAATCATATTATCATAGTGTTAAAATGAAAGTCGCTTCGGCGGCTTTCATTTTTTTATAAAAAATAGATCAAAACGGCAGGCTATTTGAAAAATATATTGTATATTTGCGCGATTGCTAAGTATTACTAAAAATTGTAAATAGAAACCTATTAAACACTTAATATTTTTAACTTTTTTATCTAATTTTAATTAATAAATCTCTAAAATTATGAAAGCAAGAAGATTTTTTGCATTTGTAGCCGCAACGACTATGCTGTTTGCGGGATGGGGTTGTCTTAATCCAGACTCTGGTGCAGGTTTGGATACAACCACAGAGGCTCAAATTACTGTGACTCCTTCAACTATTGCTACAACATTGGAGGGTACAACCGAGCAATTACACATTGCATCTAACGCAGCGTGGGTTATTTCGTGCGACCAGACCGATGTTGTTATCAGCACATTGGTTGGTGCAGGAGATGCAACCATCACTGTTCAGATTCCTCAGGTCTCTGCAGCGCGTAACTTTGATATCAAGTTTACCGCTACAAAGCAGATTACCGTAGCTGGCATCCCTGTTCCATCGAACGATGAGGCTGTAGTATCTGTTTCGCAGAACCCTTCGGGTGTTGATATGAACGACTACGCTTATTATGAGGATTGCGGCGACGATGTAGACAAGAATGATGAGGGTTATTGGCCATATGTAGACCAGTTTACCGCTTGGAATCCAAAGGGTAGTGCTGCTGCAAATGTAGCATATACTGGCAAGAGTGCATCTGTTCGTGCATCGGGTGGTAACTATCAGCCAACTGATAACGCTGTAGGCGTATCGGGTCAGCCATATGTATTCTTGAACAAAGTTCCAGTAGAGGCTTACTTCGTAATTGAGAATTTGACAGTTACTGGTGCTACTAACTACACATTTACTTTCAATGTATCGTGCCAGAATGGCTATAGCGGAACTCCTACATTTGCAACCGTTGATGGCTCGCTCGTACACCTTGAGCTCGGTTACGATGGCGAGAATTGGGATGCTGTTGATTGCACATTCGTAGAGAATGGCGGCAATGGCTGGTATGCAGCTACTGCAGAGTTCAAGACTGCAGCAGACGCTACAAAGCTCTACGCTCGTTTCTCGTATGAGGCTCCTGCATCAAACGGTGGTGGTCGTTTCGACGACTTCAAGCTCGTAGAGGGTGGTAACGGTGCAGAGTTGGCACCTGAGGCTCCAGTGGTAACAGAGACTACAATTGCTAACATCAAGAGTGCCGGTGACTACACCGTTAAGAATGCTTGGGTTGTTGCAACCTACGCAAATGGTTGCCTCTTGACTGACAATAGCGGTGCTTACATCTTGGCATACAACCCAACTGTAAAGCCAGCTGTAGGCGAGGTTGTTAATATCGAGGGCGCAGTATCGGCTTATGCAGGACTCTTGCAGTTCGGTGCTGGTGCAGTTGTAACAAAGACTGGCGAGACCAAGACCGTAACTCACCCAACTGCAGAGGTTATGGATGGTGCAAAGCTTGATGCATATCTCGGTGCTCCAGTAATCAAGTATGTAGAGTATTCGGGTGTACTTGCGATTAACAGCGGTAAGTACTACAATATCACAGTTCCAGGTGCATCGAGCGCACAGGGTTCGGTTTCGTATCCAAACGATGATATGAAGTCTACTTTGACCTCTCTTGATGGAAAGGGTATTAAGGTTGTAGGCTATTTCATCGGTGTTTCGTCGGGTAAGTACGCTAACACAATGGCTGTATCGGTAGAGGCTGCTGAGGTTGAGATTCCTGATACTCCAGACACACCAGATACTCCAGAGGTACCTGAGATTCCAGAAGGTGGCACTGCGTTGGAGATTACAACTGCGAGCGTAACGGCTGGTGTACCTGATATCACTACCAATAACTATGGCTCGCAGAATGTAACAAACTATTCGACATTCTTAACTTGGGATGTATATGCTGCTTGTAAGGTTTGCTTGCCACAGGCTGGCAACAACTATGCTAACGCTGGTTGTTTGCAGATGCAGGGTAACACCGATGCTGCAAAGCAGGGCCGTATTGGTAATGTTGCAGCAACTCCTAAGCGTATTACCAAGGTTATTGTCGAGTCGTGGAATGAGAAGTATACTCCTAACTTCAACCTTGCGCTTGGCACAGAGCAGGTGGTAGGTACTGCTGTTCCTACAAATATGATTGCCGCTGCATCGATGACTACCGCATCGGAGGTTGTAGGTAATTTGACAAAGTATGTTTCGACATACGAGGTTACTTCGGGAGATTACAACTACTTCGCAATCTACAAGAACACTTCGGGTGCTTTCTACTTTACTAAGATTCGTGTAGAGTACGCAGAGTAATTCCGCATAAATTCAATCCAAGGCAGGCTGATTACCTGCCTTGGGTACTATACAAAAGAAAAAGAGAGCAGTATTAATTTTACGGCTGCAACAGATGAAGAGAAGTTTTTATAGAGTTTATGATCTTTTTAAGAGCATCAATCGTAGCGTAATAGCTATGTTGATGCTTGCCTTTGCTTTTACTGGGTGCGAGTACGAGGATGAATGGTCGCCATATCAGTCGAAAGCAGTACTTAGCGGTGCGTTGCTGACATATCACCCCACAACCATATCGGGAACTACCACTGGCGATCCGTCGTTCTTGTGGGTGGTGCAGGTATTGGAGGGTAGGGATTTCTGCTCGGCAGTATCGCAAACAGGTAGCGTTGGAAATCCTTTCGCATTGAGTGTTACGGCGAATATGAGTAGTGAGGAGCGTGTAGCGGTGGTGAAGATTTCCTTCAGCGATGGATACAGCAACACCTTTACGATACGACAACTTGCCAAGACCGATAATCCCGACTACGACCACCCTTGGGCAGAGCAGCCAGACTATAAGCCAGGTAGCGAGCTGGTATATAAGACCTACTATACAAAAACTGTTGGAGGTAAGCGTGTGCGCAACTACTCAATATGTTACGACATCGACAAACTCGTGTCGCATTGGGTAGCTTATCCTCTTCACAACTGTTATATAGGCAATTCGGGCAGAACAAACGAATGGTCGTTCGATGACGCATACTATACCTATAATCCATCCACAGGAAACTACGACAAGAAATATATCTATACTGATCCTGTAATTCCTCAAACATTGCAACAGAATATTGAGGCAGGAGGTTATCAGGGAAATGGTGATAGGGGACATATGCTCCCATCAGCAAGTCGAACCATCGATTATAATACTAATGCGCAGACCTTTTATGCTACGAATATGATGCCTCAATATAGCCAATTTAATCAAGGAGTATGGGCTACGCTCGAAAATGATGTGCGAGGTTGGCGATGTGCAGATACGCTCTTTGTCGTCACAGGAACACTGTTTGAGTCTGGCTCGTATCAATTCACGGCGAGAGGTCGCAAAATTACTAGTCCTTCGCATGCTTTCAAACTTGTTTTGCGCACAAAAGGGGGAAATAGCGGAAAGAATATTGCCGATATATCATCAGCGGATGAATTAAAATGTATAGGTTTCTTATTTGAAAATAGTGCCAAAGGAGCCAATACTTCAATCCGAGCTGCTGCCGTGTCGGTAGCGGAGATTGAGAGGCGTTCGGGATTTGTATTCTTCCGTAACCTTGATCCTAAAATAGCAGATGAGGTAAAGGCTCAAAAGAATCTGAATGATTGGGGATTATAAAAACTGAAAACTGAAAACTGAAAACTGAAAGCGAAAAACTAAAAAAATTATAATAATCAGCTAATGGCTAATGGCTAAAAGCTAAAAGCAAAGAGAAATGAAAAGAACACTTTTATCTATTTTGTGCGTGTCGGCAATGCTGATTGCATTTGCGCAGAAGCCCTACAAGGTAGTTTTCTACAACCTTGAAAACTTGTTCGATACAATCAACGATCCGAACAAAAACGACGAGGAGTATCTCCCAGAGGGTGCGCGTAAGTGGACAACTTACCGCTACAACCAGAAGCAGGCAAATATGTCGCGCGTATTGTTCGACATCGCTGCTGAGGATAAGAATTTCCCTACAGTGATTGGTGTGTCGGAGATTGAGAATCGCCTCGTTTTGGAGGATTTGTTGGCAACGCCAAAGTTGGCAAAGACAAACTACCGCATCGTACACTACGACTCGCCAGACCGTCGTGGAGTGGATTGTGCATTCTTCTATCGCCCCGACCAATTCAAGTTGGAGGGTTCGGAGGCTCACAGAATCTCATTCCCTGGTCAGCCTAACTTCCTCACCCGTGACTTGGTTGCTATGTGGGGTAAAATCGAGGGCGAGCCATTCTACTTTATCGTTTCTCACTGGCCTTCGCGCTTGGGTGGCAAAGAGCGTTCGCAGCATTCGCGTGACTTTGTAGCTGCAAAATGTAAGCATATCTGCGATTCGGTGCGAAAGAACAACCCTAATACAAAGGTTGTTATTATGGGTGACTTCAACGACGATGCAACCGATAAGAGCGTTACCGATGTGCTTGGTGCAAAGGGTAATATCAAGAAGCTGGAGAAGAACGATATGTATAACCCGTTCTACAATATGTACAAAGCAGGTTATGGCACTTTGGGCTATCGTGACTCGTGGAATCTGTTTGACAATATCGTTGTGTCGGAGAACTTGGCAACAGGCTCGACTGGAGCGTTGAAGATTCAGAAGAAGCCGAAGGCGAAGTTCGACGGTAATATCTTCTATCGTCAATATATGATTCAGCAGGATGGACAGTATAAGAACTATCCGTTGCGTTCGTTTGTAGGCACGAACTTCCAGAACGGATATAGCGACCACTTCCCTGTCTATATCTATTTTGCAAAATAACAAACACATTAAATAATAGGTATGAAACTTAAATTTTTACTTTGGATAGTTGCAGTCGTTGCGGTAGTCGCAGCTTGTATCTCCATCTTTGTGCTGAGAGATAAAGATACTCTCAGCAAGGATGCGGAAGTTGTGACCGAGAGCGTGACTGAAGCTCCTGCGGAGCAGAGTGTCGAGACGACTGCGGCTGTATCAGATGCAGAAACAGCTCTTCCACAAGGCGAGGAGGTTGTTGTAGCTTCGCAGAATGCAGAGGTTGCATCACAAGGAGTTGCTACGACTAACAAGACAAAATCTACACAGGGTGCGACAAAGAGAGGTGTAAAGAGAGCCTCTTCGAAGAGCGCGAAACGAGTAGCAAGTGGTTCGACAAGTGCTAAAAGTGGTGTATCCTCGCAGCCAAAAGTAGCTGTAGCTGCGCCAGCTGAAGCGCCATCTGTAGTTGCAGAGACGCCAGAAACAGCAGCACCAGTACAGAGTACTGCCATTCCAGAGCAGGCTCAGCCAACGACAGCGGAGAAGCTATCTGCGCCAGCAACCACTACGGATGCATTTGCAGAGAATGGACTCAAGGGTAGAGTACTCTCGCGCGGAGATCGCCGAGCAGTCGGAAATGTAACGGTTGCTATCAAGGGAACAAACTACGCAACAACTACCAACGACAATGGAGATTTCTTGTTGAGAGGTATTCCTGCAGGTAGCTATCGCCTCTCTTTCACTGCCCCAGAGTTTGAGGATCTCGATATCGTAGTGAAGGTTGAGCGTGGTGTGAAGGATATAAACGGTGTGATTATTATACCGAAATCGATGCAGGGAGATGTTCTTGACGATGCGATCTTTGCGGAGTTCGACAACGACTCTTCGGCATCTGATACTCAAGCATTGCCGTCATCGCTCTCGGCTTCGAAGGATTTGTATAACAATATCGCTTCTTATCGATTCAGCGAGATGCGTTTTAATGTGCGTGGATACGATTCTAAGTATACCGATGTATATCTCAACGGCATCCGATTCAACGATGCGAATACGGGTTATGGCCCTTGGTCGTTGTGGAGTGGTATGAATGATGCTACTCGTAACCAAGAGAGTACAGCAGGTTTGACTGCGACCGACTATGGCATTGGCGGTTTTGGCGGTACAACCAATATCAACGCTCGTGCATCGCAGATGCGTAAAGGTTTCCGTGCAAGTGTGTCGGGAGGTAACCAGATGTACAACTTCCGAGCTATTGTCTCCTACGCATCGGGAATGCTCGATAGCGGATGGTCTTACGCCTTCTCGGTATCGACTCGTCAGGGAGGTAATGGCTATGTAGATGGCGTATATTACAACTCTTACGGCTACTTTGCGGCTGTCGAGAAGCAGTTTAATCCGCAACACCGCCTTTCGTTGATGGTACTCGGAACTCCTCAGCAGCGTGGTGCGCAGCAGGCCTCCACACAAGAGGCGTACGATATGTTCGGAAGCAACTACTACAACCCTAATGTCGGTTTCCAAGATGGAAAGATGCGTAATACCCGTGTTCGTCGTTCGCACGAGCCTATTGTTATGTTGAACTACTACTACGACATCAACGAAAAGACTCGCTTCACGGCTGCAACATCGGTACGCTTTGGATTCAATGGCTATTCGGCATTGACTTGGAAGGATGGTTCGGACCCTCGTCCTGATTACTATCGATTCCTCCCTTCGAACTATACAACGCAGATTATCACCGACGCAAATGGTTTCGGAACTTTCTTGGCGAATAACGCCTCTGCGCTCTATGAGCAGGGACTTCTAAACGAGGCTGCTATTGCTTTCAAGTCGGGTAGAACGGGTGTTGCTATCCCTGGAATTTTCAATCCGTCGAGTGAGGATCAGATATTCTCCTACTTGCAGGCTGCTGCTGATGCTCGCTCGGTATGGAATGGCCGTATCGATTTCGATAATATGATCAACTCAAACCGCAATGGCTCGTCGTCGCCTTATGCAAACGGTCATCGCTCTAACTATATGATTGAGGAGCGTCACACCGATCAGATTGACTACAACTTTGCGGCAAATCTCTCGCACAATTTTAACGCTAACAACAAACTGCTTGCAGGAGTTAAGGCTCGTATCAATCGCACCGAGTACTATGACAAGATTAAGGATTTGCTTGGTGGCGATTTCTGGGTAGATGTGGATAAGTTCGCAGAGCGTGATATGGGTAGCGATCCTGTGAAGTATCAGAACGACCTTGATTACTACAACGAGCATGGACACGCTCGAATCGTTCGCGAGGGCGACAAGTTCTCTTACGACTACTTCGCGCATCTCCGTCAGGCTCAGGCGTGGCTTATGTACGAGTTCCGTGCAGGAGGTTTCGATATGAATCTCGGTGGCGAGATAGGATATGCAGGGATTTGGCGTGAAGGTTTGTGGCGCAAGGGTTTGTTTGTGGATAACTCAAAGGGCGATTCCGAGCATCTGAATTTCTTGACCTACAAGGTTAAGGGAACCTTCTCGTATCGTTTCTCGCAGGCTCACCATTTGGCCCTGAATCTTGCAGCTATTCAGGATGCTCCAACATTCAACTCATCTTTCGTGTCACCTCGTACACGAAACACCATTACCCCTGGATTGTCGCCAGAGCAGGCGTATAGCGCAGAGTTGGTTTATAACCTCAATTTGCCATACTTGCAGGCTCGTATCGCAGGATACTTCACCGAGATGACAAATAGCTCGAAGGTTATCTCGTTCTACGATGATACTCAGGCTTCGTTTACAAACTTTGCGATGAGTAATATCGACAAGCGTTACATGGGAGTAGAGGTTGCTCTTCGCATTCCAATTTGGAATGGTTTGGCATTGCAGGGAGCGTTGAACTATGGTGATTATCGCTACACTTCAAATCCTAATTTCGTACAGACTGTAGATAATAGCAACAAGGTTAAACTTACCGATAAGGTATATTGGAAGGGCTACTATGTTGAGAGTACTCCGCAGTTTGCTGTGAATGTTGGTCTTGATTTCCGTGGCCCAAAGAATTGGTTCGCTTCGATCAACTTCAACTACTACGACAAGTTGTATCTCTCTATGAACCCTGCATACCGCACAAATAACGCCGTTAAGCCTTATGTTGCAGTTCTCTCTTCGGAGAACAGTTCGACACAGCAGCGAGTGTGGGCAGCACAGCAGATTGCCACGATGCGTGCAGAGGAGGAGTTGGGAAGTGCTTACACATTGGCTGCAAGTGTTGGAAAGAACTGGTATATCAAGCGTAAGTATACGCTCGGTTTCAGTGCTGAGGTCAAGAATATCTTGAACAGTCAAGGCTTTAGAACAGGTGGTTACGAGCAGATGCGTATGCGTAAGGTGCGTGGTATGTTGCCAGGACAGACAAATCCTTCAACTACATACTACACCCACTTTGATTCGAAGTACTTCTACCTCTTGGGTACAACATGCTTCGTAAATGTATATTTCCGTTTCTAATGTCAAATCGAAAAGAGAGAAAAGATTATGAAACTTTATAAAATGATTTTAGTAGCACTGCTCGGTTTGATTCTAACGGGTTGCTACAATAAATTCGAGATGCCCGAAGAGACATACATTTATACAGATGCAAGTTTCGAGGCGGCAAATCCTGATTTACAGCATATTTCCATTGCCGATCTGAAGTCACTTTTCGGTAAGACAAGTGGTACTGGTGATACGGGCTCATTCTCGGTAACTAAGTATATCCGTTTTGTTGAGAGCGAGGATGAGTGTACAGCCGAAGAGTTGAAGAGAAATTGGTATAACACAGGAAACTACTACATTAAGGGTAAGGTTATATCGAACGACGAGCAGGGTAATATCTACAAGTCGCTCTACATCTTCGATGGAACAGCTGCTATTGAGTTGAAGCTCACGAATGGTCTATTCCTCGACTATCCATGCAATCTTGATACTGGCGAGACGATGTGGGTTTATGTAAAGGTGCGAGGTCTGTATCTTGGCAACTTCCGTATGATGTTGTCGTTGGGCGATATTCCAACTTCGAGCTACAATTCGTGGGGTACATATAAGTACTACGCAAACTCGAATATCGTGAGCCAGAACAAGGTGCGTCTGCATGTATTCCCAGGCGAGAAGGATGTCTTGACTGAGAGCGACACAGATACTTCAGCCGATATCTTTGTGGTTGATGAAAATTCGTACTCGAAGATTCAGGGCGACAATACGCCTAAGTTCCTTGGTCGTTTGATTCGCTTCAAGAACTTGAAGGTTCGATATGCAGGTGTTGCCTATCCAGATGAGAATGGCAATTCGGTAACTCCTGATCCGCTTTTGAACGGATCGTTTGAGCAGATTTACCCATCGTGGCTCAGTACCAGCGGCATTCAGACTTCGTTGCCAGTAATACCTGGCGGCACATATACACAGGTTGTAAATCAGCCTTGGTATATGCTTGCATATAGCCGAAATAATGTCGCACTTTACGGCAGCCTTTGCCTCTCGTACAACGATAATGCAAAGTATACATCTGACCACGGTGTGTATATGCTCCGTACCAGCGGTTACTCTCGATTCTCAGGCAAGTATGTGCCAAAGCACGGCTCTGTAGGCGATGTTTTGGCAATCTATCAGATTTACTCAAAGCAGAGTGACTATCTCGGTGGTGCAGACGACTATTCGACATATCAGATTGCAATTAACCGCATCCAGGATTTCGGATTTGAGACCGAGCCAAAAGAGGCTTATCCTGCTTGGAGTGCGCACATCACTTGGGCAGAGCAAAACTTCCCTCAGTATGTATATCCTATTACTCCTGATCCAGCAGCTCGCGCATTGGCTGTAGAGGAGTGGAGAGCAAACTACTTTGCAAACAAACCTGCTGATGATGGCACCGAGTTGTGGGATAAGTGGAATGAGTGGGGCGATTGGATCGTTTGGATTTTGGAGAACACTCCTGAATACTCGTATCTCTTGCCGCAGCAAGTTGTCGAGGATACCGAGACTATTGAGTAGCGTAATACTCGAAAATTAGATAAAGCATCGCAATATTGCGGTGCTTTTTTAATTGTTTTTCGTTGCTGGACTACGCTTTTTGCAAAGAAATTAGTATATTTGTGCGAAAATGTGCATATATGTGTAGTTTTATGGCGTTGTCATGCGTCTAATAGTGGGCATTAAGCAATAAAACGCACAACAGTGGCGTTTGATTAGATGATGAGCAGAGAATTATAGTTGAACAAATAATTAAAACATCCAATTTTTGGTAAAATGAAGCACTTATTTACATCCGTCATTGCGTTGTTAGTTACTTTCGCAGTGGCTGCGCAGCCGGGAGCGCAACAGATTCCGGTAATCCCTGCGGATAAGGCTGTTCGCGTGGGACAGTTGCCGAATGGTATGAAATACTACCTTCGTCACAACGACAAACAGAAGAATTTGGCCGATTTCTACATCTCGCACGATGTAGGCGCTATTCAGGAGGAGGAAGACCAGCAGGGTTTGGCTCACTTCCTTGAGCACATGGCGTTTAACGGTACGAAGAACTTGCCCGGCAAGATGCTTATTGAGTATCTCGAAACTGTTGGTGTAAAGTTCGGAGTAAACCTCAATGCAGGTACTTCGTGGGACTATACGCAGTATCTCTTGAAAGATGTTCCAACAATCCGCCCAGGAATTGTAGATTCAGCACTCCTTATCCTTCACGATTGGTCGCACTTTATCGCTTTGCAACCAAAGGAGATTGATGCCGAGCGTGGCGTTATTATGGAGGAGTTGCGTATGCGTGATGGCGCTTCGTGGCGCGGAACAATTCAACTCTTGAAGGCCCTTGGTAAGGGTACTCGCTACGAGCACCGCAACCTTATCGGCCATCTTGATGGTTTGAAGTCGTTCGACCACTCGTCGCTCGAAAATTTCTATCACAAATGGTATCGCCCAGAGTATCAGGCTGTGGTTATCGTTGGCGACATCAATGTTGATGAGGTAGAGGCTAAGTTGAAGAAGTTGATGGCAGATATTCCCGCTTCGCCAGCTGATGCACCACAGAAGGAGGTTATCGTAGTGCCTGACAACAAGGAGCCTATTATATCCATCTTCGAGGATCCAGAGATGACCGAGTCGGGCGCATCGCTCTTCATTAAGCGTCAGGCATTGCCAAAGCAGTTGAACAACACCGTTGTGGCTGAGCAGTTGGCTCTTGTCAATGCTCTTGTAGACGAGATGGCAAATGCTCGTTTCCGCGATATTGCAATGAAGCCAAATGCACCATTCACAGGCGCGCGCTTTATGAATGGTGGCATCGGAATCTGCTCAACTTTGGAGTGTGCTGGTTTTGATGTGAATACACAAGATGGCAAGCTCCTCGCAGGTATCGAGGCTGCTTACACCGAGTTGGAGCGCATTCGCCGTCACGGCTTTACTGAGGGCGAGTTGGAGCGTGCAAAGCAGAGCGTAATGAAGATGCAGGAGGTTGCATACAACAACCGCAACGACCGCACGAATGGTCAATATGTGCAGCGATACTTGAACGCATTCCGCAAGAATGCTGCTATGCCTGATGCTGAGACCGAGTGGAAGTTGGATAGCACCATTATTGTAAACTTGCAGTTGCCTATGATTAATCAAGTTGCATCGCAGTACATTACCGATCACAATCAGGTGTTAATCGTTCAGGCTCCAAAGCGTGAGGGCTTGGTAAATCCAACCGAGGCACAGTGCTTAGAGGTGTTGGCAAAGGTTAAGACTGCTACAATCGAGCCTTATGCTGATAATACCGTTAAAGAGCCTCTTATCCCTGCCGACAAGAAGTTGAAGGGCTCTAAGGTTAAGAAGGAGAGCAAGAATGAGGCTTATGGCACTACTACTTGGACACTCAAGAACGGAATGAAGGTGGTTATTAAGCCGACCAAGTTCAAGGCTGACGAGGTGCAGGTATCGATGATTGCACACTTTGGACAATCATCACTCACTGACGAGTTGTACTGGTCGTCGGCAATGCTCCCAACATTTATGGGCCGTATGGGTGTGTCGAAGTTCTCGGCTACCGACCTTCGCAAGCAACTTTCTGGTAAGAGCGTGAGCGTTCATGTTTCGCCTGACGACTACGAGACAGGTATTCAGGGTATGGCGTCGCCAAAGGATTTGGAGACTTTGATGCAGCTCATCTACTTGCAGTTTACTGAGCCTCGCTTCTCGAAGGAGGACTACGATGTTGCAATGGCGCAGTTGAAGCCTTATGTTGAGAATTTGCAGACCAATCCAGATTATATCTCGGCTGTTGAGCGTCAAAAGACTCTTTACGGCAACCACTTCCGTCGTCAGCAGATTACTCCTGCATTGCTCGACAAGGTTAAGTTTGAGCTGTTCGAGCCTGCATATAAGGCGTTGTATTCGAATGCAGCAGACTTTACCACCTATATTGTAGGTAATGTTGATTTGGAGGCATTGAAGCCACTCGTTGAGAAGTATCTCGGCTCGCTTCCTGTGTCGAAGAAACTCAACAAGAAGGTTGATGATGGCGTACAGACCGTTAAGGGCGAGGTTGTAAACGACTTCAAGGTTAAGATGCAGCAGCCAAAGGTTGGCGTAACACGCATCTACACTGGCGATATCGACTACACAATGAAGAATCGCGTTGCGATGAATGTCCTCTCGCAGGTGCTTCGTAGCCGCTACACTATCTCTATCCGCGAGGAGAAGGGTGGTACTTACAGCGTAGGTGTAGGTGGTCGTGTAATGGCTGATTACAAACCTTGGTATCAGCTTATCGTATTGTTCGACACTAACGAGCAGATGGCTGACGAGTTGAGCCAGATTGTTATTGACGAGATTAAGAAGATCGCAACCGAAGGCCCTAACAAGGAGGATGTTGAAAAGACTCGTAAGTACCTCTTGAAGGAGTACGAGAATCAGATTCAGCAGAATGGCACCTGGATTGATTGGCTTGACCTCTACAACTATCGCGGTATGGATTCGCTCGCCGAGTACAAGAAGGCAGTTGAGGAGCTTACTTACGACGATTTGAAGGCTCTTGCCGCAAAGGTTTTGAAGGACAACAATATGGCTTATATTGTAATGCGACCTGAGAAATAGTTAATTGACAATTATAGGTAAAGTGCCGAGCAGTTTTGCTCGGCACTTTTTAGTTGTAGTATGAGCTTATATAAATAATGAAGCTGTCTAACAAGGTGATTTCAGCGTTATGCTTGCCCTCAAAATGCTCATTTACGCCGAGTAAACTCCGCTTTTTCGGGCTTCGCAAGCCTTGAAATCCCTCTTGTTATACAACTTCTGACAAAATTGGGAGTGTCTAAAAAACTTGT
>SUZQ01000043.1 GCA_015059875.1 Rikenellaceae bacterium | reverse complement strand
TCTCAATTTCCCCTAACGCCCCTAAAACCCCCAGAGCCCCTATAGAAAAAAAAGAGACAACAAAATAACCAACAATAACACTATAACTATTAACTAATTAAAACAAAAACAAGATGAAAAACTTATTCAAGATTCTCTTGGCAGTTGTAGCGTTGGCAGTCGTAGGCTGTACAACCGATACAACTGATGACCTTGCTGTAAAGATTGACAAGGTTAGCGGTCAAACTGCTGTTACCCTATCATTGGATGGTACTCGTACCCATCTCGGTGCAAAGGGCGAGGAGGGTTATCCTCTCTACTGGAGTGCGGGTGACCAGATTGCAATCAATGGTGTAGCTTCAGCACCTCTCGGCGAGGAGGCGGATGGACAAGTTGCTGCAACCTTCACTTTCGATGGCGAGCTTACAGCTCCTTACAATGTAGTCTACCCTGCACCTGCTGAGGGCGTAACTGCATCGACAGAGGGATTGTATCCTGTAACTTTCCCTGCAGTGCAGAAGTATGTGGAGGGAACTTTCGCAGATGGCGCAGCTCCGTTGTATGGTTGTACTGAAGAGTCGGCTGACGGTAGTGATACGGGAGCAGTTCAGATTGGACACCTCTCAGGCGTTCTTCGTTTGGCTGTTAAGGGCAACACAACGCTTCGATCCATATCTGTTGAGGCGGAGAATAGCAAAATTGCTGGTAACTTCGATGTTGATTGCTCGAACGGAGCTTTGATAGCTCACGAGGATGCAACGAATAGTATTATGATGTCATTTGAGGATGGCTTGAAGTTGAGTGCTGACAAGGCGTCAAATATCTACATCACTCTCCCTGCTGGCGATCACGGAGTGGTATCAATCACTCTTAACACCTCTAATCCGAAAGAGAAGATGACTGTGATGTTCGACAGCTCTGCAAAGCCAATCAAGGCTGGTATTGTTCGTGAATTCAAGGAGTTTACTCACACAATTGACACAAGCAGCGATTACCTTATCGAAACAAAGGAGGATTTGATTCGCTTTGCACAAGATGTTACATCATTCGACGCATACACCACCGTTCGCGTAGTCGGTCAGATCGATATGACAGGCGTGGAGTGGACTCCAATTGCGGAGTTTAACCACTATTTGGATGGTGGCAAGGATGCAGGCTACTACATCAAAGGTTTGTCGGCTCCATTGTTCAATGTTGTAAATGGACATATTGAGAATTTGGCTTTGGTGGATGTTGCTATCGTTGAGACCGTTACTCCAAATGTAGGCGCGATTGCTCGTCGAGTAATTGGTGCAGAAAATAATACAATTCCAAGCGTTGTGAACTGCTCGGCAACGGGTACTATCACTGTTAATTGCCCTAACTATGAGAAGGTGGCTAACGGCGATCAGGAGTTCTCGGTTGGTGGCTTGATTGGTTATACTCTGAACTCCGGTATCGAGAAGTGTGTGAATGAGGTTGATGTTACAGTTACCCAACTGGTTGCCAATACTGCTAGCTATACCGTCTATGGTTGTACTGGAGGTGTTGTAGGCTACGCTCAATCAAAGAATTTCACGGGTGAGGCCAAGATCTCGGAGTGTGAGAACAAAGGAGATATTACATTCTCTGAGTGTTCGGATGCAGAGGGTGATGCGGTTGTAGCACTTCGCGTTGCCGGATGTGTAGGAGTCTCATCTGTTGGCTATTCCGATATCTATAAGTGCGTTAATCGTGGCGTTATAACAGTCAACAACAGACACTCAAGCGGATATATAGGAGGTGTTTCTGGACTTGTAAGTGCTTACAACATCGACGACTGCGAGAACTACGGTGCGATTAACTTTAATGCACAGATGACAAGTGTATATATTGGTGGTGTTCTCGGAGCTCCTAATGACTCTATCTATTTCCATTTGGACAACTGCCACAACTACGGTGCTATTACTACAACAGCAGAGGCTTCGGCATCAGGTTTCCTCTGCGGCGGTATTACTTCAAAATGTACTACTGACAAACCTACGGGCGATGCCACGAACTACTATGTCAGAAACTTGACGAACAATGCCCCTATTACCATCAGCCACACTATGCCTGAGGGCTCAACAGGTCGTCATGGTGTTGGTGGTATTGTAGCATGGGCACAGTCCACTTTGGAGAACTGTACAAATTCAGCAGCTGCAACCATTACTCTCAATGGTACTATCTACGCAAACTCGAATTGTGCAAAGACACACAATGTGGGTGGTATTGTAGGATACAAGAGTTCTAAGCCTGTAACCAAGTCGACAAATAACGCAGCTATGGTTATCAATCCTACAATGACAGTAAATGCCAATATTCTCTCGCCGGCAGATGCTACAATCAACGCCGGATATAGTGTTGGTGGTATTGTCGGCTACTCTACACAAGGTTTGACAAATGCAGGCCACTCCAATGAGGGAGCTTCGATTTCGGTTGGTGGCAATATTGGCACTGTACTCTATGTAGGAGGTATTGCGGGTTTTGCAGGTAGTACTTCAAGTGCTGTGAATAAGTGTCCTGTAACTATTACAAAGGATGCCAAGTTGAAAGGTCTGGTTATGGGAGGTGTTGGAGGTCGATTGGATAAAATAACCGATGTAACCAACGAGGCTCTTGTATCGTACTATGGTGATACCAATATGACAGGTGTAGGCGATGGCTCGGCAACAAAAGGTTGCGCGTTCTTCCGCATCGGAGGTGTTGCAGGTATGGGTGCAGCTAGTAACAATGTTACAAATGCCAAGGATGCAACCGTTACTATTGCTGGTAAGTTTACCGCATCGTACACCAAGAAATATGGCTTTACCGCTATGGGTGGTGTTGTAGGATATCTCTCGAGTTCACACAACGGAGTCTACAACTATGCAACAATTAATTTCTCGTCGACTATTCCAAATGCTTCGTGGAATGAGGAGCCGTTTGTATTTGGTGGCTGCGTAGGTTACCTTACATCAAATGTTTCCAACTTTATCAACGAGGGAGATATCAACATTAGTTGCAATAGTACATCTGATGAGCAGTTGCGTCTTTCGGGTGTATTCGGTCGTGGCTCAAATACTGAAACACATGTCTACGATAATATCATCAACCGAGGCACAATTACCATTTCGGCAGTATCGAATGATAGTATCATCTTTGGTGCTATCAATGCATACGGTATGAATAGCACCTACTCTAATTTGATCAACGAGGGAGATGTTATTGTAACCGAGAAGGCAAAGACAAATACTAGTATGTATATCGGTGGTATCTTCTCGTCGCCTTCGGCTAAGATAACCACAAAGTCGAATATTGTAAACAAGGGTAATATCACCGTTAAGGGTGCAGCTGGAGCAGATGGAAACATCTCTGTCGGCGGAATCACTGCGGAGGGTGCAGCCGCAATAACTTGTGGTGTGAATGTAGGAAAAATTACAGTTGTTCGCCCTAAGGACTCGACTTCGACTTATCATATCGGAGGTATTATAGGTATCAGCACCGGCTCTGTTTCAGGCGTAGAGTCATATTGCGATATCGAGGCAATCGGCTTGGGCGATCAGAATATTGGTATGATTAAGGGCCAGCCGCGTGTGGTTGTAACGACCGAAGAGGATGGTTCTATAACCAACACTGTTCGTGCAGCTTTGAACTGTAAGCTGGGCGGTCGCATTGCAACAACTACCGTTTCTGAGGAGGATGCAAATGGCGGCGATCCTATCATAACACCTGATTGGCAGGCTATCACTGCTGACAACTTCTATAACTACATCTATGGCGGCACAACAGATTGGACAGGCGTTGATAACTACGACGGCTGCTCGTTCCTCTCGGTAAAGCCAACATTGTAAGCAGACAGAATGGTTTAACTTTTTAATTAATGTTATAACAAACCGTCATTGTGAGAGCCTAACAACTCCCACAATGACGACGAGTTAAACAAAAAGATTTTGAAGAATTATGAAAAAGATATTTTTGAGCTATTCTGCTCCAGAGGTTGAGGTTTATGTGGTGGCTGCCGAGCGCGGCTACGGCGATAGCGTTCTCTTGCCAGGATTCGGTACAGAGGATGACGAGTTGGTGTACTAAAAGTCGCCTAACAAGGTAATTTCGGCGTTAATCCCTTTGCAAGGGCTTTTCCTCCTCACGGCTCGGCAAAGCGTGTAAACACTCTTTGCACTCGCGCCGTAGCGTCGGTTACGCTCGCCTTCGAAATCCTCACATACGCTCAAGTATGCTGCGGTTTCTCAGGCTTCGCAAGCCTTGAAATTCCTCTTGTTATACAACTTTTGGGAATCTTTTGGTGGTTGTCGGATTTCGGCAACCACATTTTTTTATTTTATAAAAACCGTTACAAATCATTGTACTATGAGAAATTATTACTACATTTGTGGATGGTATGCACAAAAGCGCAATACAATAAATTAACTACAATAAAATTTTCCACTATTAACTAATTAAAACAAAAACAAGATGAAAAATTTACTTAAGATTCTCTTGGCAGTTGTTGCGTTGGCAGTCGTAGGCTGTACAACCGACGCAACTGAGGACCTTGCTCCAAACATTGATAAGGGCAATGGTCTAACAACCATTACCCTCTCGTTGGATGGTACTCGTACCCATCTCGGCGCGAAGGGCGAGGAGGGTTATCCTCTCTATTGGAGCAAGGGCGATAAGATTGCCATCAATGGCGTAGTATCGGCTGCTCTTGGCGAGGAGTTCGATGGCCAGTCGGCTGCAATATTCGCTTTCGAGGGCGAATTGACTACCCCTTACAACATCGTTTACCCTGCACCTGCAGAGGGAGTAACGGCTTCGGCTGAGGGCTTGTTCCCTGTTACCTTCCCTGCATCGCAGAACTACACGGCAGGAACATTCGAGAGCGGCACAGCCCCGATGTATGGCTACGCAGCGGCTCCTGCCGAGGGTGAGGAGGCTGCGGCTATTCAGCTCAATCATCTTGCAGGCGTTCTCCGTTTTGCTGTTAAGGGTAGCAAAACTCTGGCTTCGATGACCGTAGTTGCTGAAAACGGCAAGATTGCGGGCAACTTCGATGTAAACTGCAAGGATGGTGCTTTGACTGCTCACGAGGATGCGTCGAATACTATTACGGTGTTATTTGGCGAGGGTTTGGCTCTCAAGGCTGACGAGGCTACCCCAATCTATGTGGCTGTTCCTGCGGGAGAGCATGGTATCTACACCATCACTCTCTTCACTGACGAGGTGGAGAACAATGCAATGGTAGTTCGTTTCAACAGCGAGAATCATCCAGTAAAGGCCGGTGTTGTTAAGGAGTTTGCGGAGTTTGAGTTTGTAGCAAACGCAACAGCCGAGCCTGTAAGTGGTGAGTTGGTAATCGAGAACGAGGTTGATTTGGTACGCCTTGCGAAGATGTCGGAAGTTGGTTTGCTCGGCTCGGTAACATCGGTACGCGTAGCGGCAACTCTCAATATGTCGAAGGTTGAGGGCTGGCACGGAATTGATCGTTTCCCAGCGATCACATTCGATGGCGGTAGCGACAAGGGCTTTGAGATCAAGGGCTTAACTGCTCCGTTGTTCAATACCATTAATGGTGGAACAATCAAGAATGTGAAGCTCAATATGGACATCACAGTCGAGGATAATATTGCTATCTTTGGTGCTTTGGCAAATGTGGTACGCTCGACTGCCGAGCAGGTTGCCGTGATTGACAACTGCGTTACATCGGGTAAGTTGGTCGTTGCAACAACATATAAGGGCACAACAACTACTGACTCCGAGATTGCAGTATCGCCAATGATCGGTCAGGCGTATGGCGCAACCATCACCAACTGCGCGAATAACGCATCGATTGAGATTAAGGCTATCTCGGCTGCTACTACCACACAGATTAAGCCGTGCGTTGGTGGCGTTGTAGCTTATTTGGGCGCAGGCGAAGAGGGCGCAGCTGCTCCTGTTTTGAAGAACTGCGTGAATAACGAGTCGGCTAAGATCAGCTGGAACGAAACAGAACCAAATACGAAGCTTAATCCATATATCGCTGGTGTTGTCGGCGGATACTTGACAGAGGGTAGTGCGGAGAATTTGACCAACTATGCCGATATCGAGGTGTTGACAGATATGTATGTGCCAAACCTCGGTGGTGTTTGCGGATATCTCTATCCGTCTGCTGCTACCTACTGCTACAACCATGGCGATATTACAATCGACTCGGCAACGAGCTACGCATATTGGGGTGGTGTGTTTGGTTCGGTTTACAACAAAACTATGACTATTACCTCTTGCGAGAATCATGGCGATGTAACTTTTGGCGAGAATGCGTCGTGCGTAAGCCGTAACTATATCGGTGGCGTTATCGGAACCAGCCAGTCGGAAGGTGCGGTCTATTCGAAATTGAAGAATACGGGTACTATTGCCAACTATGGTAAAAACGAAAAGACACGATTCTTTATGGGTGGTGTTATCGGTTACTGCTGGAAGGTTGGTTTGCTCGACGAGTGTGTGAATGGCGAGCAGGGTACCAACAAGGGTGCTGTAATCGTTACCAATGAACTGGGACTTAAAGAAACTTATTATCCTGCTATCGGAGGTGTCTGCGGATGCTTCTATCCAAATGCGGGCGAGTATAGTATCAAGAATAGCGTGAATTACGCCCCTGTAACCGTTTCGACTACTGTTGTAAATGTTATGCAGCAAGCTATCGGCGGTGTTGTAGGATGGGGTAAAAATGCAAAGTTGAGCGATTGCGATAACTATGGAGCAATCAACTGCGACGGCATTACAAACAAAGCCAAGTTGCCACTCTTTATCGGAGGTGTCTGCGGTCTCCAGAATGGATCGAAGGGCGCAATCGATGGTTGCGACAATAGTGGAGCCATCACTCTCGGCGAGGCTGCTGATGGCGTTTTGCAGCTTGGTGGCGTAGTGGGCTACGGCACACATAGCGTAACCAACTGCTCGAACTCGGGTAAGATCACAATCAAGGGTTCGCCTTCGATTGCAACGACGGGAGTGGGCAAGATTCAAGGCGATCGTACCGACCGTGACTATGCAAATCGCTCGAATGTAGGTGGTGTTGTAGGTAAGATTTATAGCACAACAGCCGGCTTGGCAACCTCGTACACTTCGTTGGAGAATACGGGCGAAATCTATATGCCGCAGGCTGACTCGTTGAAGTGTATCGCTATCGGCGGTGTCTTGGGCGAGGTAACAATCAACACTGCCACGATGTCGGATGTTAAGAATAGCGGTGCAATCAAGATCGAGAACGCCACAAACAAGGGTATGTATGTCGCTGTCGGTGGAATCCTTGGTCGTAACTTCAACGATAAATTCACTTCGCAGAAGATCACAATCTCGTCGTGGAATAACTCGGGCGATATCTCGGTTGCTGAGACTTCGGGTATCCGCCATATCCGCGCGGGTGGCCTTATTGGCGATTTGTTGTCGGCAGGAGCCAGCAAGTTTGAAGCTGTAATTTCGATGACCAATAGCCGCAACAGTGGCGATATCAGCCGTGTAACCAAGGCGAAGGAATCGAGCCAGTCGTTTGCCGGTGGTCTTATCGGCGGTATCGGTGCCAGCATGACCTCGGCTAACGAGTCGCACATGGGTACCGATATCACAATCTCGGGTTGTGAGAATAGCGGTAATGTTCAGTTCGACCAGTACGACGGCTCGAATTCGTTGGATAACACTGCATATTGCAACGCATCGGGAGGTATTGTCGGTATGGTGTATGGTGGTTTGACAAATACTCCTGCACGACAATATGTTCCGACCATTAAGGGTTGTACAAACAAGGGTACTATCTCGGCTCACGCAGGTGCAGTAGGTGGTATCGTGGGTATTGTCCGTGATTGGTGTAAAATCGAGGGCACTGAATCGGCTTGCAATGTGAACGAGGGCGAGGTTAAGTTGCTCGGCACGGTGAATGGTTATGCCGGAGGTATCGTCGGCCATATCTACGAGGCGGACCACACAAACTGCGATATCGCGGTTGTGTATAGCAATAATAAAGGTGCCGTGAGCGGAACACAGTATGTGGGCGGAATCGTTGGTGCATCGTCATCGACTATCGCTACCGCTATTGCCAACTGCGTAAATGTGGGCAAGGTTTCGGGTGCAATCACTTCGGGCACAAGTGACGCGAAGTATGCAGGTTATGTAGGCGGTATTGCAGGTTCTGTTGCTGCGAATATCACCTCGTCGAAGAATCACTGCGATATCGAGGCTCCTTACTACGCAAATGTGGGCGGTATCACAGGCTCGCCACGCGCTGGTGCTGTTGTGGCGCAGTCGTGTGAGCTTGGTGGAAAGATTGCTCGTACTACTACAAAAGAGGAGGACGCAAATGGCGGTGATCCTATCTTGGTGCCTGAATATACCGCGATTAGCGACTCTAACTTCTATGAGTATATCTATGGCGCAGCAGTTGAAGAGGCGACAGCTGTAGCAGATGGATGCTCATTCCTTTCGGTTAAACCAACAATCTAATTGCAGAAGAATATGCGTTACATAACACCAGATTTTGAAATTTTCGAGGTTGTCGTGGATAGAGGCTACGGCGATAGTGTTCTCTTGCCAGGGTTTGGCACGGAGGACGACGAGCTTGTCTACTAATTTTACGACTCTTGATTTTTGGGTGGTTGTCGGATTTCGGCAACCACCTTTTTTGTAGATAGATAGAATCAACAGAATCTCTGCGAATTGTTGTTTTTTCACAAAAAAATCACTATATTTGCGCTATAATGTGAATTGTGGATAGCAGTATCCCCTCCCCGATTTTTCGGGGAGGGGGATTTTGAGGTTTAATATATTGGGTATCAGTTGGTTGTAGTGGGAGCCTTTTAAGTAGTGAGTAGTGAGTAACGAGTAGTGAGTAGTTAATTCTCAATTCTCAATTCTCAATTCTCAATTTCCCCTAATGCCCCTAAAACCCCCAGAACCCCTACAAAAGAGAGAAACAACAAATTAACTAAAATAAAATTTATAACTATCAATTAATTAAAAACAAAAACAAGATGAAAAACTTATTCAAATTTCTCTTGGCAGTTGTAGCGTTGGCAGTCGTTGGCTGTACAACCGACACAACTGAGGACCTTGCCATAAAGATTGACAACGGCAACGGTCAAACAACCATCGCATTTTCGCTTGAGGAGTCGCGTACTCAGCTCGGCGAGAAGGCAGACGGTGTCTATCCTCTCTATTGGAGCGAGGGTGACCAAGTAGCAGTAAACGGAGTTGCTTCAACTGCTCTTACAGCAAGTGAGGCTGGCTCGTCTGTTACAGCATTCTCTTTCGGCTCAGAATTGGAGTATCCTTACAATGTTGTTTATCCAGCACCAGCTGAGGGTGTAACCCCTGCGACTGAGGGTTTGCAGGTTGTAACTTTCCTTGCAGCACAGAGCTATGTAGAGGGTACTTTCTGTAGTGGTGCAGCCCCAATGTATGGCTACGCTACCGCGCCAGCTGAGGGCGATGAGACTCACTCTATTCAGCTCAACCACCTTGCAGGTGTTCTTCGTTTCGCTCCTATTGGCGAGGGCGTAACTTTGACAAGCCTCACCGTACAGTCGGAGAGTGGAAGCATCGCAGGTAATTTCGATTTGGATTGCACAAATGGCACACTTACCGCACACGACAATGCAACAAATCAGGTAACACTGTCGTTTGGCGAGGGCTTGAAGCTCGGCGCAGAGGCTACTCCAATCTATGTGGCTGTTCCTGCAGGTAGCTACGGCACTTTTGTCATCACTCTCCACACTGCAAACGACAAGATGACCGTGAAGTTCGACAGCGATGCAAAACCAGTCAATGCAGGTACTGTTCGCGAGTTCGCGCCGTTCATATACGCTGCTAACGAGGGTGACGGCGAGGTGTTCGTTATCGCAACCAAGGAGGATTTGATTAAGTTCGCATCTATCGCATCCAACTTCTACCCTCACAAAAAGGCGCAAGTGACTGCCAATATCGATATGACAGGCGTTGAGTGGAACCCAATCGTAGGCTTTGGCGCGCACACCTTCGATGGTGGTAACTTCGAGATTAAGGGTTTGACTGCTCCATTGTTTGAAGAGACAAGTGCTGCAATCGAGAATGTGAAGTTGGTGGATGTAAATATCACCGAGACCGTAAAACCAAATGTCGGTGCTATCGCACGCGAGATGCCTCTCGTAGAGGGCGTAACTGCTCTCACCAACTGCTCGGCAAGTGGTGAGTTGGTAGTAAATTGCGAGAATGTTCCTTCGTTGGATTTCGTTTGCGCTATCGGCGGCATTTTGGGCTCGTGCGAGCAGGGAATGGTAATAAGTGGCTGTACAAACAGTGTCAATGTTGATGTTCAAAGTGTTACCACAGCAGAGGCTACTAAAAAGAACTTCTATATCGGTGGTGTTGTAGGATACAACAAGTCGCATGTCAAGGAGTGTATCAACAACGGCTCTGTTACCGTAGCATCCCTCTCTACAACAGGAGATTTGATGTTGGGCGGTACTGTTGGAAGTGTAATCTGCGCGAAGAGCTCGACAAATAGCGGAACTATCACCGTGAAGGGTTCACATGTTGGACGAGTATTTGTTGGTGGCGCATTCGGCTACTCGATGTCAACTGAGGTAAACAAGTGTGTCGACTGCGTGAATAGCGGAGCTATCAATATCGATAAGAGCGCAGAATTTAGCAAAGCGGCCTATATCGGAGGTATGGCTGGTTGTACAAAGTTCTCGGTTGATAACTGTACTAACAGTGGCGATATCTCGATTGCAGGAACTTACAACGGCAACACATACATCGCAGGAAACACAGCGTGGGTATTTGCAACATTGGGCACCAACAAGATTGTAGGTGCTGATAACAGTGGCGATATCACTATCACGGGCGATGCGGAGTTCGCAAAGATTGGCGATGTGCCTGCATCATATGCGAATGCAGTTAATGCTGACAACATCAATCCAATGATTGCAGGTTGTGTTGCAACGGGTAACACCGCAGTAGATAGCAGCGATAACAGCGGAAATATCACTATCGAGGCCGGCGAGCAGTTGAAGAGTGGTTATCTCATTGCCGGTATCGTAACAAACACCGCAAAGTGGGTTACAAACTGCGAGAATAGCGGCAATATTGAGTTCAAGGAGGGCGCAATTGTTGCCAATAACGGTTATATCACGGGTGGTGTAGCTGTCTCGACGGGCCAGGGAGTGAAGAATATCACCAACCGCGGAGCAATCAGCTTCTATGGCACAAACACCCGTCGCCTCTATATCGGTGGTTGCTTGGGACAGTCGTTGCTTGCAGCAACTGCCGAGGGCAAGGAGATTTTCGCAGATTTGAAGAACTACGGCCCAATCACGCTCGAAGGAACAATGGATGGTGTAAGCGCATCGACAAATGTGGGTGGCGTAATCTGCTACATCAAGGGTAATGCAGCCCGCTTGTACAACTACAAGGAGGCGGCAATCACCATTGCTCATAAGGCATCAAGCTCAAACTTTGTTGTTGGTGGAATCGTTACGGATGCCGACAGCCATCTTACCGATGCCGAGAACCACGCAGCTATTGATATCAGCGGTCCTACCGCTGGCGATGAATACTACGCTTATGTAGGTGGTGTGATGGCACATCACGCAGGCGTTTCGAATCGTACAAACTGCTCGAATAGCGGAAATATCTCGTTCTCGACCACTTCTACTCCGACATCCATCGCAATTGGCGGCGTATTTATGAGTGGTGTTCGTTTGAACTGCAAGAATTGCCACAATTCAGGCGATATCACAGTTGGCAAGTTTGGTTTGGTAAGCAGCAACGAGAATGCAAACATGGTTTGCGGTGGCGTAATCGGCAGAATTATGGATGCAAAGGAGCATGTAACACTCTCGAACTGTACAAATAGCGGAGATATCAGCGTTGACGGAAGCAATTGTGGTGGAGCTGTTTATGTAGGTGGCATCTTTGCAAATATGGCTTCAACTGCTACCACATTGCAAGTTGTTGGCGATGCTACAAACAACAATATCGGTATTGCCAATAGTGGTAATATCACTGTTAAGGGTAGCGGCAAGACTCTCAATTCTGATAATTCGTGGTTGGTAGTCGGAGGAGTCTTTGGACACAGCAACAAGGAGTTTGCGCCAAGTGGCAAGGAGTGGAGCGGCATTGTAAAGAATACCGGTGCCGTTAATGCAACATCGTTGCAGGATCAGCCGATTTATATGGGAGGTCTTGTTGGTCTTATCAACAACACCAAGGCAGCAGCTACTCTCACAGGAAGCAACTTCGTAAATACAGGTAATGTAACATGCTCGGGCGTAGTTCCTACAGCTCACTATATCGGTGGTCTTGTTGGTCTCATCAAGACAAATGTTGTCGGCGCATCATCATATTGCGACATCGAGGCTATCGGATTCTCGAAGGTGGGTATGATTACTGGTACAAGTCGCAGCGAAACTGTTGTGGCTTCCAACTGCAAGCTCGGTGGAACAATTTGCACTAAGCAGGTAAAAGATGTGTCAGCTGAGGGTGATGAAGTACTGGAGAAACAGATAATCACTCTTGGAGAAAGTAGTAATATTGCTGATGCTGAAGAGGAGGCAATAGCAGTAAATGACTATTGGTACAACTACATCTATGGTGAAGCAGTCGAAAAGGCTACAGCTGTAGCAGATGGATGCGAGTTCCTCTCGGTAAAGCCAACATTGTAAGCAGACAGAATGGTTTAACTTTTTAATTAATGTTATAACAAATCGTCATTGTGAGAGTTGTTAGGCTCTCGCAATGGCGGAGAGTTAAACAAAAAGATTTTGAAGATTATGAAAAAGAATATTTTGAGCTATTCTGCTCCAGAAGTTGAAATTTATGTGGTGGCTGCCGAGCGCGGCTACGGCGATAGTGTTCTCTTGCCAGGTTTCGGCACGGAGGATGACGAACTTGTATACTAAAAGTCGCCTAACAAGGTAATTTCGGCGTTACGCTCGCCTTCGAAATCCTCACATACGCCCAAGTATGCTGCGGTTTCTCAGGCTTCGCAAGCCTTGAAATTCCTCTTGTTATACAACTTTTGGGAATCTTTTGGTGGTTGTCTTGTGGCAACCACCTTTTTTGATACAAATTTGGTTGTTCTATTAGTAGGTAAAAATACCTAATTTGGCTCAAATGATAAATCTTATCTACATTTAGAGGAGTACTCCAATGAAAAAAATGTTATCTTTGCGTGAATTGTAATGATATTTTTACAGAATATAAATTATAACAGCTATGGTTGATATTTTTGATAGATTAGAGAAGAATGCTGGTGGCCCTATTGGACAGTATATGAGTGCTGTTCACGGCTATTTTGCATTTCCTAAGTTGGAGGGCGAGATTGGTCCTCACATGCGTTTTCGCGGTAAGATGATGCTCAACTGGAGCTTGAACAACTACCTCGGTCTTGCAAATCACCCTGAAGTGCGTCAGGCTGATGCTGCTGGTGCTGCAGAGTTTGGTATGGCAGCCCCAATGGGTGCGCGTATGATGAGTGGTCAGACAAAGTACCACGAGCAGCTCGAGCGCGAGTTGGCGGAGTTCGTAGGCAAGGAGGATGCCTTCCTCTTGAACTTCGGTTATCAGGGTATGATCTCGATTATCGATTGCCTTCTCACTCCACGCGATGTTGTTGTCTATGACGCCGAGGCTCACGCCTGCATCATTGATGGCTTGCGTATGCACAAGGGCAAGCGTTTTGTCTACGGTCACAACGACGAGGCTTCGCTCCGTAAGCAGTTGCAACACGCAACAGACCTCGCAGAGGAGCAGGGTGGTGGCGTACTCGTGATTACCGAGGGTGTTTTCGGAATGAAGGGCGACCTTGGTTTCCTCGATGTTATTGTTAAGTTGAAGAGCGAGTACTCGTTCCGTCTCTTGGTGGATGATGCTCACGGATTCGGTACTATGGGCCCTGGTGGTCGTGGTACAGCGGCTCACTTTGGAGTGGTTGATGGCGTGGATGTCCTCTTCAACACCTTTGCAAAGTCAATGGCTGGTATCGGTGCGTTCGTTTCTGGCCCACGCTGGTTGATCAATCTCTTCCGCTACAATATGCGTTCGCAGCTCTACGCAAAGTCGTTGCCAATGCCAATGGTTATCGGTGCATTGAAGCGTCTTGAGCTTATTCGCAACCACCCTGAATATCAGGAGAAGTTGTGGGAGATTACTCGCGCTTTGCAGTCGGGATTCAAGGCTAACGGATTCGATATCGGAGTGACACAGTCGCCTGTAACCCCTGTTTATATGAAGGGCGGAAACGAGGAGGGTACAAACCTTATCGTTGATTTGCGCGAGAACTATGGCGTATTCTGCTCGATTGTTATCTATCCTGTAATTCCGAAGGGTGAGATTATCTTGCGTGTAATACCTACCGCAGCTCACACTATGGAGGATGTTGAGTATACAATCAATGCTTTCAAGGCGGTTCGCGAGAAGTTTGAGTCGGGATACTATAGCTCGATGCCAATTCCGCAGAAGGCCGATCCAGACTTCAAGGTACGATAGCCGATTGTGAAAGTATCGGTATAAGATGAGAGCATCTCCCTTTCTTCGGAGGTGCTCTCGTTTTTTTTAGAAAAACAGTTGTAAAAAGAGGTATTATATATATAGGTATAGCCGTATATGAAAAAAAACATCAACTTTTTGCAGATTTTTTGCCCAGAGTGTTTTATTTTTCATAAAACTATCTTATCTTTGCACCGATTTTCGGACCTAAACCAATTTCGATAGCGATTTTGAAGGGCGAAAATTAAGGGTCTTTGAAAAAACGAAAAAAAATTGTGCTAAAATTTTGCGGTTTGAAAAATTTTCGTTTACTTTGCACCTCGATTGGTGACTACATGCCGATGTAGCTCAGTTGGCCAGAGCAGCTGATTTGTAATCAGCTGGTCGGGGGTTCGAATCCCTCCATCGGCTCTAATACTGCACCAATCACTTGGGAAGATACCAGAGTGGCCAAATGGGGCAGACTGTAAATCTGCTGGTTTTTACCTTCGGTGGTTCGAATCCATCTCTTCCCACAAAGCGGGCAACGGAGTTTTGTTTCGCAAACTTAAAGTACAATGCGGAAGTAGCTCAGTTGATAGAGCATTAGCCTTCCAAGCTAAGGGTCGCGAGTTTGAGCCTCGTCTTCCGCTCTCGTTATGACATATGCAATGCACCTTTTGAACAAAGGGGCATTGCGTGTGTCTACATAAGACCTTAAATACTAACGATATAAAGGTAAAACTTTTTAACAAACTATTAATAGATTTTAAAGCTATGGCAAAAGAAAAATTTGAGCGTTCGAAACCGCATGTGAACATCGGTACTATCGGACACGTAGACCACGGTAAGACTACTCTTACTGCTGCTATCACCACCGTTCTTGCTAAGGCAGGTCTTTCGGAGTTGCGTTCTTTCGACTCGATTGATAACGCACCAGAGGAGAAGGAGCGTGGTATCACCATCAACACTGCACACGTTGAGTATCAGACTGCAAACCGTCACTATGCTCACGTAGACTGTCCAGGTCACGCTGACTATGTAAAGAACATGGTTACTGGTGCTGCTCAGATGGATGGTGCAATCCTCGTAGTAGCTGCTACTGATGGTCCTATGCCTCAGACTAACGAGCACGTTCTTCTCGCAAAGCAGGTGAATGTTCCTCGTATCGTTGTATTCTTGAACAAGTGCGACATGGTTGACGATCCAGAGATGCTCGACCTCGTTGAGATGGAGGTTCAGTCGCTCTTGGCGAAGTATGACTTCGATGAGAACTGCCCAATCATCCGCGGTTCTGCTCTCGGTGGTCTCAATGGCGAGCCACAGTGGGAGGAGAAGATCATGGAGTTGATGGCTGCAGTTGATGAGTACATTCCAATCCCACAGCGTGAGAATGAGAAGCCATTCTTGATGCCAGTTGAGGATGTATTCTCGATCACTGGTCGTGGTACTGTAGTAACTGGTCGTATCGAGACAGGTATCATCCATGTAGGTGATCCAGTTGAGATCGTAGGTTTGGGTGAGAAGTCGCTCAGCTCGACTTGTACAGGTGTTGAGATGTTCCGCAAGCTCCTCGATGAGGGTGAGGCTGGTGATAATGTAGGTCTCTTGCTTCGTGGTATCGATAAGAAGGATGTTAAGCGTGGTATGGTTGTTGCTAAGCCAGGCTCGATCACTCCTCACACTAAGTTCACTGCTGAGGTTTATGTATTGAAGAAGGAAGAGGGTGGTCGTCACACTCCATTCCACAACAAGTATCGTCCTCAGTTCTACCTCCGTACAATGGATGTTACCGGTGAGGTATCGTTGCCAGAGGGAGTAGAGATGGTTATGCCAGGTGACCACGTTACTATCACTGTAGAGTTGATCTACCCTGTTGCGTTGAACGAGGGTCTTCGTTTCGCAATCCGTGAGGGTGGCCGTACAGTAGGTGCAGGTCAGGTATTGGCGGTAATCGAGTAATCGAACACCACATAAACGGGAGTGGTTCGCCACTCCCTTATTTAGGAGCATAGTTCAAGGGTAGAATAGCGGTCTCCAAAACCGTTGATGGGAGTTCGAATCTCTCTGCTCCTGCTAAATTTGAAAAGAGAAAAAGAAATGGGATATATTAAGGATTCTTACAAGGAGCTTGTGGAGAAGGTTTCGTGGCCTTCTTTCTCTTCGTTGCAGAGTTCGACTTTGGTCGTAATGGTTGCATCGTTAATTTTCGCTTTGATAGTGTTGGCGATGGATATGTCGTTCGAGGGCTTGATGGGCGTAGTTTACAAGTTCTTGGGTAATTTGTAGTAGGAAGTAATAGGGTAATCGTTATTTAAGTTATGAGCGAAAACCAGAAACAGTGGTATGTAGTCCGTGCTATTGGTGGCAAGGAGAACAAGGTGAAGGAGTATCTTGAGATAGAGATTCGTCGCAGTCACCTTGAGGATTATATATCACAGGTTCTTATCCCGACTGAAAAGGTCTTTACAATTCGTAACGGAAAGAAGATTTCAAAGGAGAAACCCTCTTATCCAGGTTATGTGCTTGTAGAGGCATTATTTGAAGGACAAATTCCATATATCATTCGCAATATCCCTCATGTTCTCGGCTTCTTGGGTGAAACTCGAGAGGACGGTCGAAAGCTGAATGCTATGCCACTTCATCCACAGGAGGTGAGTCGTATGCTCGGTCGTGTAGACGAAATGAACGAGATGGAGGAGGAACAAGAGATTCCTTTCGTTGTTGGCGAGGCTGTAAAGGTTACAGACGGCCCATTCTCACGCTTCCAAGGTACTATTGAGAGTGTCAACAATGAGGCAAGGAGACTTGTTGTTTCTGTGAAGGTATTTGGTCGCGAGACTCCAGTGGAGTTGAGCTTTACACAAGTAGAAAAAGAATAAAAACCAAGGAAAACTATGGCAAAAGAGGTTGCTGCATTTATTAAGTTGCAGATCAAAGGTGGTGCTGCCAACCCTTCTCCACCGGTAGGTCCGGCTTTGGGTTCTAAGGGAGTCAACATCATGGACTTCTGTAAGCAATTCAACGCTCGTACTCAGGACAAGGCGGGAAAGGTGCTTCCAGTCATCATCACAGTTTATAGCGATAAATCGTTTGATTTTGTCGTAAAACAGCCACCAGTAGCCGTTCAGCTCAAAGAGGCTGCAAAAGTAAAGTCTGGCTCGGCACAGCCGAACCGTTCCAAGGTTGGTCAGGTTACCTGGGATCAGGTAGCTGAGATCGCTAAGGATAAGATGCCTGACTTGAATTGCTTCACTTTGGAGGCTGCAATGCGTATGGTTGCCGGTACTGCACGCAGTATGGGTATCAGCGTAGTTGGTGAATTTCCTAACATGTAATTCGTTACAAAGAGATGAGTAAATTGACAAAAAATCAAAAGATTGCCTACGCAAAGGTAGAGGCCAATAAGGCTTACAAACTCGGTGAGGCTGCTGCTCTTCTAAAGGAAATTACCTTTACGAAATTCGATGCTTCAGTTGATATCGATGTGCGCTTGGGCGTAGACCCTCGTAAGGCTAATCAGATGGTTCGTGGCGTGGTAACTCTTCCTCACGGAACAGGTAAGACCGTACGAGTTCTCGTATTGTGTACACCTGAGAAGGAGGCTGAGGCACAGGCTGCAGGCGCTGATTATGTAGGTCTTGACGAGTATGTTGATAAGATCAAAAGCGGTTGGACCGATGTAGATGTTATCATCTGTACTCCAAATGTTATGGGTAAGGTTGGTGCGTTGGGTCGTATTCTCGGTCCTCGTGGTTTGATGCCAAACCCTAAGACAGGTACCGTTACGATGGAGGTTGGAAAGGCTGTAACAGAGGTTAAGGCCGGAAAGATCGACTTCAAGGTTGATAAGTTCGGTATTATCCACACTTCTATCGGTAAGATTTCGTTCACTCCAGAGCAGATTGAAGACAATGCTAAGGAGGTAATGGGAATGATTCTTAAACTCAAACCATCTGCTGCGAAGGGTACTTATGTTCGTAGTATCTATCTTTCGACTACAATGAGTCCGGGCGTGCAGATTGATCCTAAATCAGTAGAAACCAAATAAAGGGAGGATAAACGATGACTAAGGAAGAAAAAGCACTTGTAATTGAGAACATCGCTGCTCAACTTGGTGAGTATCCTCACTTCTACATCACTGATATCGAGGCTTTGAACGCAGAGCAGACTGCTCAGCTTCGTCGTAAGTGTTTCGAGAACGACATCAAGTTGGTTGTTGTTAAGAACACATTGCTCGGCAAGGCTCTCGAGAAGATGAATTTGGCGGATGCTGAGTTGCTCAAAGTGTTGCAGGGCCCTACTTCGGTAATGTTTGCAAACACTGGCAAGGCTCCGGCTCTCCTCATCAAGGAGTTCCGCAAGAAGAGCGACAAGCCAGTTTTGAAGGCAGCATCGGTAGAGGGTTGCGTTTATGTTGGTGACAACCAGTTGGACGCACTTTGCACCATCAAGAGCCGCGAGGAGCTCATTGGCGATATTGTATCGCTCTTGCAGTCGCCTGCTAAGAATGTCATCTCGGCATTGCAGGGTAATGCAGGACAAAAGATTGCGGGTATCGTAAAGACACTC
>SUZQ01000042.1 GCA_015059875.1 Rikenellaceae bacterium | reverse complement strand
CTTTGTGAAATGGTATCTTTTTCTGCAAAGTAATCAGGGAAAGGCAAGCAAAAAATAGGGCGAGAAATACTCCGTTTCTCGCCCATCTTTTATTATCTAAAAAGCGCCACTTTTGGCATCATTACCTATTTTTATCCGAATCAACAATCTTATTTATCGATTTCGAGAGTAAATACAGGGTGCTTGTCGCCTACGGTCCACATATTATCAACTGTGAATACTGGCTTGCGATACTTGCCGCTATTCTTATCCTTACCAAAGTTCACGCGCAACGACTGGAATGGTTTAAGCACATATACAGTGCCACCACGACGAAGAAGGAACGGAATTGAGCAAGTATTTGTGAGTTGGAAAGCACGGTGTCCCTTCTTCTCGTTCTCGGCTACAACCTTGCAATCAACTGCCGAATTGAGGAACTGCTCAAGCCAAACCTCCTCGCCAATGAGGTTATTTGCCGAGTAACCAATGGTGCGACGCTTCTTCAACGCATCCTTGATAGCCTTCTCGCTCTTCTCCTTCGCAAAGATAATGGTGTGGGTACGGAAGATGCCGCAGTCACGCGCCCATACTTGCGACGATGGACGGTGAACATCGGTGCTTGCAGTGATGGTTAGATTCTCGTTCACGCAACGATCAATCATCTGCGGATAGAGAGTTGTTCCATTTACAACCTCGATAGCATCAACCCACTTCTCGCCGTATGCACGAACTTGATCCTCGCTCTTATCCATCGTCTTACGACGCCATCCTGGGTGGTTGTGGATTATAAATCCGCCCTGCTCCTTCACGCGACGGAAGCACTCGAAAAGATCCTTATGGCAGATAGCGTTAATATCCTTCAAGAAGATAGCATTGTACTCGCCCGTAGTGCGAGGATTACGCCAAATCTCAGTACCGCGAACAGCCATGATTGGAATCTCCTCCTTGTTGATAATAAAGAGAGCCTCTTCGTAACCTGCATTGAGGTTCGACAACATCGGAGCATCCTTATCCTTCTTATTACCTGCACCAGCATTTGCGTAGGTGTAAGGCTTACCGTCCTTGTTGTATGGCGCAAGAGCCTTCAACATAAACTTCTCGTAGGTACGAATCTCAAGGTGGTCGGTGATAGCGATAATATCCAATCCGTCGTACCACGCCTCGCGAACGCGCTCACGAGGAGTGACTTCGCCATCCGAGTAGATTGTGTGGATGTGGAAATCCGCCTTGTAAGAGTTGTAGCCCTTAATCTGAGGTAAAATAATCTCGGTACGGCGTACCGACTTGTCGTAGAGGCGAATGCCTGTCTTGCCCTTTACGGGAGTCTCGACAACCTGCGCAGTAGCTCCTGCAGCAAAGAGAGCCGAAACAAGAATCAAAAGTAATCTCTTCATAATAGTTTTAATTTATTAGGTGTTAATTTTTCAATAGCACAAAGATAGATATTTTTTTGCAAAAATTGTAACCTTTTCGCTATATTTGTGGTGTAAAAAAATTGAAACTATCATCGCATACGACGCAGACATAACCGCTTGTTTTACGGGACACCGTACCTACGATGGCAGTCGCAACGAGGAGTTGGAGACCGCCATCAGGGAGCTGTATGCGCGTGGCTATCGCACCTTTTTGTGCGGTATGGCAGTGGGATTCGACCTTGCAGCTGCGGAGGTTGCACTCTCATTGCGCGATGAATTGAAAGGGTTGCAAGTTGTGGCGGTTGTACCATTTGAGGGGATGCATCTACGCTTCTCTGAGTCGCAGCGTGCGCTCTTCGAGCGAGTAGCACATGGAGCTGACGAGGTTATAACCCTCGCTACGCGCTACTCTGCAAGTGTATACGCTCTACGCAACAACTATCTTGTCGATAATTCTACGGCAGTTATAGCCTACTTCACGGGCGAAAAGGGAGGCACTGCCTACACCGTCCGTCGCGCAGTGAAAAAACTCGCATACATTATTAATATATACAACAACCCTCAACAGAAACTAACATTTTAACAAACTGCTATGAAGAGATTAAATCTACTTTTAGTTGCCGTTTTGGCACTATCGACCATTTCGTGTAGCGAATGTAACAATGGCAAGCAGACTACAACTTCTCTACCCGAAGATTGCATCACTCTCGCCAACGAGAAGATGAGCGTTGTGGTGGGCAAAGATGGAAAGTTATACTCTTTGAAAAATGAGATTACAAATCACGAATACGCTTCAACTGCGGGCGACTACTTGTGGCGACTCTACTATGACACTCACTACGAAAAGGAGATTCAGGTTTTGGGAGAGGAGCAGAGTGTAGAGGTGTCGCAGGAGGGCAGTACCATCGTTTTGAAATATCCGTCTGTGAAGGCTCACGGCAAGGAGATAGAGTTTGCTCTTACACTGAAGGTTATCCTCGAAGAGGACAAAGTGCGTTTCGCATCAGAGATTGTAAACAGTGAGCCACATACCGTAATCCGAGAGATTCACTATCCGCTTATACGAGATATTCAAGCCCCTGCCGACCACCAACTCTATACTTCGGAGGCTGGTGGACGACTATATCCGAATCCCGTAAAGCGCATCAATACTCTCGCTTCATCTCCTTATAAAAAGCCAGAACAGATATTTCGTCAATACGATGTAAAGTATGGTTATAAGGTCTTTATGAATTGCTTTGGTCTATTTGGCGAGAAGCAAGGTCTATATCTTGGCAGCCACGACGACTCCTTCCAGGATACTTGGCACGGAATGCGAGTTTATAAGGGTAAGAATGGCGATTTCGACGCATTGGAGTTGGGATTTTACAAATATCCGCACTGCTTTTGCGGGGAGGAGTGGCGATGCGATGCTAATGTAGTTTCGCCATATACAGGATCGTGGCACACCGCATCGGAAATCTATCGCAGATGGGTGGATACTTGGTGGGATCACCGCGAGCCACCTATGTGGGTAAAGAAAATGCGTAGTTGGCAGCGAGTAATTTTCAAACACCAATACGGCGAATATTTCTTCAAATACCCCGATTTGTATGGTCGATTAAAGGATGTTGATAAGAGCGTAAACTCAAATGCCGTATTTCTTTTTGGTTGGTGGGCAGAGGGTATGGATAATGGCAACCCAGACTATTCGCCCGACTATTCGCAAGGAGGTGATGCTGCATTGAAAGAGGCTATCTCAAAATACCAAGCAGATGGCAGCCATCTTCTACTCTATTACAATGGCAAACTAATTGATAGAGAGAGTCGATTCTACAAGAGTGGTATGGGCCCAAAGGTTTGCCGCCACGACAATACCGGTTCCGAGATTTTGGAACGATACAAGTTTACTGGACAGGGTACTTGGCTTGGCGAATACGATCAACGAACATTTGCTGTAGCAACGATGATGAATCCCGAATGGAACAAAGTACTCTTTGCACTACAAGATAGAGCCTATGCACTCGGTGCGCGAAGCGTATTCTTCGACCAATTGGGCTATATCGAGAAGGAGAGTGCAAACTGGGATACGAGTCGCGAATACCCTGTGCCAGATGTCTTTGGCATTCAGAAGCGTATGCAGTGCGTAAAACTTCTTCGTGATCGCTATAAGACAAAAGCTCCGGAATTTGCACTCGGCATTGAGGGAACAGTCGATGCGCTGGCTCAGTATTGCGACTACACGCACGGATACCCAGCAAACGATACGCCAAACCGATGGATGAATTTCTTCAAATACACCTTCCCTGAATTAATCTTTACCGATCGCGGACAGAGAGATGACACGGATGTATCGTGGCATGTAAACAACACTATTCTCGATGGTCAAAGAGTTGATATCGAGATATATCGTTGTCGTGATTTGATTGACAAATGCCCTATATATCAGGCATATCTCAACGAAGCAAACATAATCAAAGAGAGGTACGAGGATATGTTGCTCTACGGTCGTTACAACGATGTTTTAGGCTTCGAGAACTCTAACAAGAAGGTTACAGCGCACGCATTTGTGGCACAAGATGGCAAGCGTATGGCTATCGTAGCGGCAAATCAGCTTCGTGAGGAGCAGAGCTTGAAGTGCGAGATTACGGTTCCGGGATTCCGCTATGTAGAACACTCGACTCTCGGCAATGCTAAAGTATCGAGTAGTGGCAAGCGTCTGACTTTGGGACAATACGACTTAGCTGTATTGCTATTTGAAAAGGAGTAATAGGATTTTTATCTCAAAAATGTTATAGCATACCAAAAAAAGTTGTATCTTTGGGCTAAAATAAAACCATTCAATATGAAGCACTTAAGTAAAGTTATTATTGCAATGTCAACTCTATTTGCATTCTCCTGCGCTGAATGCAAAATGGGTGTGCAGGAGCAGATTGCACTGCCCGAAGATTGCATCACTCTCGCCAACGAGAAGATAAGCGTTACTATCGGCAAAGATGGTAAGTTATATTCGCTGAAAAACGAAGTTACAAAGCAGGAGTATGTCTCGACCTCAGGCGACTATTTGTGGCGTATCTACTACGATACTCACGCCGAGGAGGAGATTCAAGTGCTAGGCGAGGGGCAGAATGTAGAGGTTTCTCAAGAGGGGAATAGCATCATATTGAACTATCCATCGGTCAAGGCACACGGCAAGGAGATTAAGTTCGCACTCACTTTGAAGGTGATTCTCGAAGAGGACAAAGTGCGTTTTGCGGCTGATATTGCCAACAACGAGCCTCACACCATTATCCGCGAGTTGCAATATCCGCTAATTCGCGACATTCAAGCACCAGCCGACCATAAGCTCTTTACGGCTCACGCAGGAGGTAAGTTGCACGACAATCCAATCAAGACCATCTGCGACATCTCGCCAAAGCACTATTTCCGTCCCGAGCAGTACTTCTACGAGCATTACATCCGCTACGGATACTGTGTATTTATGAACTGCTTTGCACTTTTGGGCGAAGAACAGGGACTCTACTTTGGTAGCCACGACAAGACCTTCCAAGATACTACACACGGATTGCGTGTATACAAGCGCGACAATGGCAAGTTTGACATCTTGGAGCTTGGATTCTACAAATATCCGCATTGTGTGTGCGGCTCTTCTTGGTCTAACGATTCGAATGTTGTGTCGCCGTATGCTGGAACTTGGCACAATGCTGCCGATATGTATCGTGCGTGGGCAAACGAATGGTTCGACTACAAGCCAGCTCCAGAGTGGGTGCAGAAGATGCGCTCGTGGCAGCGAGTAATATTCAAACATCAGTGCGGAGAGTATCTCTTCCGCTATCCTGATCTCTACGGCCGTTTGAAGGATGTAGATAAGACCATAAATTCGAATACCGTATTCCTCTTTGGTTGGTGGAATGAAGGTCACGACCACGGAAATCCCGACTACTCGGAGGATCTCTCGCAGGGTGGCGATGCAGCTCTGAAAGAGGCTATTGCCAAGTATCGCGAGGATGGTAGCCATCTTCTTCTATACTACAACGGAAAACTTATCGACCGCGAAAGTCGCTACTACAAGAGTGGTATGGGCGAGAAGGTTTGCCGCCACGATATTACGGGTGCGCCAATGTTGGAGCGTTACAAATTTACGGGACACGGCTCTTATCTGAATGTCTACGGAGGTCGAACATTTGCCGTTGCAACAATGATGAATCCAGAGTGGAACAAGGAGCTTGCAAAGATGCAAGATAGAGCATATCAGCTCGGTGCAAGTTCGGTATTCTATGACCAACTCGGCTTTATTGAGCGCGAGAGTGCAAATTGGGATGCAAGTGGCGAGTTCCCTATACCAGATGTATTTGCTATTCAGAAGCGTATGCAAGTGCTTGAGATTTTGCGCGAGCGTTATATAGACAAGGCTCCAGAGTTCGCACTCGGCACGGAGAGTACGGTTGACGCATTGGCTCAGTATGTCGCATACACCCACGGCCACCCTTCAAACAAGGATTCAAAGACTCGTTGGATGCGATTCTTCCGCTACACCTTCCCTGAATTTATCTTCTCGGAGCGTGGACACCGCGACGATAGAGATGTGCAGTGGCATGTAAACTACACCATTCTCGATGGTCAGAGAATTGATATCGAGATATATCGTTGTCGTGATTTAATTGACAAATGCCCTATATATCAGGCATATCTCAACGAGGCCAACATCATCAAAGAGAGGTATGAAGATATGTTGCTCTGTGGCCGCTATATGGATACAAAGGGCATAGATTGCTCGAACAAAGAGGTCGAGGCTCGCGCATACCTCAGCAATGATGGTCAAAAGATGACTGTGGTAGTAGCTAATCAATTGCGCGAAGCGCAGACTCTGAAAACAAAACTTGAGGTTCCAGGATTCCGCTATGTCGAGCATTCAACGCTCGGCAATGCCAAAGTAGCGAATGGTGGCAAGCGTCTAACTTTGGGACAATACGACTTAGCGGTACTGCTATTCGAGAAGGAGTAACAGAAAATCTTAAAATTTTTATAGATTTTACTCTCTACGCTTTTCTGTTTCCGTTTTATTTTGTACTTTTGGACGAAAATTTAGCAATTTTTAACTCAAAACAATAAAAACACTATGAAAGAAGCTATTGCAATTCTTACAGGTGGCGGCCCTGCACCAGGTATGAACACCGTTGTAGGTAGCGTTGCCAAGACTTTCCTTGCAAAGGGTTATCGCGTTATCGGTTTGCACCACGGTTATTCGGGTTTGTTCAATCCAAACCCTCGCCACGAGGACTTGGACTTCTTTAAGGCTGACTTCATCTTCAATCAGGGAGGTTCGTACCTCACTATGAGCCGTTTCAAGCCAACTGACGCTGATTTCGAGAACAACTTCAACCTCTCGTTCTTTACCGAGAACAACATCAAGTTGCTCGTAACTGTAGGTGGTGACGATACCGCTTCGACTGCTAACCGCATCGCTAAGTTCTTGGAGGCTAAGCAGTACCCTATCGCTAACATCCATGTTCCAAAGACTATCGACAACGACCTTCCACTCCCAGCAGGTTCGCCAACTTTCGGTTACCAGTCGGCAAAGGAGGGTGGTACAGTTATCGGTCGTGCCGTATACAACGACGCTCGCACTTCGGCTAACTGGTTCGTAGTTGCAGCTATGGGCCGTTCGGCAGGTCACCTTGCATTCGGTATCGGCTCGGCTTGCCACTACCCTATGATTGTTATTCCAGAGATGTTCAACAAGACCGAAATTACAGTTGAGAAGATTGTAAACTTGGTTGTTTCGTCGATTATCAAGCGTAAGTTGATGGGCGTTGATTATGGTGTTGCAATGATTTCGGAGGGTGTATTCCACGCTCTTTCGGATGAGGAGATTGCAAAGTCGGGTGTTCACTTCACATACGACGACCACGGTCACCCTGAGCTTGGTAAGGTATCGAAGGCTCACATCTTCAACGAGATGTTGGAGAAGAAGTTGAAGGAGCTTGGCATCAAGGTTAAGTCGCGTCCAGTAGAGATTGGTTACGAGGTTCGTTGCCAGACTCCTATCGCATACGACTTGGTTTACTGCTCGGAGCTTGGTATGGGTGTTTACAAGCTCTTCTCGGAGGGCAAGACCGGCTGCATGGTTTACATCTCGCAGGATGGTTTCGTATCGCCACTCTACTTGAAGGATTTGCAGGATCCAACAACTGGCAAGATTCCACCACGCCTCGTAAACATCGAGTCGGACAAGATTCAGCAGGTTATCAACAATGTAATGCACTATGTAACAGAGGCTGACTACGAGGCTGCAAAGCAGTATGTAGCTAACCCTGAGGCATACGACTTCCACAAGATTTTGAACTGGTAGTCTGATAAATTCATCAAAAAAAGTGCCTGAAAGTTTTAACTTTCGGGCATTTTTTGTATCTTTGTAGTTAGTATAACTACAAACAATATTAAAAACCTAAAAATTATGAAAAGATTTTCAATCATTCTGCTAACATTATTGGTTGCTGTTGCGCCACTCTATGCACAGAAAAACCCCGATGTGCGCTATCTTCCAAAGCGTCCTATTCATCGTGCCGAGATGATTCTGCCACAGGTGAAAGGATACAACATCTACAAGGCAGATTTCCATGTTCACACAATTTATTCGGATGGAGATGTTTCGGCAAAGGGCCGCGTAACTGAGGCTTACTACGATGGTTTGGATATCATCGCTATTACAGACCATATCGAGTATCGCCCTTACGAGCAGAAGATGCTTCGCGCAACTCGTGGCTACCACCAGACATTGCCAGAGGCAAAGAATTACAAGATTTCGCACAAGGCTGCCGATAAGGATGGTATCCTCGCAGATTTGAATGTTCCTTACGAGGAGGCTAAGAAGCCGGGCGAGCGTTTGGGAATGTTGGTAATTCCTGGCGTGGAGATTACTCGTCACCCTGACAAGATTGGTCACTACAATGCTCTCTTTATCAAGGATGCAAATACAATCTACGATGCAGACCCTGAGCAGTCTATCCGTAACGCAAAGGAGCAGGGCGCACTCATTATGCACAACCACCCTGGATGGAGACGCAAGACTGTTGATATGAACGATTTTCACAAGAAGATTTACGAGGCTGGTTTGATTGACGGTGTTGAGATTGTGAATGGCGGTAGCTTTGGTTCAAAACTTATCAAGCGTTGCATCGACCACAAGCTATTTATGGCTGCCGCTACCGATACTCACGCTATTACTGCTACGGCATTTTCAAAGCGCGATTACTTCCGTACTTGTACATTCGTTCTTGCAAAGGAGCTGAACGAGAAGGAGGTTCGCAAGGCACTTGAAAAGAATCGTACTTTGGCTTACGCATACGACAATGTAATGGGTGAGAAATCACTCATCGAGGAGTTCTACCACAACTCTATCTCGATGAAGGTGGCATATGTTTCGTCGAAGGGCGAGCGCACAGTAGTTCTCACCAATACAACATCTATTCCTTTCACTCTCCGCCGTGGAGCGAAGGGTGCAGGCGCGGTGCTTCAACCATTCCACAGCGCATCGTACAAGGTAGCAAAGGGACAAGACCTCAAACTCGCCATCCTCAACTTGTGGACTGCAGACGAGGATCATCCAAAGGGTATGAATTTGCAAGTTAAGTACACATCGAAGCAACTCGACAAATAATCTATTATAGCAGAGTGCTATACCCAACTGCGGGTATAGCACTCTGTTTTTTATTGACAACTTAAACTCTCGTAAAATGAAAAAGTTTCTTCTAATTTTGGCATTTGCTGGCGTATGTTCCATCGCAGCTAATGCACAAACGAAGGTACCTGACACTCACCGTACCTGCAACTTCCCTAAATATAATCGCACCGAGATTATATTGCCAAAAGTTAATGGTTTCAACTGCTACAAGGCCGATCTGCATGTTCATACCATCTACTCGGATGGCGACATCACACCTCGTCAGCGCGTTCGCGAAGCGTGGTACGACGGTTTGGACATCATCGCCATTACTGACCACCTTGAGGCTCGCCGTTACGAGCAGTATATGCTCAACGCTCACGCACCATATAACCAAGACGGCAAGGCGTACAAATATCGTCCAGCAGGCTCAGCAAGAATGCCGAAGGATGGCGTAGACCCAGGAATAACCTGCGACTTGAACGCCACATTCGAGGAGGCAAAGGAGTGTGTAGAGAAGGAGAATCTGCCTATCCTTTTGATTAAGGGCGTCGAGATTTCGCGCAATCCAGTAAAGGAGGGACACTTCAACGCACTCTTCGTTACCGACATTATGAGTCTTTATAATATCGACACCAAGGAGACTTTCCGCAATGTACACAAGCAGGGCGGTATCGTTATCCACAACCACCCAGCCTACCGCCGCAACACCACCGACAAAAACGAGTGGCACGAGGAGGTATACAAAGAGGGGTTGATTGATGGTGTAGAGGTTGTAAACGGTTGGACCTTCTATCCAAAAATTGTTCGTCGTTGTATCGAGGAGAAGCTCATTATGGCAGGTGGCAGCGACACGCACCGACCTACATCTGACCAGTACAAGAATCTCGACTTCTTCCGCACAATGACCATCATTCTCGCAAAGGAAAACACCGAGAAGGCGATCAAAGAAGCTCTCCTGAAGCGTCGTACACTCGTCTATTCGGGCGGTCAGCTTATGGGCGAGGAGAAGTTGCTAAAGGCGTTCGTGAATGCGGCTGTTGATTGTCAATTAACAAGCACAGAAGGTGGCAAGAAGCATAACTCACACATCTACACCCTCACAAACAACTCATCCATCACACTCCGCCTTCGTCGCGCTGGAACCATCTACGAATTGGAGCCGTTTAAGGTTTTGACCACAAGCTACACTCCGAACAAAAACACTGGAGAAGTTGGCAGACCAAAGTTTACTGTTGAGAATATGTGGCATGTAGACTACAAACATCCTGTAGTAGAGTTGAAAATAGACTAAACAAGATAACCAATAAACTACCCTACTATGAAAAAGTTTTTAATACTGTTTCTGTCTGCTGCATTAGCAGTCTCTACAGCAGTGGCACAGAAGAAACTTCCTGTTGTACACAACACCCTGAAGGGGGCAACTAATGCACGCACCACAATAATATTACCAGAGGTAAAGGGGTTCAAATGCTACAAAGCCGATTTCCACATTCACACCACATACTCAGATGGTAGTGTAAATCCTGCAGGTCGTGTAGCTGAGGCGTGGTACGATGGTTTGGATATTATCGCTATTACTGACCACCTTGAGAGCCATAGCGGTGTTAGAAGATTCTTCAAAGTTACTGCCCCTTACAACAAGAACAAAAAGCCGAGAGCCTATGTACCTCCAGGCTCGACAAAAATGCCAAAGAGTGGCAAAGACCCTGGCTTAAAGATCGATTTCAACGCCATCCACAAAGAGGCTGAGTCGGCAAACCGTAGCAAGGGATATGGTCTGTTGCTCGTTAAGGGTTGCGAGATGGCTCGTAACAATGAGAAGTTGGGACACTACAATGCTCTATTCGTGGATGATCTGAACTCCATCTACAATTTCGACCTCAAAGAGGCGTTCAAGAATGTGAAGAAGCAGGGCGGTTTGATTGTTCACAACCATCCGGGAAATGTCGAGAAGTACGAGACTAATTGGCACACTGATGTCTACAATTCGGGATTGATTGATGGAATTGAGGTTGCTAACGGATTCCGCTACTACCCTCAAATGGTCAATCGTTGTGTTGAGAAGAAGCTCTTTATGTTGGGTAACTCCGATGCGCACGCATTGACAGGGCATCGATATGGTAATACAGGTTACTACCGCACAATGACGCTCGTATTGGCGAAAGAGTTGACAACAGAGGCTGTTAAGGAGGCTCTGTTGAAGCGACGCACTATCGCCTACTCTGGTGGCGAGTTGATTGGAGAGGAGAAGTGGCTCGCAGAGTTCCTCAACGCAGCCATAGATTGCCGTCTTGCAAGTAAGAAATCGGGAAAGAAGGGGGATTCTCACACCTACACACTTACGAATAACTCCTCAATTACACTGCACCTGCGTCGTGGCAAGACTATCTATGTATTAGAGCCTTTCAAGACCACAACAATGTCATACTCACCAAACGCAAAGACGGGTAAGATTGGTAAGCCGAAATTCACTGTAAACAATATGTGGCAGACCGACTACAAACACCCAGTCATAGAGGTGAAAATTGACAAATAGAATCAAGCTGAAAAACAACTAATAAATCTTAAATTATGAAAAGATTGGCTCTATTGCTTGTTGCAGCAAGTCTATGCATTTTAAGTACAGGTGCGCAAAATAAGATTCCTCACTCTCAGCGAACTTGCAACGAGATAGCAAATAGACGAACCGAGATTATTCTGCCACAAGTAAGAGGTTTCAACTGCTATAAGGCTGACTTCCACATTCACACCGCATATTCCGACGGTGCTGCATCGATCACAGGTCGTGTAGATGAGGCTTGGTATGACGGTTTGGACATTATCGCCATTACCGACCACTACGAGCATCATAGCGGAGTTAAAAAATTCTTCAAGATAGCAGCCCCTTATAACGAAGATGGCAAGCCAAACAAATACATTCTCCCGAACTCGTCAATAAAGAATGCCGAAGGAGCTGATCCGGGTGTAAAAATTGATTTCAACGCCATTCACGATGAGGCGCTCTGGGTAAGAGGTCGCCGAGGATATGATATGCTTATTGTCAAGGGATGCGAGATGGCCCGCAACAACGAAAAACTTGGACACTTCAATGCTCTATTCGTTAAAGATCTGAACTCGATTTACAACTTTGACATTAAGGAGGCGTTCCGAAATGTAAAGAAGCAGGGCGGAATAGTTATACATAATCACCCTGGGAACATCGAAAGCAAGAATCCCGAATGGCACGAAGAGGTGCGTAAAGAGGGTTTAATTGACGGCTACGAGGTTGCCAACGGCTTTACATTCTACCCTCAAATTTTAGATCGTTGTATCAAGGATAAATACATAATGCTTGGAAATACCGACTCGCACGGATTTACATCTCACAGATACGGAACGACGGGATTTTTCCGCACTATGACCATCGTAATGGCGAAGGAGTTGACCGAAAAGGCGGTAAAGGATGCTCTTTTGAAGCGTCGTACCATTGTCTATTCGGGTGGAGAGCTGATGGGCGAGGAGAAGTGGCTTGACGACTTTTTGAATGCTGCGGTTGATTGCAAGATATTAAAGATAGATGAGAAGAGTGGCGTACGCACCTTTTCCTTCACAAATATGACCTCCTTCACTTATCGTCTTCGTCGAGGAAAATTAATCTACGAGTTGGAGCCTTTCAAGTCGCTGATATTTACCCTCGGTAAGGATAAGAAGAGTGGTGAGTATGTTCAGCCAAAGTTCCGCATCGACAACATGTGGCATGCCGACTACAAGCACCCTGTAATAGAGTTCAAAATTGACAAATAGAAAAAACATATAACAACTAATAAATCTTAAATTATGAAAAGAGTAATTTTATTGCTTGCTGTAGCAAGTCTTTGCATTTTCAATGCTGATGCGCAGAAAAAAATTCCACACTCTGCCCGCTTAAGCAACGAGGTTAGTGCTCGCCGCACCGAGATTATTTTGCCTCAAGTAAAGGGTTACAATGTCTACAAGGGCGATTTCCACATCCATACCACCTATTCGGATGGTCGAGTAAACCCTGCAGGTCGTGTAAGCGAGGCTTGGATGGATGGTTTGGATGTAATCTCTATCACCGACCACTACGAAGGTCAGAGAGGTATCCAGAATTTCTTAAAGGTTACGGCTCCGTACAACGAAGACGGCAAGCCTACACCTTACCTCAAAGCAAGCGCGAAGAATGGTCATCGAGTAGACTTTAACGCTATCCACGAGGAGGCTGCAAAACAGTTACGAAGCTCGGGCTACCCTATGCTCTTAATCAAGGGTTGTGAGATGGCCCGTAACGCACAGACACACGGACACTTCAACGCTCTCTTCGTAGATGATCTCAATACTCTCTACGACCCAGATATGGCTAAGGCTTTCGAGAAGGTTAAGAAGCAGGGCGGTATCATTATTCACAACCACCCAGCTTGGCGTCGTAAGACCAGCGACAAGACTGAGTTCCACGAGAAGGTATATAGCGCAGGTTTGATTGATGGTGTAGAGGTTGTAAATGGTGGTACATTCTACCCACACATCGTGCGTCGTTGCACTGACGAGAAGTTGACTATGTTCGCAAACACCGACGAGCACGGCTTGACATCACACCGCTTTGCTGCGTCGGGATATCACCGTACTATGACTCTTATCTTTGCTAAGGATTTGACCGAGAAGGCTATCAAGGATGCTATCTTGAAGCGTCGTACACTCGCCTACGCAAAGGGCACTTTGATTGGCGAAGAGATGTGGCTCAAGGAGTTCCTCAACGCTGCTGTAAATTGCCAAATGGTAAAGGAGGATGTTAAGAAGGGTAACAGAACTTTCCAACTGACTAATATGTCGTCTATCACCTATCTTCTCCGTCGTGGAAAGAGCGTCTACAAGTTGGAGCCATTCAAGTCGATTTTGGTTAGCTTTGGTAAGAACAAGAAGACAGGAGCCTATAATGCGCCAATATTCCGAGTAGATAATATGTGGCATGTAGACTACAAGCACCCTAATATTGAGATTACAATAGACAAATAATTTGATAAACAATATTTACAATGAAGAGATTTTTAATTTCAGCCGTAGCAATTGTACTCGGCTTGGGTATTCAAAGCACATACGCTGTTCCAGGGGCACACGCATCGAAAAAGATGTATAGCAATGCTCCCATAAGAACAAACTTTGTCTTGCCATCTGTCGATGGTCTGAACTGCTACACGGCAGATTTGCATGTCCACACCATCTTCTCGGATGGCGAGGTTTCGCCAGAGGAGCGCGTAAAGGAGGCTTGGATTGACGGTTTGGATATCTTGGCTATCACAGACCACATCGAGACTCGTCGTCAGGAGCGCACCTGGCTCAAGTTCTTGAAGGGCTACTCGCCAGACAAGAAGGGATTTGAGCAGATTAACACTCGTTGCTCGCGCGGTGTTCACGCAGATTCGCGTGGTATCGTTTCTGACCTAAACCTGTCGGTTGAGTTGGCTCGCAAAGCTGCAAAGAGCTACCCTGAGCTCACTATCATCAAGGGTACAGAGATTTCGCGTGAGCCTGAGCATATCGGTCACTATTGCGCACTCTTTACCACCGACAACAACATCATCTACTCGACAGACGATGCACAAGCAATCCGCAACGCTCGCGCTCAGGGCGCAATCATCACCCACAACCACCCAGGCTGGGAGCGACTTTCGACCAACTACACCGAGTTCGAGAAGAAGATCTACGCCGAGGGATTGATTGATGGTATTGAGGTTACAAATGGCAAGGATTTCTATCCTGAAATTGTTCGCCGTGCAGTAGAGAAGAAGCTCTATATGGTTTCGGCTACCGATATCCACGCAACGACTGCAAGCATCTACGGAAAGCAGAACTTCTACCGCGATATGACGCTCATCTTTGCAAAGGACAAGAGCGAGAAGTCGCTGCGCAAAGCGTTCCTCTCACAGAAAACTCTCGGTTACTGCGGTGGTTACATCATCGGCGAGGAGTCCTTGCTGAAGAAGTTTTTCCTTGCGTCGGTTAGCGCAAAGGCTGCAGGTGGGGGCAAACATGGAGCAAAAATATCAATTACCAACCATAGTTCATTCGACTACACACTGAAGCACAATGGTCGCGTATGGCAGTTGCCAGCATTTCAGACTATTGTTATTCCGCTGTTTGGCAAAGAGCCTATCTTCTCGGTAGAGAATATGTACCATGTTGATGAGAAACACCCTATCGTAAAACTAACAATTAATAAATAGAGATGAAAAAGTTATTTTTGATTTTGGCATTGGCGAGCTTGTGCTTCGTTGATGCCGCAGCGCAGAAGAAGATTCCCGAGACTATAACATTCGTTCAGAATGCTGGTCGCCGTACCGAGATTATTCTTCCAAAGGTAAACGGTTTGAATATCTACAAGGCAGACCTTCACAGCCACTCTGTCTACTCCGACGCAAGCCTCACTCCTGAGCAGCGCGTTAAAGAGGCGTGGTTTGATGGTCTGGATATCTTCGCCTTGACCGACCATGTAGAGTATCGTCGTCACGAGAGAACTATGCTCAAGTTCTTGAAGGGCTACAATGGAGGCACTGCAAAGAAGGCTGTTAATTACAATGTTATTCGCAAGCCAGCTACCAAGCAAGGAATCATGGCAGACCTCAATATTCCTACACAACTCGCTCAGAAAGAGGCAAAGGGTTATGGCAAAGGGTTGTTGATTATCCCAGGTTGCGAAATTACACGCGAGCCAAAGACGATCGGACACTTCAACGCTCTGTTTACTACCGACAATAACGCAATCTACGACACTGATCCAATGCAGTCGTTGCGTAACGCAAAGAAGCAGGGTGCACTCATCACCCAGAACCACCCAGGTTGGAGTCGTAAGAGTTGCGATATCACCGAGTTTGAGCAGCAAGCATTCGACGAGGGTTTGATCGATGGAGTTGAGATTATGAACGGTTTTTGGTTCTACCCAAAGGCGATGCGTCGCTGCGTAGATAGAAACCTATATATGCTCGGTTGTACCGATGTTCACGGTCTTACAAGTACCTTCAAGGCTAACGGATATTTCCGTACTATGACATTCGTCTTTGCAAAGGAGAACTCGTTGAAGGCTGTTCGCAAGGCGTTGGAGAACGGAATGACACTGGCGTATAGCTCAGGCAACATCGCAGGTAGAGCTGACTTGTTGCAGGATCTGTTCAAGGCATCTGTAACCTACAGATACCTCTCAAGCAACGATAAGGGTAAGACGACTTACGCGCTGACAAATACGACATCAATTCACTACTCATTGAAATTTGGCAAAAAGACATTTGAAGTACCTCCATTCGAAACAATTATCATCAACATCAGCGGTGATAAGGAGGGTAAGCCAAAGGACTTCTCGTGCCATGTAATGAATATGTGGGAGGTAGACTACAAGCATCCAAAGATTGTATTCAAGGCTTTGACAAAGTAGTATACCACAAACTACAATAAGAAATACCCTCCAATCGGAGGGTATTTTGTTTTTGCAGAGTTAGCGAATCGTTCTTACGCCTCGACGCGCCACGCGATCTCCTCACGGAGCAGATTTGCGGTAGGGCCATTAGGCAAACGATTTAGCAACTCCCCTACTGCCGCATCATCAAGCTGCATCGCCAAAGCTGTAGCACCCTGAGCGATAAGGCGATTATCCTCGAAACGAGCAACTGCCGAGAGTATTGACTCCATTGATATCTCACTTGACACGCCGCCATTGCGAGCCGCTGCAAGAAGCGCGCAATATGCAAGCAGGGTATTTTCGGAGCGCGACCACACTGTGAGCAACTCCTCGATGCACAGAATACGGCTAAAAAGCGCGTGCGAAGCCTGCTCAGCTACCTCGGAATTGATAATTCCCTCTGCCCAAAAATCGAAATTCTCAACACCAACACGCTCTGCATCTGCTATCCACAACGCCACAAGTCGTACCTCACGGATATTTTGCGTATAGAAGTACTCCGCCAACTCGTGGTCAGTACCAATCTCTCGCGCAAGGTTGCGGATGGCGTATATCTGCACACCATAGTTACGCTCGTAGTCCGCGCCAAAATAGCGCATAGTGTCAAGTGCCGCCCCGTTCATCTCCTTGCGAAGACGATAGAGCAGTAGTCGCTTCTTTTGTTCTAACATTGAGTCGATGATTATTTCTTGGTTTTAATCGGAAGGGCTACGACCTTCTTACCATACATCTCCGACACGAAGTCCACCGAATCGAGCATCTGCGTTTCGCTGACAAGCAAAATTTTTGATTGAGGGACAACAAGATACTCAGCAGAGGTTTTATCCTTAGGGCCAAGAGATTTCAAAATATCATAGTCCTTATGTGGCTCGGTTTCAATCTTGATAATAACAGGTTTTCCTGCGAGATTATCCGCAGCCACAACGCCCTCATTATCACTGAAACGGCACACCATATACTCATTCTTGGTAGAATCAATCACTACGCTGAAGCTATGCAGGCTCTCCGAATAGCTCTTCGTGCCGTAGAACATATCGAGGCACTCCTTCTCGATACGAGCAATCTCATCCAAAGCCGCCTTCAAACCAGCTCCGAAAACATGCTCACCCGCCTCGCCCGTAATCAAATCAAGGCGATGCTTACGCAACGAGAAGATCATCTCGGCAGTCGATGCCGCCTGCTCTTCGGTAGTCTGCACCGCAGTCGAAATTTTATTTATCGGGAGTGGCGTCATAGCGTCCTCATACTCTACCTTAACGGGCAACTTTTGCGCCTCTCCAAATGCCAAGTCACCATCAACAATCTCTGAAATTGTATATTCTGAGAGTGTTGCTCTCTTGCCGAGATACTTCTGCGCATAACGGGCATAGACTCCTGGAGTAAAGTGTTCAGTGGTCACACGAACAGTGGCACTTACCACAATAGGAGATTTCTCGCAAAGAATGGCATTACCCTTATTATCGTATAATCCTGCTTTGTCTATCTTTTGAGCAGCTGCCGAGGCGATGATGCCAACAAGAGCCAATACAACGAATAATTTTCTCATAATAATGTATATTTTAGGCTACTAAGTTACGGTTTTTATATCTGATTATCAAAATTTAAGGTAAAAATCTTTTGTCAAGTCGCGGTATTCATCGGTGTAATCGCCCCTTTGTCCTCGCTCGATAGCGATATTTTCGTGCGATATTTCGGTCGGTTTTTGCTTTGCAAACTCTCCCATAACACGCTTTACCGCACCACCCTCTATCGGATAGATATCACAACGGCGGACAAGATGCAACTGCGTGAGCGACAGATATTTCTCAAACTCTGTCACTGGTAAAATCAGCACAAATTTGCCGTTTTCGGCAAGCAATCGCACGACCGACCTATCCAACTCCTCGAAGGTAAGATCGTGGGTATGACGAGCAGTAGAACGCTTCGCATCAGGCGGCAGCAACGAATCCACGAAATATGGCGGATTGGAGATTATAAGGTCGAATTTTTCGGCTGGGGAGAACTCCTGCACAGCGGTCTGCTCCACTTGCATACGCTCCGCCCAAGGGGAGTTGTCGAAATTGGCTCTTGCTCTGCGGGCTGCGGTTTCGTCAATCTCGACCGCTTGCACCTGCGCCGTAGGGTTGCGCTGCGCCATTTGCAGGGCAATAACACCCGTACCTGTGCCGATATCGATGATGCGCCTTGCCCCCTCGCACTCAGCCCACGCACCGAGCAATACACCATCCGTGCCGACCTTCATCGCCACATCGTCTTGCTCAACAGCAAACTGCTTAAACTTGAAACCTGCCATAACTGAATGCAAAATGCAAAATTCAGAATGCAAAATTAAAATTAAAAGTTAAAAGTTGAAATGGTTTTGCCGACAAAAATTTAGAGGTTGTTAGGGGATATTAGAGGGTATTAGGGGTTGTTAGCGTGTCGGCAATACCCTAAAAACCTCTAACCACCCCTAACTACCACTAATAACCTCTTATTATTTCCCCGCCCCTTTGCAGAAAATAAAAATAATTTCTAATTTTGTGGTGCAGTCTTCGGATTGCGTACATATAGGAAGTGTTTTCGCAACCTTTGTGATAAAATTTGGCGATTTTAAGAAAACAAGGAAGCAATTACACTCATTTCTTGTTTAGTTATGGCTATTGCACCATTCTTGGTGTGTACCCCATACTATTCAAGTGTGGGGAGTTGTTTATTTGTTTTCGGGTTACGCCAAATACCTATCACAAGATAAACGAAATCAACCTCACACTTTCTTTTTATAATAACGCCTTATTCGGGGTTGGTGGGCAAAAAACATATCTATATGAAAAAGATTTTATTAAGTTTTATGGCGCTATGTGTATGTAATATAAGTTATGCACAGTTAGGAGTTAAAGACAATTCAGATACTAGTAATGTAATAGCGGCAGTGCACGATAGTTTTGAAATGTTTAAACACAATGAAACTTATGTATTAAGTGTTCATTGTACCGCCATTTCGCTTGGC